>JAICLV010000018.1 GCA_025925185.1 Acidothermaceae bacterium
CACCACCGGTTGAAAACCTTCCGCCCGTGGAAACTCAATCGCCACCCCGACGGCTCCGCCACCTGGCGAAGCCCCAGTGGCCTCACCCACCACGTGCCACCCCGAGACCAACGAGATCCCTAGCCCTGTCGGGGACTGGCCCATAGATTGCATCCACGAACGCTTTAGGTGGCGCGCGAACCTGGCGACTCAGTGAAGAGCAGGCTCGTCGCTGGACGCTGGGAAAGGAGCGCGTGTGAAAGCCGCCGCCTTCCTGCGTCGTCGCGCGCGCATCAGGCAGTTGCGCGCGGCTGTCGAGCGAGCGCTTGCGGGCGATCTTCACGCTGCCCAGATCACGCCGCTCGCCGACGATCTCGGCCAACTGGAGCGGGGCGTCGCCGAGCTCATCGACCGGCTGGTCACGGTGGTGGGCACCGTGCGCCACGGCACCGACCGCATGCGCGACGCGCGGCTCGCCGCGGCCGACGTCCACAAGCAGATGCTCGACGCCGCCGAGATGACCGCAGGCCAGGCCTACGACGTCGGCGTCACCGCAGCGGACGTGGCGGGCGGCATCAACGCCGTCGCGTCGGCTACCGAGGAGCTGAACGCGACCATCAGCGAGGTCGCGAATCACGCCACGGTCGCCGCGGACATCGCCGTCACCGCGGCGGGTCAAGGCGACGTCGCCGACGCTTGCGTCAAAGATCTCACCGCCGCGCTGCAAAGAGTCGACGAGATCACCAACAGCATCACCGCCCTCGCCCGGCGAACCCACCTGCTTGCGCTCAACGCCAAGATCGAGGCGCAGCGCGCTGGAGACGCGGGCCGCGGATTCGCCGTTGTCGCGGCCGAGGTCAACGACCTCGCGCAGCAGACGGCGCACGCCACCGATCAGGTGCGGGCGATCGTCACGGGCATCAACGACAGCTCCGAGCGCGCCTCGTCCACGATCGCCCAGATGACCGCGACGATGTCCAAGATCTGCGACAGCACCGCGTCCATCGCCGGCGCCGTCACTCAACAGACCGCAACGACGCGTGAGATCGGGCGGGTTTCCGAATCCGCCGCCGTGGGCGCCGCCGACATCTCCGGTCGTGTGTCGTCCGTGCACGACCGTGCGCGCGAGGTGGCGTACACCGGCGCGCAAAAGGACGCCGCGCGCACCGAGGAGTTCCGGCGCATTGAAGCGGCGCTGCGCGAGACGGTCCAAGGGCTCGACACGAGCGGATATCAGGCCGTCATCGACACCGGAGAGGAATCCGTCGTCGACCAGGCCGCGCGAAATCGAGAGGGCACGACGACGGTCGGCAACGTGACCGCGGTGCTCGACTACGTTGTCGGCAGTGGCCTCAACGAGTTCGACTACACCGGCGCGTGGCTGCACGGCAGCGGGTACGAGACCGACATCGGTGGCGACGCGTACTGCAGCGTCGCCGGTGACGAGGTCAGAATTCGCTTCAACGGAAAGCAGATCCGGTTCTTCGGCTCCGTCGACAAGCAGCAAGGCATGGCAGAGGTAAGCGTCGACCGCCAGGCGCCCGACCTCGTCGACTTCTACTCGCCAACCCGCGCCGCGCACACCCTGCTGTGGACCAGCCCCGAGTTACCACCGGGCGAGCACACCTTCCGGCTGGTCGTCTCACCGAAGAAGAACCCGCAGTCGCGGTACTTCTGGGCCAGCGTGGCGAAGGTCGAGATCGTCCACTGACGCTAGCTAGCGCCAGTCGGGGTCGCGCGGGATGGGCCTGGTCGCGTACGTGTCGTCGTGCCTTGGGTACGTGGTGGCGGTGATCGAGCGCGGCGCTTGGCGGTAGTACAGCTCGAGCCCCGCGTTGAGCAGCAGGTCGAAGACCCCGACGAGCAACAAGATGATGCCGGTCGTCTGCAGGTCGATGTGCTCGGTCTGCGCTGTGACGGCATAAGCGAGGACCGCCCCGGCAACGATGAACAACAGGCTGCGGGTCAACCAGGTAACCATGCCTTCGGCGTACCCAGCCAGCACGAGGCAGAATCGACCCAAGATCTGTTTCCCAGCGACGAACAGCGAGGACGACGATGGCAGCGAAGCGGGCCGGGCAGGATCTGAAACGACGCCGTGATCGCCGGGGCAAGTTGCGCGGCGCGATCCGGCTGGTGGCCGCAGGGCTCGCGGCCGCGGCGGTCGCCAAGGAGTTGCGTCGTCCGAAGAAGGAACGCACCTGGCAAGGCAGCGTCGGCAAGGTCCCGTACGACTTCCGCACGCCTTCGCCCGCGCGCATCAAGCGCAGCCTTTGGGCGCCAGACGACGCGCGGGTGTTCGTGCCTCGCGCGTTCGGGGTCGGCTGGTCGGTGAACCTGGCCAGCGTCAAAGCCCGGGCCAAGCAACTCGCTAGGCAATACCGAGAGATCGCCGCAGAAACGCGACCTCGAGACTGAGCAAGTTCGCCGCGACGGTCTCCTGCGTCGTCATGTGCGTGACGCCCGACAGCGGCAGCACGCTGTGCGGTCGGCCCGCCGCCAGCAGCGCGGTCGACAGCCGCAACGTGTGCGCGGCGACCACGTTGTCATCGGCGAGCCCGTGCACGATCAGCAGTGGGCGGGCCAGCGACGGCGCGTCGTTGATCAGCGAACTGGCGTCGTAGGCCGGCGCCGACGCGTCGACGCCGAGATAGCGCTCGGTGTAGTACGTGTCGTACAAGCGCCAGTCGGTGACGGGCGCCCCCGCGACGGCGGCGTGAAAGACGTCCGGACGGCGTAACACCGCCAGCGCGGCCAGGTAGCCGCCGAACGACCAACCGCGGATCGCGACTCGCGTGAGGTCGAGGTCGCGGTTGGTGTCGGCGAGCGCCTGCAACGCCTCGACCTGGTCGTCGAGCACCGGCGTGGCGAGGTTTCCCGCGATCGCCCGCTCCCAGGCCGGGCCACGGCCCGGCGTGCCTCGGCCATCGACGACGACGACCGCGAACCCTTGATCGGCAAGCCACTGCGACGGCAGATACGCGCCGCGCGACGCCAGCACCCGCTGCGCGTGCGGGCCGCCGTACGGATCCATCAACACCGGCAGCCGTGTGGATCCAGGAACGTGGTCGCGCGGCAGCACCAACGCCGTGCGCAACTCGCGAGAGCCTTGCCTCGAGATCGAAACGCGGGGCTCGAACGGCGCCGGCTCGGCCAACGACTCGATCACACCGACCTGCTCGCCGTTCTTGAACACCGCTGTGTCGACGCCGTCGTGTTCGAGGGACGCCCTTGTGACGATCAGGGCGTCGCTCGCGCCGACGCCAGAATGAACACCAGACGACGTGGTCAGCGGCACGCACTCGCTGTAGTCAGGCGCGAACACGGCCCACACCTGCTGTTCGGTCGGCTCGGACGACGCGAGGAAGAGCACGTCACCGCCTTCGCTCACGGAGGCGACCGCATGCACCTGCAACCCAGCCGGCGTGACAGGTGTGTCGCCAATCAGCAAACGGCGAGTGTCATCGACGTCCGCGGTGTAAACGAGCCGACCGTCCGGAACCCGGTCGGGCACGCCGCTAACCAGCTCGATCCAATGCGGGTCGGTGTCTTCGCGCACCAGCGACGTGGCGCCGCTCTCGACGTCCACCTCGACAACGCGCACGGTGCGCTGGTCGCGTGACACGATTTGGACGAGCGGCCGGTGTCTCGGGCGCCAGCGGACGTTTGCCAGATAGGGGAATTCGTTTCGGTCGACGTCGACCTGCCGGCGTGTGCCGTCGAGCGTGACGTGCCACAGCGTGACATCCGCGTTCGGTGTTCCGGCGGCCGGATACGCGACGACGGCCGGCGTCCGCTCTGGCTGCGACGGGTCGCCGATGTGCCATCGCCGCACGTTGCTCTCATCGACCCGGCTCACCAGCAGCGACTCGCCATCGGGTGCCCACCAAAAGCCGCGCTGCCGGTTCATCTCCTCGGCGGCGACGAACTCCGCCACGCCCCACGAGACGTCGTCCTCGGCCACCAGCTCGCGGTCGTCGTCCTCTAGGTCGATCACCCGCAACGTGCCGTCGCACGTGTAAGCCACCCGTCGTCCGGTCGGGTCGAAGCGCGGGTCGAAGACCGGCGTTCGCGCCTCGACCTCGCGGGCACCTCCGTCAACGAGGTCTGCGACGAAGAGCCGGCCGACCAATGCGAAGCACGCTTGCGTGAAGGCCGCGTCAGTCGCGTAGCTCACGATGCCGCCGGCGTGCTCGCGCGCCCGCTCGCGGCGGGCCCGTTCGGCGTCCGGGACGTCGTCTGACTCTGACGACAGCAGTGCGACGGGATCGGCGACCGGCCGCTCGAAGCGGGCCTCCACGTCGTAGACCCACAGGCAGGTGGCGCGATCGAAGCCGCCGCGCGAGCGCAAGAAGGTGATGCGCGAGCCGTCGGGCGCGACGGCGAAGCTGCGCGGCCGGCCGAGGGTGAAGCGGGCGGTGCGCGCGTACAACTCCGGGAAGCTCACCCGACCGATCCTGCCAGTACCGCCTAATACGCTGTGCGGCATGACTGATCGCAGCCTGCTGCTGGTGCACGCCCATCCCGACGACGAGACCATCGGCACCGGAGCCACCATGGCCAAGTACGCGGCGGAGGGCGCGCACGTCACCCTCGTCACCTGCACGCTTGGCGAAGAGGGCGAGGTCCTCGTGCCCGAGCTTGCGATGCTCGCCGCCGACCAGGCCGACCAACTGGGCGGTTGGCGCATCCACGAGCTCGACAAGGCCTGCGCGGCACTCGGCGTCGAAGACCATCGATTTCTTGGCGGTCCCGGCCGGTACCGCGACTCCGGAATGATGGAGACGCCGGCGAACGACAACCCGCGATGCTTTTGGCGGGCTGATGTTGACGAGGCCGCCGCTTACCTGGTCGAGGTCATCAAAGAGGTGCGGCCGCAGGTCGTCGTCACCTACGACGACTTCGGAGGCTACGGCCACCCCGACCACATCCAGGCGCATCGCGTGGCGACCCGCGCGGTCGAGCAAACCCGCGAAATCGTCAAGAAGTTCTACTGGACAGGCATCCCGCGCTCGGTTCTCCAAGCCGGAATCGACGCGTTGAAAGCCGCCGGCGAGGAGTCGTTCTTCGGCGGTGTCGAGTCGGCCGACGACATCCCCCTGGCCAAGCCGGACGACGTGATCACCACCGCCATTGACGCGCGGGATTTCCTCGACGCCAAGATGGACGCGATGCGCGCGCACGCCACCCAGATCGAAGTCGACGGCCCGTTCTTCGCTCTGTCGAATCACATCGGGCACAAGGCGTTCGGCCGCGAGCACTTCATCTTGATGCGCGGAGAGCGTGGCCCCGGCGAGGGCGACCACAACTGGGAAACGGACCTGTTCGCGGGGCTGTAGGGCCGCGGGGCTGTAGGGCTACCGCTTGTACCAGCGCAGTACGCGCAGCGCCCGAAGCGTGTTCCACCGGCTGGGTCGGCCGTCGCCGTCTTCCAGCGGAAAATATTGCTCGCCCGGATGGGTGTTCTCGAGCAGCCAGCTACCGTCCGGTTGCCGTTTCGATCGCACGAGTTCGATCGCCTCGTCGACCCGGGCGTCGGGTGCGCCGCCCGCACGGCGGAAGTAGTCGAGCGCGCGAAGCACGTCGTAGTGCCACTGCGGTGGATACGAGAACTCGAGCCACGCTGGGTTGACCACCTCGCCGGTGCTCAGCCGCCGGAACAACCGCCGCTCCAGCAGGTACTCCTCGCCCCGTCGCCGAGCCGCGGTCGTCCCCGGTGAAGCGCCGCGCGCGCGCTCGTAGGTGAGCAGCCCGTCGAGCACGCACAGCGTCGTCGCGAACGACGACCGCACCGAGCCGTTCTCGGTCTCGCAGTTCCACCCTCCGTCGTCTAACTGCTCGCCGAGCAGCCGCCGCACGATCGGCTCGACGTCCTGGCCGAAGTAGGCGCCCAACGCGACCGTGCGGCCGTTGATGCACGGCTCCACCTCGCCGTCGAAGAAGCGTTCGCCCGCGTACTCCCATCGGCAGTTGTCGCGCACGAGTCGGATCGCCTCGACCGTCTTCGGTGACGTCGGGTCGAGACCGAAGTCGCGGAGTAGATCGAGCGTCGGGAAGGTCGACGTCCACGGCTGGCCGTCGCATCGCGTTCGTCGTCCGTGAGCGGGAAAGCAGGCGCCACCGGCCCACTGACCGTCGTCGTCACGCAGCGCGAGCAGCCGCGCGCCCCAGCCGGACGTGGCGACCCGTGCGCGCTCAGCGGCCACGACCTCAGGTGCCGCGTCGGCGAGGTCGCGCAGCACCTGCCAGCGGATGGCGGGATCGGAGTCGAGCAACCAGTCGAGCTCTCGCATGGAAGCGGAATCTAACGCCTTGGCCCGAACGGGTGAAGACGGCTACCCAGAGTAGCCAGGAGCGGTCGGGCGCTGGGAGACTCGCAGGGCAGACAGTAGCGCGCGGTAGAACCCGACCGTCCTCGACGTCATCGGCAGCTGCGGCGCCCACCTTGAGCCCGATGAGGGGGGATTTTCGTGGACGGTCGCACAGCCGGACACACCGCCAACGCCTTCGACCAGCTCGCCAGCGTCTCGACCGGCAAGGTGCTGAACGCGGGCATCGCCGACGTCGGCCGCCATCGCGAGAAGCTGCGTCGCCGGCGATTGTGGCGGGTCGCGCTCGTCCTCGCGATTCCCACCGCGTGGCTTTGGTACCGCGTCGCGACGCGCAACCCGATCAAGTTCGGCCTGCCGGAGATCAACTGGCTGCTGATCACCCCGATCTTGTTCTTCATCCTGCTGGCCGTCGCGATGGTCGTGTACTTCGTCGCGCTCGGCCGCTCGCCACACCAGGTGGTGCGGCCGGAGCAGATCGACGTCCGGCTCTCCGACGTCGTCGGCATCGACATCGTCAAGGCCGAGGTCGTGCGCTCGCTCAACCTTTTCCTCGCGCATAAGACGTTCGCCCGTGAGATGGGCGGCCGGCCTCGCCGCGGCCTGCTCTTCGACGGCCCGCCTGGAACCGGAAAGACCTACACCGCAAAGGCGATCGCCGCCGAGGCCAACGTGCCGTTCCTGTTCGCGACCGCCACGAGTTTCCAGTCGAGCTTCCAGGGCGCCACGCAGCGCAAGGTGCGCTCTTACTTCCGCGCGTTGCGCGCGCTCGCCCGCAAAGAGGGCGGCGCGATCGGCTTCATCGACGAGTTCGACGCGCTGGGCGGCGCCCGCTCCGGCGTGGCCGCCTTCAGCTCCGACGAAACGCACAACCACGCCCTCAACTGCGGTGGCCTCGAAGGCTTGGCGATCGCGCGCTCGATTGCGAATCCGATGCAGCAGACGCCTTTTGTCGGCAGCAGCGACCTCGGCATGGCGGTGCAAGAGTTGCTGGTGCAGCTACAGTCGTTCGACCAACCGACGGCAGGCGAGCGGGCGATCGGCAAGGTCGTCGACGCCGTCAACCTGCTGATGCCGGCGCAGCACCAGCTGAAGAAGCCGCGCCTGAAGCCGGCCAACATCATGCTGATCGCCTCCACCAACCGGCCCGACGCGCTCGACCCCGCGTTGCTGCGGCCTGGCCGATTCGACCAGCGGCTCACCTTTGACCGCCCCGACAAGTCCGGACGACGCGAACTCATCGACCACTTCCTTGCCCGCAAGTCGCACGTCGAGGAGTTGGACGACGGTGAGCGCCGCGACGCGCTCGCGGCGGTCACGCAGGGCTACAGCCCCGCGATGCTCGAGGGCCTCTTCGACGAGGCGTTGATCAACGCGGTGCAAGACGCGCGCCGGGCGATGACCTGGGTCGACGTCGAGCAGGCCAGACTCGACTCCGAGATCGGCTTGGGCCAGCCGGTGCACTACACCGACCACGAGGCGAGACTGATCGCCACGCACGAAGCCGGTCACGCCACGGTCGCGTGGCTGGTGGCGCCCGAGCGGCGGCTCGAGGTGTTGAGCATCATCAAGCGGCGCACCGCGCTCGGTCTGCTCGCGCACGGCGACCGCGAGGACGTCTACACCCGCTCCCGCGCCGAGATGCTGGCGATGATCCAGATCGCGATGGGGGGCCAGTCGGCCGAGGAGATCTTCTTCGGCGACGTCTCGACCGGCCCGGCCGGCGACCTCGCCGCGGCCACCAACACGGCCGCGCAGATGGTCGGCGCCGCGGGTATGCAAGACAGCCTGGTTTCCCTTGTGGCGGTGCAAAACAGCGGGTTCTCCGACACCAACCTCGTCGGCCGGGTGCTCGGCGACCGCGACGGCCGCACCGCCGTCGAGGACGTGCTGCAGGAGCAGAAGGTCAAGGCCAAGGGGCTGCTCGAGTCGAACCGGCACCTCGTCGAGGCGTTGCGCGACGCGCTGCTGGCGCGCCACGAGCTCATCGGCCACGAGATCACCGACGTGCTCGAAGCGGCGGCCGCGGCCGTTGACGCTCCGAAAGTCATCGACCTGCGTGATCACACCGAGACCGCTGTGGGTACGGCTGGCGTGTGACTCTTGATCGCCTATGGCTTGTGCGGCATGGCCAAAGTGAGGGCAATGTCGCTGACCAACGGGCGATCGAGCGCGGTTCGCCGACGATCGACATCGATATCCGCGATCCCGATGTGCCGCTGTCAGACTTCGGACGACGCCAAGCGGCGGCCGTCGGTCGCCGCTTGGGCGCGCAGCCACCTGAACTGCGGCCGACGCTCGTCGTGTCGTCGCCGTTCGAACGTGCCTACGCGACAGCGCGCATCGCGTTAGCCGAGGCCGGGCTCGACCTCGACATTCAGCGCGACGAACGGGTGCGCGAGCGCGACCTCGGGCTCTTCGACGGGCTCACGGGCCTCGGCATTCGTGAGCGCTACCCGGACGAGGCCGCGCGGCGGATGAAGCTCGGCAAGTTCTACTACCGTCCGCCGCGCGGCGAGAGCTGGGCGGACGTCGCCTCGCGCGTGCGCGGGTGGCTCGCCGAGTTGCGCAACGCGCCCGAGCCGCTGCGCGTCGCGGTCTTCTCGCATCAAGCGGTGCTCTTCGTCACCCGCTACATCGTGGAAAGCCTCACAGAGCAGGAGATCCTCGACATCGACCGGCGCACCCGGTTTCACAACGGGGGTGTCACGTCGTACGAGCGCGACTCCGACGGACGACTGCGACTGGTCGAACACGACGTGATCGACCACCTCGAGGAGCATGGAGCGCCAGCGACTGCGGGACATGACACCCATGTCGACATCTAGGCACACCGTCACCGCCGGGCTGCTGCGCTCGTGGCCGCTGCCGATGCCGTCCGGTAGCAAGAACGACCGCGGATGCGTGCTCGTCGTCGGTGGATCGCGGGAGACCGCCGGTGCCGCGCTACTCGCAGCAGAGTCTGCGTTGCGCGTCGGCGCCGGGAAACTGCAGGTCGCGACGGTCGAATCGCGAGCGGCCGAACTGGGCGTCGCGCTGCCCGAGGCGCTGGTGCGGCCGCTGCCCGAGACCGACGCCGGCCACGTCGCGCCCACGTCGTCCGACCTGCTCGTCGATCTCGCGAAGGATGCCGACGCGGTCGTGATCGGCCCCGGGCTCGCGGGCGTGAACTGCGCCCGCGAACTGGTCGCGCGGCTACTGCCACACGTGCGCGGACGCGTGCTGCTCGACGCGCTCGCGCTGTCGTTCGTGACGCCGGATCAGGAACCGGCGGTCGCCGCTCCGCCCGCCGTGCTCACGCCGAATCTGTCGGAGCTGGCGAAGCTCTTGGGGCTCTCGGGGCTCTCGGGGCTCTCGGGGCTCTCGGGGCCGGACGACGTCGACGCGGTCGCGGACACGATCCGCGCGGCCGGACTGGCGAAGGCGGTGGTGCACGGTGGCGGGGAGTTGTCCGTGACCGCGGATCCGGACGGCCAGTGTTGGATTGACGATCACGGCGCGAGCGGGCTCGGCGTGTCCGGTTCGGGCGACGTGCTCGCCGGCGCGGTGGGCGGTCTGCTCGCCCGCGGCGCGGAGCCAGCGCAGGCTGCGGTCTGGGGCGCGCGGCTACACGCGGAGGCCGGCAACCGACTCGCGGCGTCGGTCGGGCCGGTCGGCTTTCTCGCCCGGGAGATCTCGACCGAGCTCGCCGCGGCGCTGCGCCAGCTCGGCTGAACGCGGTTAGCGTGTCGCCGTCGGGGCACTAGCGACGGCATGTTGGCGGTTCGCTGGATGGGCCCTCGCAAGGTGAGCGTCGACGAGGTGCCCGACCCGAAGATCGAGCAACCCACGGACGCGATCATCAAGGTGACCGCGACCGGGATTTGCGGCTCCGACCTCCACTTGTACGACCACGGCGCCACGATGGCCATGCGGCCCGGCGACATCATCGGGCACGAGGCGATGGGCATTGTTGAGGAGATCGGTTCGGAGGTCTCGCACATCTCGCCCGGTGATCGCGTGGTGGTTCCGTTCAACATCTCATGCGGCCATTGCTTCATGTGCTCCCGCGGGTTGTACAGCCAGTGCGAAGAGACGCAAAACCTTAAGGGCCGCAAGGGCGGCTCGCTGTTCGGGTACACGCACATGTACGGCGGCGTGCCGGGCGGGCAGGCGCAATACTTGCGCGTTCCGATGGCGCACTTCGGCCCGATCCGGGTCGATGACTCCATACCCGAGATGGCAGCGGTGTTGGTGTCAGACGTGTTGCCGACGTCGTGGCAGGCGGTGCAGTACGCGGACGTCAAACCCGGGTCGACTGTGGTGGTGTACGGGCTTGGCCCGATCGGGCAGATGTCGTCGCGTATCGCGCTGCATCACGGCGCGGGGCGGGTGATCGGCGTCGACATCGTCGCGGCGCGGCTGCAGATGGCGGCGCGACACGGCGTCGAGCCGCTCGACGCGACCCAGTTCGACTCGCCCGGTGAGGTGATCGCAGCGATCGAGCAACTGACGAAGGGCCGCGGCGCCGACTCCGTCATCGACGCGGTGGGCATGGACGCTGCCGGCTCCGCGCCGGACCGGCTGTTGCAGACGCTGAAAGTGCAGCCGGACCGGTTGATCGGCCTTCGGCAATCGTTCGGATCGGCGCGTCGAGGGGGCACGGTCTCGGTGATCGGGGTCTACAGCATGTGGTTTCCCAACTTCCCGATCGGCGACCTGTTCGACAAGCAGATCACGATCCGTTGGGGCCAGGCGAATGTTCGGCGCTGGACCGCGGACATCCTGGAGGTGCTGCGCAACGGCGATCCATGGGACGCCGCAGGTCTGGTCACGAACCAGGCGCCGCTGGAGTCGGCGCCGCAACTTTACGAAGCCTTCAAACGCAAGGAAGACGGTGTCGTGAAGGTGGTGTTGCGGCCGTGAGGGTGGTTGTAATCGGTGCCACAGGCAACGTCGGCGTCTCGCTGTTGCGGGCCTTGAAGGACCGTCCCGAGGTCGATCACATCGTCGGTGTCACGCGTCGCCCACCGGGCAACGATCAGGCCGCCGATTACGGATACGGCGGTAAGGTCAGCTGGCACGCCGCCGATCTGACGTCGGACGAGTTGGCTCCCGTGCTCGACGGCGCCGATGCGGTTGTGCACCTGGCGTGGCAGATCCAGCCGGCGCGCCGTCGCAGCCAACTTCATCTCACAAACGTGCACGGCAGCCGGCGGCTCTTCGACGCGGTTCTGGCGAGTGGCGTGCGGACGTTGGTGCACGCGTCGTCCGTCGGTGTCTATGCCCCTGGGCCGAAGGACCGCGCGGTCGACGAGAACTGGCCGCACACCGGCATCGCCACGTCGTCCTACTCACGTGACAAGGCAACGGTGGAGGCGATGCTTGACCGGTTGGAAGCCGCGCATCCCACCTTGCGCGTCGTCCGGCTACGGCCATCGCTGATCTTCCAGCGCGACGCGGGCACCGAGATCGCGCGCTACTTCCTCGGCCCGCTGGTGCCTCGTTCGGCCGTGCGGCCGCGGTTGTTGCCGATCGTGCCGATGCCGGAGGCGATTCGCTTCCAGGCAGTGCACACGGACGACGTGGCGGCGGCGTACGTCGCGGCGCTGGTTCGCGACGTGCGGGGCGCGTTCAACATCGCGGCCGACCCGGTGCTCGACGCGGCGCGGTTGGCGCGACTGTTTCACGCGCGTCCCGTGCACGCGCCGCTGGGCGTCGTCCGGGCGTTGGCGAGCGCGACGTACGCGCTCGGTTTGCAACCGACGGACGCCGGCTGGGTCGACATGGCGGCGCTCACACCGTTGATGGACACCACGCGGGCGCGCTCCGAACTCGATTGGCAGCCGCGGATGTCAGCGGACGCCGCGTTGCTCGACCTCACCGAGGGCATTCACGACAAGGCGACCGGCCCGACACCGGCGTTGCGCTAACCCTGCTCAAGCCGCTTCTGTTGCAGCCGCTCCCGCTGCGGCCGCACGGTGTGGTCGGGATCGTGGGCCGACACCATGCCGGCCTCGAAGATGGCGAACCGGCTGAGGGCTGAGCCCGCGACCAAGGCCGCGCCGCTCGCCACAGCCGCCGCGCGGCTACGTCGTCCGAGCACGACACTCCCGATGGAACCGAGCGTGGTCAGCGCTTCGGAGACCTTTAGCCAAGTACCGCTCTTTCCTTTGTGGTAAGGCTCGGCCAGCGGTTGGCCGAGCCGCCGGGTCAAGGTCTGCGCCGCGACCAGCTCGAGCGCCGCGCCGAACAGCGCGGCCTTGCGCGCCGGGCCGGCCTCCACCACCGGCGCCGCAATCATGCCCAGACCGCCCGCGGCGGTTGCGCTGGAGCCAACGAACACGAACGGCATCTCGCGGTAAGCCTCGTGCCACGACGGGACGGCGGTGTCGCACATCAACGCCGCGGTGTAAGCGGAGATGAAGGGCCCGATGACCGCGGCGGTTCCGGTGGCGACCGCGCCGACACCGGTCAGGCGCCCGGTGAGTGCGGTGAGCGCGGCGGTCCCGGCCGCCGGCCCATATCCGGCGAGCGCCCACGAGCCGACGCTCATCGGCGAGGTCGGCTTGAAGACACGCAACATGTTGACGAAGCGCGACGGCTTGCCGAGGTCGTGCACCAGGCCGACCATGCCCAGGCTGATGGAGGCGAGCGCGCCGACCTTGCTGGCTCTCGCGAGCGCCGGCCGCCCCGTCACGCTGGCGCATGCGCCCAGCACGGAAGCCGCGCCAGAAAGGCCGCCCAGGAAGAAGTAACCCGGGATGTCGGGTGCCTTCCACACCGGCGGGTTGATGATCGGTTTCCCGTAGTACGACGAGAATTTCGCGTCGGGCACCATCGACTGCTCGGCGCGGCGCTTGCGCGACGGTTGGCTGCCGTCTGCGCGCCCGGCCGCCACGCCGACCATCGCGTCGCGACCGGGTCGCACGCCTTTGATCCCTTCCTTGGTGACGTCGGAGGTGCTCATGACCGCCGACCTCCGAGGAACGCGGCCGCGACGCCGACTGCCAGCGTCAAGGCCGCCGCGCCGACGTGGCGCCACATCGACGGCAGGTCGCGCGTCGTGACGACCGGGTCGGGCGGCAGCCCGTAGACCTCGGGCTGGTCGAGCAACAAGAAGAAGGCGCCCGCGCCGCCGACACCGTCGGTGGGATCCTCGCCGTACAGCCGGGCGTCGGTGACGCCTGCTGCGTGCAGGTCATCGACGCGTTGCGCGGCGCGCTCGCGCAGTTCGTCGAGTGGGCCGAACTGGATCGAGTCGGTGGGACAGGCTTTCGCGCAGGCCGGCTCCATCCCGACTTCGAGGCGGTCGTAGCAAAGCGTGCATTTCCACGCGCGTCCGTCGTCCTTGCGCTGGTCGATGACGCCATACGGGCACGCCGGGATGCAGTAGCCGCACCCGTTGCAGATGTCTTCTTGGACGACGACGGTGCCGAACTCGGTGCGGAATAGCGATCCGGTGGGGCAGACGTCGAGGCAGGCAGCGCTCGTGCAGTGCTTGCACACGTCGCTCGCCATCAACCAACGCAGCTCGCTACCAGCGTCATCGACGGCCGGCGCGCCGACGTCGGCGTGTTGAACGCCTGCGATCTGGCCCGCGATCGGCTTGCGCTGCTCGATGAACGCGACGTGCCGCCACGTGTCGGCGCCGAGCCCGCCGGTGTTGTCGTACGACATACCGGTGAAGTTCAGGCCGTCCTCGGGGATGTGGTTCCACTCCTTGCAGGCGACCTCGCACGCCTTGCAGCCGATGCACACCGACGTGTCGGTGAAAAACCCCATGCGCGGCGGGTGATCGGTGAAGCCGCTGAGCGCCGCCGGATCGGTGTCGCCCGCCAACAGGCCTGACAGCAGGTTGTCGGTCGCCACGTTGTCGGTTGCCACGGTCACACCTCGGTTCCGGTCGTGTCGGTGGTGACGCCGGCTCGACCTCGGCCGGGCCGGACATCCCCAGTGAACGCCCTCACCGCTTGAATGTGAACCTTCCGGTCAAGAGCCGCGGTCGAAAGCCACCCTCGTACGCCCACGTCAGCTCTTCTTTCCCTTGCTCGGTTTGCTTGACTTGGGTGGCGGTTTGGCGTCTGCGCGCGCCGCCGCCTCGGCCATCTGGCTGTCTTCCCGCGCGCGTTGCCGAACCCAGGCGAGCACCTTTTCAGAGCCCGTGGGATTTACCGGCTCCGCGCGATTCGCGAGGTGTTGTGTGCTTCCCGGCAAGAATCCCGGACGTCGCGTTTCGGTCGGCGCGAGGCTGTCGCCGCCGTCGGCGGGCAGCCCGGTGGCGATCATGTACGCGAGGCCCGGGCTGATGCCGAGCTGACGCCCAGCCTCCTGGTAGTCGCGGCCGCCCTCGACCAGTTCAAGAACCTGCTCGCGGGTCACCATGCTCCGTTTGCTGTCCCGCAACCGGATGGCTAAACGTCCGTAGTCGGGGCAGTGAGCCCTCATGTCGACCTTGCACGGCTCAGCCGAGCCCCCGCTCGTCGCGCTGTTGCGAACTTGGCAGTCGCAGACCCGTGAGTTGCTCGCCGACGTCCGCCCGCAGCCGCACCCCGAGGGTGTGCTGCCGGGCGACGAGATGGCGGCGCGAGCAGCGGCGCTGCGTCGGCTGCGCTGGACGTTGCTGCCACGCGAGAGCCGCAAGGAGCGCGTCTTGTCCCCCGCCTTGCGCGAGCACCTGGACGACGGAGACGACGTGATCAACGAGTTGCGTGAGCGCAAGTTGGCGTTCGAGCGGCAGCTCGTCGTCGCGCGTTGGGTCGACGAGCGGTCGCGGTTGTTTGACGAGCAGTTGACCTCGTTCATCGACCAAGTGCTCGACTACCTGCGTTGCGAGCAGCAGTTGCTGCCGCGTGTCGCGACGCAGGTACCGGCCGCGCGGCAGGCCGAGGTGATGCGGGCGTTGACGACGCCGAGCCGGTTGCCGGTGGTGCAGCCGCATCCGGACCTGCCGAAAACGCCCTGGCTGGCGAGCGTGGCCGCGCCCCTCGCGGCGCTGTTCGACCGACTTCGCGAGCGACTGTCGACCACGCCGGGTTGACCGCCGCGTTCGAGGCGGTGGTTGAACGCGCGAACGCCGGGGCAAGCACACGCAAGATCGTCCCCGCTCTCGAGGAGAGACATGGTGCTCGAGATTGCGCTGTGGTGGGCGCTGATGGTTGGCGTCTGGGAGCTGACGCTTGCGGGCACGACGTTGCCCGACATCTCAGCCGCGATCGGCGCCGGGCTCCTCTCCGGGATCGGCGCCTACGTCGCGCGGCGACTCATCGGCGGCAGCTGGGCGCCGGACCCGCGCTGGCTGCGGTGGTTGCCGGTGATCGCGGTGAACGCCGTCGCCGACACGGTGCGGGCGTTCGCGTTGGCCGCTCGCCACGTCGTCCGGCGTGACGTGGGCGCCACGTTCGGCGAGGTGCCGCTACGCCGAAGGTCGGAGCGGGAGGCCGACATTCACCGTGGCCTCGCGACGCTCGCCATCACCAGCACGCCGGGTTCGGTGATCTATGACGAGGACGTCGACGGGAGCCGCCTTTTCAAGCACGAGCTGGTGAGCGGCCCCCCTGACCTGGAAGGGGTCGTCGGGAAGTGAGCCGTCCGAAATGAACCCCGCGACGCCTTGGTATTTGGCGAGCATCATCTTGCTGCTCGGTTCACTGGTCCCGGCGCTGTTGTTGTCGTCGCGGCACGGCCCAGTCGACCGGGTCGTCGGACTGTCGCTTGGGGGATCGGCCGACGTCCTCACCGGCTTGTTGCTCTCGCAGGCGTACGGTCAATCCGGCTACCTGATCGTGCCGTTCGTGTTGGCCGTGCTCGCTGTCACCGGGGTGCTCGTCTACACGCGGTTGCTCGGGCCGAGGTAAGCGATGAAGAATTTCGCTTACGTGCTGCTGTTTTCTGGCGTCGGGATCATCGTCGTGTCGTCGTGGGCCGCGCTGTGGCTGCGAGACGCGCTGGTGCGGTTGCACTACCTGTCGCCGGTGACGACGATCGGCGCTCCGCTGATCGGATTGTCGCTGCTGGTTGCAAGGGGCTGGGGTCTCGCCACCGGGCTCATCTTGCTCACCGTGTTCTTGATCAGCTTCTCGGGGCCGGCGATCGCGGCCGCGGCTGCGCGGGTCATCTCACAGCGCGAAGGCATCACACCGTCGGAGTCGCCCGAATGAACGACGTGGTTCTCATCATCTTGTTGACCATCGTCGCGGCGGCTGGCACCGCGGTTGTGATGACGAATGCGCCCGAGCGGCAGGCCGTCACGTACGCGTTCTTCGGCCTGACGCTGGCGCTGCTGTTCCTGGCGCTGCAGGCGCCCGACGTCGCGCTGTCGCAACTGGCGGTGGGCACGGCGTTCGTGCCGCTGATGGTCATGCTCGCCATCAGAAAGATTAGGGGCGGTCGGCAATGACGGCGGCCTCGCGGTCATGAGCCGGTCGACGCGTTACCTGCTGTTTTTTGTCGGGGGCGGTCTCATGGCCGTCCTGTTCGTGTGGGGCGTGGTCGGCATGCCGACCTTCGGTTCGTCGGATCACCCGTATCGAGACCGCGCGGTGCACGCGTCAGCCTCGCATCAGACGGCGAACGTCGTCTCGTCGGTCAACTTTGACCAGCGCGGCCTCGACACCCTTGGTGAGGAGTCCATCTTCTTCGCGTCCGTCATAGGCGCGGCGGCGTTGCTGCGACCGTCGAAAGAGGAGCGCGAGCAACAGGACGAGACCGGGCGCGTCGGGCGTGTGCTGGCGTCCACCCGGTTCCTCGGGTACGTCCTGTTCCCGCTCACCTTGCTGGTCGGGTTCGACGTCGTCGCCCACGGCCACCTGACGCCGGGCGGAGGCTTCCAGGGCGGTGTCATCCTCGCCACCGGGCTGCACGTGCTTTATGTAGCGGGCAAATACGACGCTTTGGAGAAGCTGCGGCCGGTGACGGCGTTCGAACACGGCGAGGTCTTGGGCGCGTTGGGCTTCGCCGGTCTGGGATTCGCCGGCATCGCGATCTCCGGCTCGTTTCTCGCGAACGTCATCCCGTTCGGCACCTTCGGCAGCTTCTTATCCGCCGGGGTCGTCGAGGTGCTGAACTTCGCCGTCGGCGTCGAGATCGCGTGCGGCGTCATCGTCTTGCTATCCCACTTCTTCGAGCAGGCGATCGAACTTCGCGGTGGGAGTCCGGCGAAGTCGTGAGCTACTACCCGTACTTTGTCGCCGGCTGGCTGCTGTTGATCGGCTGCTTCGGCATCGTGCGTAGCCGGAACCTGGTGCACGCCGTCGTCTCCCTCGCCGTCGCCCAGGCGGGCACGTATGTCCTGCTGCTGTCGGTCGGCTACCAACGCCACGCGCCCGCCCCGGTCTTCGGCTCCACGGAGAAGCCGAGCACCGACGTGGTCGACCCCGTCGTCCAGGCGTTGACGCTCACCGACATCGTGGTGTCGGCGACGGTGACGGCTTTGCTGCTGGCGCTCGCGATGCAAATCGCGAAGCGGCATGGCACGGTCGACCCCGACGAGTTGTCGGCCTTGGAGGGCTGAGTGCCCTTCGACTCGGGAGTCGCCAACCTGCTGCCCGTCATCATCGTGGTCCCGATTGCGATGGCGGCGCTCATCGTGGCGATCGCGCAGTACGCGCCTCGGGTGGTCACCGACATCTTGGCGACGGCGACCGCGGCGGGCATATGCGCGCTCGCGGCCGTTGTCGCGGCGAACACCGGCGGGGAACGCGGTCGGGTCGTCACGTGGGTCGCCGGATGGAAGCCGACCGACGGCACCTCCGTCGGGCTGGTGCTCGTCGGCGATCGGATGAGCGCCGGTCTCGCCGTGCTCATCGCACTTTTGATGGCCCTCGCGATGCTCTACGGCTGGAAGTACTTCGACGATATCGGCGGCCACTTCTTGCCACTGATGCTGTTCTTCCTGGCCGGCATGGAGGGCTTCGCGTTCAGCGGCGACATCTTCGACATGTTCGTGTTCTTCGAACTGATGGGCGCTGCGGCGTACGCGCTCACGGGATTCAAGACGGAGGACCCGTCGTCCTTGCAAGGGGGCTTGAACTTCGGCGTGGTCAACTCGCTCGGGGCGTACTTCTCGCTCACCGGCATCGGGATTCTGTACGCCGTCACAGGAAACCTGCAGCTGCCACTGCTGGCGAAGTCGCTCGACAAGCACGGGCTGTCTGCGTTGGTGATCCTCGCGTTCGTGCTCATCATGGCGGGATTCCTGGTCAAGGCCGCCATGGTGCCATTGCACTTTTGGCTTGCCGACGCGCACGCGGTCGCTCCCAGTCCGGTCTGTGTGCTGTTCAGCGGCGTGATGGTCGAGCTCGGTGTCTATGGCGTCGCACGTGTCTACTGGGTGGTGTTCGAGGGCACGCTGCCGCAGCACGCGATCCGCGGCGCGTTCGTCGTCCTCGGCATGCTGACCGCGATCGTGGGCTCCATCATGTGCTTTTCCCAACGGCACTTGAAGCGGTTGCTCGCGTACTCCACGGTCGCGCACGTCGGGTTGTTCCTCATCGCGTTTTCGATGCTGGACGACGGCGGGACGGCGGGCGCGGCGTTGTACGTGCTCGGACACGCTGGTGCCAAATCGGCGCTGTTCTTGCTAGCCGGCGTGGTGCTGAATCGATACGGGTCGGTCGACGAGCTGGAGTTGTACGGCCGCGGAAGAAACGCACGGGTGATGCCGTGGTTGTGGGTTGTCGGTGGTATCGCGCTGTCGGCTTGTCCGCCGTTCGGCACCGGCCTCGGCAAGGACCTCGCGGAGACCGCGACGATAAAGGCTGGCTATCAGTGGATGCCGGCGCTCTTCGTCTTGGTGTCGGCGGTCACGGCAGGTGCGGTGCTGCGGGCGGCGCTGCGCATCTACTTCGGGCTCGGCGACCCTCCGACCGAGTTGGATCAGCCGGAGTCGACGTCGGGGTCTGAAGAAGAGCCCGAGGTGTCGGGCACCTTGCGCAACGTGCCGGTCACCATGGTCACGCCCATCGTCGTCCTGCTGGGCGGCAGCCTCGCGCTCGGCGTGCTGCCGGGCTTCGCCGAGGAGGTAGGGAAGGCGGCGCACCAGTTCATCGACCGCGACGGTTACGTGACGCAGGCGTTGACGAACGCGGCCGCTGCGCCGGTGCCGCATGTGCCAGAGATGCACTGGACGACGCTTGGCATCGCGCTCGGGCTGACGTCGGCGGTGCTGTCGATGGCGTTCGCCTTCGCCGGGCTGTACGCGCAACGCTTCCCGGCCATGGTGCGGCGGGGCGCGGGAGCCTTCAGCGTTCCGTTGCGCGTCGTGCGGCGCGCGCACTCAGGTCATATCGGCGACTACGTGGCCTGGCTGCTGGTCGGCCTCGCGTTGCTGGGGGCGCTGGTCGGCGTGCCCGTGCGCTGAGTCGGCGGCGCCTCGCTTTAGGCTGCGCTGCGTGTACCGGTGGGCGATGCTGTCGCTGTGCGTGCTCGGCGTCGTCGTCGGGCTGTTCAGCGGACTGCAGGCGACGCGCATCCTCCTGCTCGGGCCGGTGCACATCTCGGTCGGCGCGCTTGCGGCGCTCGTGCTGAACGCGGGCTTCGGGGTGGCCGCGGGGTGGGCCCTGCGGTCGCGTGACGCGGCTTTCGCGCCCGGGGTGGGCTGGTTCATCGCCGTGTTGGGGCTGCTCTTCTTGCCGCATCCCGGCGGCGACATCGTGCTGCCGGGGTCTGGCGCCGACGCGATCGCCTTCTTGCTGCTCGGCATCGTCGGCGTGATCGTGGCGGTGTTGGTGACCGCGCGGATCGTGCCGCCGCGAGCTTTACCGCCGTCCAAGACCGACCGATGAACCCGGTATGACGCAACTAGACGCAGCTGCGCCGCTGGGAGCCGATGGCGCGGACCGGGGCGTGCGCACCGAACCCGACGGCTATGTGCTCATGCGTCTGGGCGGGTCGCGCTACGCGGTCGGCATGTCGGCGGTCGCCGAGGTTGGGCGACTGCCGCGGCTGACCCGGGTGCCGGGCACGCCGGTGTGGTTGGCAGGCGTGGCGAACTGGCGCGGGCGGATCCTCGCCGTCTTGGACGTGCGGCCGCTGCTCGGCGCCGCGATCACGCCGACCGGGTCGCTCGGGCGACTCGTCGTCTTGACCGAAGGCGCGATCACGGTGGGCCTGCTCACCGAAGGCGTTCAGGGCGTCGTCGACTGCGAAGAGGACCGCATGGACCAGCCGCCGATGACGCTCGACAGCGACGCCAGCTCGTTGTTGATCGGGCAGTTCACCGAGCCGACCGGCCCGATCGCGGTGCTCGACCCGGCCGCCGTGCTCAACCTGCGGTTGCGGCTGCCATCGCCACGTCGCATGGCCGGCTGACCACCGCTGCGGCTAGGCCAGCCGGGCGAATCTTGGGCCGGGCGACGCTTCAGTGCCCGCCCAC
The DNA here is from genome assembly GCA_025925185.1 of Acidothermaceae bacterium. The sequence continues at coordinate 20,662 of JAICLV010000018.1, forward strand.
TCGTCCCGATGGGCTAACGAGTGCCATCCGCGTCAGTCTGGGAGGGCTGGTGGACGTCTTTAAGCGGCTGCAACAGGTCGCGTCAGCCTGCACATGGCTCATGCTCGCGCTTGCTTTCGGCGGCGTGCTCGGCGTGGGCTCGCAGATCACCGAGTCGCTCTCGGTCGACGACCCGAAGCTGCTCGCCGGTCTCGGTGTCGCCGCGTTGGGGGCGGCGATCGTCACGGCGATCTCGCTGACCGACCTCGACAACCCGGCACTGACCCGCACCGGACCGATCGCCGACCTCGGTCGCCTCGTCTATCTCGGCGGTATCACCGGCGCGCTGTTCGTCGCGCACGGTGTCGAGTCGCCGCTATGGGTGCTCTACGTGCCGGTGCTGCTGTCGACCGCGTTCGTCGACCGACCGTGGAAGTCGCTGTCGTACGCCTTCGCGGCGAGCGTTCTCGCGTTCACCGCCACCGCGGTCTCGCACGACGTCGAGCAGACGTCGGCCCTCAATCTGCTGCTGATTCTTCCGGCGATGCCGGCCGTCGTCTGGTTCACCAACACGCTGGCGAACTCCATCACCCACCTGCACAAGGACGCTGAGGCAGAGCGCGCACGTCAGCAGGAGGAGATCGAGCAGCTGCGGGCCGACCTGGTGGAGACCGCGCGCGTCGAGCGCGAGGCGTTGCTTGACGAAACTCGCCGCGAGCGAGCCGAGCTCAAGGTGAAGGTCGACCGGCTGTCGGACTCGCTGGCCAACGCCGCGCGAGGCGATCTCTCCAACGCGAACACCGCGTGGAGCAACGCGATCGACGACGCCGACGAGACGATGACGTCGCTGCAGTCAGCCTTCAACAACACGCTCGGCAACTTGCGATTGCTGGTCGAGCAGATTCGCGGCAGCGGCGAGAGCATTTCCGCCTCCGCCGGCGAGCTGCTCGCCACCGCCGAGGAGCACGCGGCTTCCGCGACCCAGCAGTCGTCCGCCGTCGCCGAAACGACTTCCACCATTGAGGAATTGGCCGCGACCGCCGCGCAGATCGCCGAGACGTCGGAGGCGGTCGCCCGCTACGCGGCGGAGACGTTGCGCTTCGCCGAAGAGGGCCGCGAGGCGGTGTCGGCGTCCGTATCGGCGATGGACACCATCGCGCACCGCGTCGACTCGATCGCGACCCGCGCGCTGTCGCTTGGTGAGAAGTCGCAGGAGATCGGCCGCATCCTCGAAGTCATCGACGACCTCGCCGACCAGACCCACCTGCTCGCCCTGAACGCAGCCATCGAGGCCGCCCGCGCCGGCGAGCACGGCCGCGGTTTCGCCGTCGTGGCAAGTGAGGTGCGCAAGCTCGCCGAGCGCTCGCAGGAGTCGGCCGCGCAGATCCAAGGCATCGTCAGCGAGATCCAGGCCGAGACCAACGCGACCATCATCGCCACCGAAGAGGGCGCGAAAGAGGTCCACCAAGGCACCGAACTTGCCCGCGGCGTCGTGGACGCCCTCGAGCGCATCTCCGGCATGGTCGACGAAACCACCACGGCCGCAAAGGAAATCTCGATCGCGACCCAGCAGCAGCGGTCGGCGTCCGACCAGGTGGTGACCGCGATGATGCAGGTCTCGGACGTGTCGCGGCAGTACGTCGTCGGCTCGAAGCAGGCGGCCGCGTCTGCCGCCCAGCTGAACGTGCTGGCCGCCGAACTGCGGGCGTCGATCGCGCAGTTCCGGGTCGCGTAGTCGGGCTTGCTTCATCGAGTGAAGGGGACTCGGCGCAAGCGGGAGGGGAGTGACAAGTGGGCAACTGGGCCGAAGATCCTGAGCTGCTTGCCACTTTCCGCGCGGAGGTCGAGGACCGGTTGGCGTCGCTGAGCGCCGGCCTGTTGCAGCTCGAGAACCACCCGTCGCCGAAGCAGCTGGTCGCCGGGTTGTTCCGCGACGCGCACACGGTCAAGGGGTCGGCCCGCATGATGGGCTTGCAAGAAGTGCTCGACACCGCGCACGCGGCCGAGGATTTGCTCGCCGCCATTCGCGACGGCCGATTCCACCCCCGCCGCGACCTCGTCGACGTGCTGCTCGCCACGGTTGACGGCATCAGCCGCTCGATCCCTGGCGCGCCCGCACCCATTCCTGCCGAGCATCTCCGCGCGCTGATCGAGGCGTTGCGCAGCGCGCTCGCCGGGGACGACCCGGTCGCGATCCCGCGCCTCGCCGAGCCGGTTCCGGTGCAGGCCACGCCGACAGCGACAGCGGCGTCGGCGAGCGCGAAGTCGGCGTCGCCGATCGCCTTTCCGGCCCCCCCACCGAAGCAGCCGACCAACGAGGCGGCCGCCGCCACGGCGGTCATCGTCCCGCCGCCACCAGTCCCGACGTCGAAGACCACCCCGACGTCGAAGACCACCCCGACGTCGACGACCACCCCGCCCGCGGCGACCACCCCGCCCGCGGCGACCACGCCGTCCGCGGCCAACGTCGTCCTGCCACTCGGCGTTGACCGCGGCGAGCGCGCGCTTGACAGCGTGCGGGTCACCTCGCAGCGTGTCTACGACCTGCTCGACGTCGTCGGTGAGGCGGAGCTCGACACCCGCCGCGTCGAGAAGAACGCGGTCGAGGTGATCGCCCAAGTCA
>JAICLV010000033.1 GCA_025925185.1 Acidothermaceae bacterium
CGCCGGCGGCCACTCGCGAGGCCATCAAGACAGGTGGTTTCGACGCCGTGGTGTTCACGTCGAGTTCGACCGTGCGCAACCTCGTCGGCATTGCCGGCAAGCCGCACGCCACCACCGTGATCGCCTGCATCGGCCCGCAGACCGCGAAGACCGCCGAGGAGCACGGGCTTCGCGTCGACGTGCTCGCCGACGAGCCGTCGGTGAGCGCGCTGGCCGACTCGCTGGCCGCCTTCGGTCTCGCGCAACGGGTGGCGGCGGAGGCGGCGGGAGAGTGGACCGGCAAGCCGGGACGGCCCAAGTCCAACAGCCGTCGCAAGGCGAAGTGAGTCGGGAGTCGACATGGTGGTCGGGCCCGATCGGCCGCGCAGGTTGCGGCGAACATCAGCGCTGCGACGATTGGTTGCGCAGACGCACGTCGCGTCGTCCGACCTCGTGTTGCCGCTCTTCGTGAAGGAAGGCATCTCCGAGCCCGCGCCGATCGCCTCAATGCCCGGCGTTGTGCAGCACACTCGCGACTCGCTGCGCAAAGCCGCCGCCGAGGCGGTCGCGGAGGGCGTCGGCGGGCTGATTCTCTTTGGCGTTCCCGAGGAGAAGGACGCTGTCGGCTCGGCGGCCGACGATCCCGCCGGGATCGTGCAACTCGCTCTGGCCGACCTCGTCGCGGAGCTGGGCGACTCGACCGTGCTCATCACCGACCTGTGCCTTGACGAGTACACCGATCATGGCCATTGCGGTGTGCTCGCTGAGACCGCCACTGGTCCGGTCGTCGACAACGACGCGACGCTGGAGCGGTACGCGTCGATCGCGGTGGCGCAAGCTCGGGCGGGCGCTCACGTCGTGGCGCCGAGCGGGATGATGGACGGCCAGGTCGGGGCGATCCGGAGTTCTCTTGACGGTGCAGGGTTTTCCGAGGTCGCGATCCTGGCATACTCAGCGAAGTACGCGTCGTCGTTCTATGGTCCGTTCCGCGACGCCGCCGAATGCGCGCCACGTTTTGGCGATCGACGCTCGTACCAGCAAGACTTCGCCAACAGCGACGAGGCGATGCGCGAGGTCGCGCTCGACCTCGCCGAGGGCGCCGACATGGTGATGGTGAAGCCGGCGATGGCGTACCTCGACGTGCTGCGTCGTGTGCGCGACTTCGTTGACGTGCCGGTTGCCGCGTATCAGGTCAGCGGCGAGTACGCCATGGTCGAGGCGGCTGCGGCGAACGGCTGGCTTGACCGCGAGTCGGTCATCCTCGAGACCGTGACGTCGATTCGACGCGCGGGCGCGGATTTCGTGCTCACGTATTGGGCCACCGAACTCGCGCGGCTGCTGCGATCGAAGGCATGACGCGGCCGCGCGCGGTGCTGCTCGACGCGGGCGGCGTCCTGCTGTTGCCGAACCCGTGGGTGGTCGCGTCGGTGCTCCGTGCCGCAGGCGGCGAGATCGCGCTCGACGATGTACGGCGCGTCCATTACGAATGCACCGCTTTGATGGACGCTCGGGGCGACTCCGACTGGCTGCACTACAACCGGTTGCTGGTTGAGCGAGCCGGCGTGCCCGACCGCAACTTCGACGACGCCGTCGCGGCCGTCGGTGCGCTGTACCTCGCTCCGGCGGCGACATTGTGGAACGTCGTCCCTGACGGCGTGGCTGATCAGGTCGCGGCATTGCGCGCCACCGGCGTCGCGATCGCGGTCGTGTCGAACGCCGACGGCACCGTCGAGTCGTTGTTGCGAAAGAGCGGCCTAGCGTTCGACATCGTCATCGACTCCGCCGTCGTCGGCTACGCGAAGCCGCAGCCAGAGATCTTCGGTTTCGCGCTCGAGAAACTCGGCGTCGCACCCGCCGACGCCGTGCATGTCGGCGACACCGCCTGGGCTGACGTCGTCGGGGCGCGTGCCGCCGGTGTACGTCCCTTGCACCTGGACCCGTTCGGCGACTGCCCTTATCCCGAGGGTGACCACGAGCATGTGCGTTCACTTGCCGACGTCGTCAACATCGCGACCCGACTGTTTTAGCGAACCGTCAGGTACGGTGCGCACACTCGTCGTATGAAACGCACCCGGCGTCGTGGGGCCGTGCCTCGTCAATCACGTCGCGCCGGCCGAACGGCGGTTGGGGTGACCCTCTTGGCGGTTGCGGTGTTCGCCAGCGGGTGCACCTCTGCGGCCGCGCGAAAGGTGGACGCTGCCGCCACGCCTGCCGCCACGCAACGACTCGCCGCCACGGCGCCGTCGGCCGCGCGGTCGATCCCGACTTCTCCCGCGTCGTCGGCGACGGTTCCGCCAAGCGCGGCCGCGGCCCCGTCGTGGCCCCCGCGCGCGCCGGCTGATGAGCTGCCAGAGCTCGCCGCGGGATCCGACCCTGCGGCACTTCCGGCGCCGGTCCTGATCGCCGACCGTGACAACAACCGGCTCGTCGTCGTCAGCCCGCGAGGTCAGGTGTTGTGGCAGTGGCCGCAATCCGGGGACTTGGCGCCGGGACAGACCTTCCGGGTGCCCGACGACGCGTTCTTCACCCCCGATGGCAAGCACATCGTTGTGACGCAGGAAGACGACTTCGTCATCACCGAGATCGACATCGCCACCCGGAAGATCGTGTGGCGATACGGAGTGCCAGGGGTGCACGGATCTGGACCTAATCGGTTGTGGAACCCGGACGACGCGATGATGCTGGCAGACGGCTCCGTGATCGCGGCCGACATCAAGAACTGCAGGTTGGTGCGGCTGGGCGTCGCCGCCAACTCGCCGTTGTGGACGGCTGGCGCGCCGGGCGCCTGCCGGCACTCGCCGCCCACCCGCTACGGCAGCCCCAACGGCGTGTTTCCGTTACCGAACGGGCATTACCTGGTCACTGAGATCAACAACGACTGGGTCGACGAGATTGACCTGACGGGTCACGTGTATTGGTCCGCGCACCCGCCGCAGGTGAGCTACCCCTCTGACACGAGCCAACTGTCGGCCGGCGAGTACGTGACCGCCGACTATTCGAGCGTTGGGCAAGTTGTTGTGTTCGACGCCGGCGGCCACACGGTCTGGCGGTGGCGGCAGCAATCTGGCGCGGGACGACTCAACCATCCGAGCCTCGCCGAGGGCATGCCGAACGGCGACATCATCTTGAACGACGACCGCAATCACCGGGTCATCGTCATCAATCCAAGAGTTAACCGGATTGTTTGGCAGTACGGTCACACCGCCGTGCGAGGGACGGCACCGGGCTATCTAAGCAATCCCGACGGTCTGGACTTGGTGCCGCCGCATTCATTCGCCGACCGCGTGATGACAGGGGCGAGTTGATTCGCGCTCCGGCCCTTCACCCCGTCCCGGGACGCTCCGGCCTCGAGTCGTCGGGTGGCCCTTCGGCATTCGCGTTAGGTGACACCGCTTGCATCTTCAGAGCGACAATGGCCGTCGTCGCGGCGACCGTCCTTTGCTCGGTGAGCGCGTTTCCACCTATGACGTAAACGGTGTCGCGGACCGCGACACATGCCATGTCAGAGACGGACTCGGGCAGAGAGCCGACCACGCTTACAGCGACTGTCGACGGATCAAACTTGTACACGGTGTTTTGCGGACTGTGACCGTCTGTGCCGCCTATCACCAACACTTGGTCGCCGAGCGTGGCGACCGTCTCGTGCGCGAGCGGGTGCGGAAACTTGGCCACCACGCTGCTCTTGCCGGTCGCGGCGTCAACCCGTTGGATGTCGGATGTTGCGACGCCGTGGTGCTCTCCACCGAACACCCAGATCGAGCCGTCCGCGGCATACGCCGCGCCGTAACGAATCGTCTCGACCAGTTGACCGACCTGGGTGAAGTTGACGCCGTCCGTGGTGGCGAGCACGCCCGGCACTTCATGCGCCCCGTCGTATCCGCCAACGACGTAGAGAGTCTTGCCGCTGACCGCCACGGAGTCGTCGGATCGCGCTTGGGGAAGTTGTCCCACGCGAACGGCCGTGCCGTTCGCTTGAACCTGCTGCACCGCGTTGGTTGTTGTCGCCGCGCCACCGCCCGCGACGATCGCGGCGCCGTTGATCACGCCGGCGGCGGCGTCGTGAACCGGCGCCGCGAGCTTGCCAGCAGTCGTGACGCCGCCGGTTGACGGGTCGAAGATCTCAATGCCGGCGGAGGTTTGCCCGCTCGCCGTGAGGCCTCCGATGATCTGCACCTTGTCATCGAGATCGACCGCGACGACGCGCGACAGCGGCTGCGGAAGGCGCGCCCCAACCGTCGTGGCGGTCAGCGCACGGGCGGGACCGGATGCTGGTGGCGAGGTGGGCGATCCGGCGTCGGAGGTAGTCGCAACGCTCGGCGTCGCAGACCCGCTGGGTTGCGACTGCGTCGCCACGTGGTGGCGACCCGACGTGCACGCGCTTAGCACCATCACCGCGACGACGACAGTGGTCGCCGGCACCACACGTCGCGGCCGAAACGGCCCGAGTAACTGAGGTCGCATTCCGCCACTCTGGGGAGCCGAACTGAGATTTCTGTGAAGATTCTGCTGGTTCAGCCCCTCGTAAGGTCCGGCGGGGATCGTCGAAGCGGGTCGACACCCAACTGCCAGTTGGCCGAGTGAGTTCTCACGGTTCGTTCAGCTCGTTCAGCGGCGGCCATGAGAGCCGTCGCTTCTGCACCATCGGGGCCGCTGCTCACGAACCACGGACGAGGCCGTGCTGCCCACGCCTCGACGCAGCGTCCATGGCTTGCCGCGCACCGGCAGTTGAGGAGAGTCGTGACCACGAAATCAGCCGCAAGCAGATCATCATCGCGGCAAACCGGCCCCGCACTTGCCGTCGACTGGACGGCGTGCGATGGTCGGGGACTGTGCGCCGAACTGCTACCGGAGCTCATCAAGCACGATGACTGGGGTTTTCCGTTGATCTCGGATGACGCGGTGCCCGTGCAGCTCCTCGACTTCGCCGGGCGGGCCGTCGACGTGTGCCCGACGATGGCGCTCATACTCGGGCGCTGATGCGGCGAATAGGGCCTGCTCGACGCCTGCCAGTCGCGGTGGCGATGTTCGCCGCCGTCGGCCTGCTGTCGGCGTCGTGTTCGTCGCACTCGACCAAGAATTCGCCGCCCCCGTCGTTCGGCTCGGCGCCGTCGTCAACGGCGGTCCCGACCGCCGTGCAGTCGGTGGCCGCACCGTCGGAAGCGTCGGCGACCGCACCGTCGCAAGCGTCGGCGGCCGCATCGTCGACGGCGGCGCAACTCGGTGCCGCGACGCCGTGCGGCATCGCGTCGTTCGGCGTGCAGGTCGTGCACGTCGTCTGGATCTGGATGGAGAACAAGCCGCTCTCGGCGGTGATGGGCAGCTCAAGTGCTCCATACGAAAACGCGTTGGCGCGGCAGTGTGGGGGCGCGGCCAACTACCACGGCATCACGCATCCGTCACTGCCGAATTACTTGGCGGCCACCGGCGGTTCGACGTTCGGAGTCACCGACGACGGCGGCCCGTCGACGCATCGCATCGCCAGTGCCTCGATTTTCAGCCAGCTCGACAACGCAGGAAAAAGCTGGCACGGCTACATGGAGTCGATGCCGCAGAACTGCGCGACGTCGGCCAGCCGTCCGTACGCGGTTAAGCACAATCCAGCCGCGTATTACACGACGCTGCGGGCCTCATGCGCGCGCAACGACGTTCCGCTCGAAGGCAACCTGCAGCACGACATCGACACAGGTGCGCTCCCGTCGTTCTCGTTCATCACGCCGAATCTCTGCAACGACACGCACGACTGTCCGGTGAGTACCGGCGACCATTGGCTGTCCGAGTGGATACCGAGAATTCTGGATGGTTCGAACTATCGCTCAGGCGACACTGTGGTGGTGCTCACCTGGGACGAGGGAACCGGCTCGAACAACCAAATCCCGACCGTTGTGGTCGCTCCGAAGGTGAAACCGGGGATGCAAGTGACCAGCCGGCTCGACCACTACGGGCTGTTGCGGGGCACCGAAGAGTTGCTTGGGTTGCCACCGCTCGGCAAAGCCGCTACCGCGACCTCATTCGCCACCGCTTTTGGGCTGTGAGCGGCGGACCACGCGAGGCTGCGAGAATCGGCGTATGACCGCAACGCCGACGTCGTCCGAGGCGCTCTTTGAACGCGCGCAGCGCGTCACACCTGGCGGGGTGAACTCGCCGGTGCGCGCGTTTCACGGTGTCGGCGGCGTGCCGCGGTTCATGGCGAGCGGCCACGGGCCGTACCTGGTCGACGTCGACGGCAACGAGTACGTCGACCTGGTCTGCTCGTGGGGTCCGCTGGTGCTGGGCCACGCGCATCCCGCGGTGATCGACGCGGTGACCGCGGCGGCCGCGCGAGGCACCAGTTTCGGCACGCCGACGGTTGGCGAGGTCGAGCTGGCTGAGGAGATCGTCCGCCGGGTCGCCCCGGTCGAGCAGGTGCGGCTGGTCAACTCCGGCACCGAGGCGACGATGAGCGCGGTGCGCCTGGCGCGCGGGTTCACCGGGCGCAGCAAGGTCGTGAAGTTCGCCGGCTGCTACCACGGGCATGTTGACGCGTTGTTGGCCAGCGCCGGCAGCGGGGTCGCCACGCTCGCGTTGCCCGACACACCAGGCGTCACGGGCGCGCAGGCCCAAGACACGATCGTGCTGCCCTACAACGACGTCGACGCGGTCGAAGCCGCTTTTTCCAACTATGGCGGCGAAATCGCCGCGGTCATAACCGAGGCCGCCGCCGCCAACATGGGCGTGGTTCCGCCGCGCGACGGGTTCAACGCGCGGCTTCGCGAGATCGCTCACAACCACGGCGCGTTGCTGATCCTCGACGAGGTGATGACCGGGTTTCGCGTCAGCGCAAGCGGTTGGCACGGACTCGAAGGTGTCGACGCCGATCTGTTCACCTTCGGCAAGGTGATGGGCGGCGGCTTGCCCGCCGCCGCCTTCGGCGGTCGCGCCGACGTTATGCAGAGGCTGGCCCCGGCGGGGCCGGTTTACCAAGCCGGCACGCTGTCGGGCAACCCGCTCGCCACCGCCGCCGGCCTCGCCACGTTGCGACAGTGCGACGCCGACGTCTACACGCACGTCGATGAAACGGCCGCCGCTGTTGGAAAGATGGTCAGCTCCGCGTTGGACGACGCGGGTGTCGAGCATCGGTTGCAAACCGCCGGCAGTCTCTTCTCGTTCTTCTTCACCGCCGACGACGTGCGCGACTACGACGCCGCGCGTGCCCAAGAGACGTGGCGATACCCGCCGTTTTTCCATGCCCTGCTGGAAAGCGGTGTGTACGCGCCGCCGTCCGTGTTTGAGGCCTGGTTCGTGTCGGCGGCGCACGACGACGCCGCGCTTGAGCGAATCCAGGCCGCGCTGCCGAAGGCGGCGACTGCCGCCGCCCGCGCCGCAGCACCCGATCAGGAGGGTTCCCGGTGAGCGCGCGCACCGTCGTCCATCTGCTACGACACGGCGAGGTCGACAACCCCACCGGCATCTTGTACGGACGGCTGCCGGGCTACCACCTGTCCGAGGCCGGTGTCTTGATGGCAAAGCGCGCCGCGGCCTGGCTCGCCGACCGCGACGTCGTCGCCCTGGTGTCGTCGCCACTCGAGCGGGCGGTCGAAACGGCGACGCCGATCGCCGAGCAGTTCGAACTGGCGATTCGCGAGGACGCGCGGCTGATCGAAGCCGCTAACCACTTCGAGGGCCGCACCTTCGGTGTCGGTGACGGCGCGCTGAAGCATCCGGGCAACTGGGTGCACATCCGCAATCCGTTCCGGCCCTCGTGGGGAGAGCCCTACGAGCAGATCGCCGCGCGCATGCTCGCCGCCGTTGCCAACGCCCGCGAGTCTGCAGTGGGGCACGAGGCGGTGTGCGTGAGCCATCAGCTGCCGATCTGGACCGCGCGCCGCAAGATCGAGCGAAAGCGGCTCTGGCACGATCCGCGTCGCAGGCAGTGCGCGCTCGGTAGCGTCACCAGCCTGGTCTTCGACGGTGACGCCGTCGTCGAGGTCCGCTATCACGAGCCCTCCGGCGCGGCCGGAGCCGGCGAGGTCGGCGGAGCCTGAGAATAGTCTTGGACGACGCTGGGAGCGATCGGCGACGCGCGGCGTTCGCGGCTATCCCGCCTCGGCTCGACACCCGCGGGCCAGGCAGAATGGGCCGCGCACTCTGATGATGGGAAGTCGCCTCGTGCCGGTCGCGCGCTTGTCTCGCATGATCGCGACGGTCGCCGTCTCTTCGCTAGCGGTCGGGCTCGCGGGGTGCGCCGCGTCTAACGGCGACGCGGGCGTCACGGGCGACACCCGCTACGTCGCGGACGGCGCCGGGGTCGTCACCACGTACTCCATCGGCCACCGCAAGGCGGCGCCGGCCATCTCCGGTACCGACCTCGACGGCAACCCCCTCAGCCTCGCCCAGTTCAAGGGCAAGGTCATCGTGCTCAACTTCTGGGCCTCGTGGTGCCCGCCGTGTCGGGCCGAGGCGCCGGCGCTACAAGCGGTGTCGGCGGCGACCGAGTCGATGGGCGTGCAGTTCGTCGGCGTCGACATCAAGGAAAACGGGCCGTCCGACGCGAAGGCGTTCGTGGCCAACAACGGCATCGACTACCCGAGTTTCTCCGATCAAGCGGCGAAGATCGCGTTGCAGTTCCGCAGCAGCGGCGTGGTGCCAGAGACGCCACCCAGCACGTTGGTGATCGACCGCACCGGCCACATCGCCGCCCGTGGGCTCGGCGAGATGCGGGTGAATCAGTTGAAGACGTTGGTCGAGGACGTCGCCGCCGAGAGCGCGGCTAGCGGGTCGACCTCATGACGGTCACCGCGTCGGTCGCGACGTCGTTCCAAGACACCGTGCTGTCAGGATCGTTGCTGCTGGCGCTGCCGGTCGCCGCGATCGCCGGCATCGTCTCATTCCTCTCGCCTTGCGTGGTGCCGCTCGTTCCCGGCTACATCGCTTATGTGACAGGCCTTTCCGGCGCGGATCTCGACAGTGCTGGGCGTCGCCGCTTCGGTCGCGTGCTCGCTGGCAGCTTCTTGTTCGTGCTCGGTTTTTCGGCCGTGTTCGTCTCATTCGGCGCGCTGTTTGGCAGCGTCGGCGCCAGCCTCAAAGAGCACGTCGATGTGCTCGACCGGGTGCTCGGCGTGTTCGTCATCGTGTTCGGCTTGGCGTTCATGGGCCTGATTCCCGGTCTGCAAAGGGAATTCCGCTTTCATCGGCTGCCCGCGGCCGGCATCGCCGGAGCTCCGGTGCTTGGCGTGCTGTTCGGAGTCGGCTGGACCCCGTGCATCGGGCCAACCCTTGGCGCCGTGCAATCCCTGGCGCTGGCCGACTCGAGCGCGACAGCCACCCGCGGCGCGGTCTTGACGTTGGCGTACTGCCTCGGGCTGGGAGTGCCGTTCATGCTCGTGGCGTTGCTTTTCCGGCACGCGTTGGGCGCACTGGCCGTCGTGAAGCGGCATTACGCGTTGATCACCAGGGTCGGCGGGGCGCTGCTGGTGGTGGTCGGCATCATGCTGGTCACCGGCTGGTGGACCGACTTCGTCGGCCAGTTGCAGAGCACCATCAACGGTTACTCGACGGCGGTCTGATGAGCGACACCCACACCGACGTCGGCGAGACGCCGCTGCCCGCTGAGATCGCCAAGCTCGACACGATCCCTGAGGCGCCCGACGAGTACGGCACCCGCCAACGGGTGCGCCGCACCCCGGGCGGTTCGGTGTTGTCGGTGCTGCGATGGGCGTGGTACTCGCTCACCTCGATGCGCACCGCGCTCATCTTGCTGTTCTTGCTCGCGTTGGCGTCGGTGCCTGGCTCGATCCTGCCGCAGCGCGGCGGCAGCGATCCGCTGCGCGTCAACCAGTACTACACCGACCACCCGACGCTCGCGCCGATCCTCGACCACCTTGGCTTCTTCAACGTCTTCGGCTCGGTGTGGTTCGCCGCCATCTATCTACTGCTGTTCATCTCGCTCGCCGGTTGCGTGCTCCCGCGCAGCCGCCGCCACCTCAAGGCGATGCGGCTGCGACCCCCGGCCGCCCCACGCAACATCTCCCGGTTGCCGGTGTCCACCTCGTGGCACACCGATCAAACGCCCGACGACGTATTGGCCCATTCCTACGAAACGCTGCGTGGCAAGCACTTCCGCGCGGATCGCGCGGACAATGTCGGGGGCCGCGCGGATCGCGCGGACAATGTCGGGGGCCGCGCGGATCGCGCGGAAAATGTGGGGGGCCGCGCGGATCGCGGCCCGTCGTCCGTCAGCGCGGAGAAGGGCCACTTGCGCGAGACGGGTAACCTGCTTTTCCACCTCGCGCTTCTTGTCGTCCTGGCCGGCGTCGCGGTGACGTCGGCGTTCGGCTTCACCGGCAGCATTCTTGTGAAAGAGCATGACGGCTTCGCCGACGTCCGGATCAACTACGACTCGTTCTCCAGCGGTCGCTTCGTCGATGTCGCGAAGCTGCCACCGTTTTCGTTCACACTCAACGATTTCCAGGCCACGTATCAGCGAGGCGGCCCCGCGAACGCCGACGCTGACAGTTTCAGCGCGCACGTGACGTGGCAGCCCAACCTTGACGCGAAGTCGCGCGACTACACCATCGAGGTCAACCACCCGCTCAGCACACAGGGCACGAACATCTACCTGGGCGGGCACGGCTACGCGCCGCACTTCATCGTGCGCGACGGCTCGGGGCACACCTTTGACGAAACCGTGCCGTTCTTGCCGCAGCCGGGCACGTACGAGTATCAGGGCGTCGTGAAGCTCCCCGACGCCAAGCCCAGCCAGCTCGGCATCACCGGCATCTTCTTGCCCACGGCGAGCAAGAACCTCGCGACGGGGATGCCGATCGCCATCTTTCCCGCGCCAGACAATCCTGCGGTCGTCATCGGGGTGTTCTCGGGCGACCTCGGGCTCAACAACGGTGTGCCGCAGTCGGTGTACACGCTCGACACGTCGAAGCTGACGCGGCTCACCGCCACGACGATGCGTCCTGGCGACACCATCACGCTCCCGAACGGCCAGGGCTCGGTGACGTTCGCGGGCTTCGACGAGTGGGCCACGTTCAACATCACGCACGATCCTGGGAAGCCGATCGTGCTCGGGGCGGTTTGCGCGATGGTGCTCGGGCTCGTGTTGTCGCTCGCGATCCGGCGGCGTCGGATCTGGGTGCGTGCGAGCCGCGATGACGCCGGGCGTACCTTGGTCGAGGTCGGCGGCTTGACCCGCACTGACGCGAGCGGCGGCTTCGACGAAGAGTTCCAGCGAATCGTCAAGGCGTTGCAGGCGGTGGCTCGGCCGGTTGAGCCGGCCGCGCAGGAAGCGTGAGCACGGAGCGCGCGTGAGCGCGTAGGAAGCACAGGAGGACACCGTGCCGGTGGACGTCGGTCTGGCCAGGCTGTCGAACGACCTCATCGCGGGCGGCATCGTCGCCTATTCCATCGGATTCCTCTCTTTCGCGCTCGACGCGGCGTTCGGCGAGGGGTTCGAGACGAAGGCGTTGGTGACCGCGAAGCGGGCGGCCGTTCCGGCGCAGGTGCCGGCCTTGGTCGGCGCGTCCGCCCCGAGCGCGCCAGTCTCGCCTGCCGGCGACGTTCGGGTGTCGGACCACGGCAGCACGACCCCGTCGTCCGAGAAATTCAGGCTGACCAAGCGGATCGGGCTGTTCGCCGTCGTCTGCACCATCATCGGCTGGTTGCTCGAGGGCGGCGCGATCTTGAGCCGCGGGCTGTCGGTGCACCGGTTGCCGTGGGGCAACATGTACGAGTTCACGCTGGCGCTGACGTTCGCGGCGGTGGCGGCGTTCCTGGTGATTTTGACGCGGCAACCGGCGCGCTTCCTCGGCGTCTTCTTAATGGCGCCGGTCGTGCTGGCGTTGGGCCTCGCGGTGCTGGTGCTCTACGTGCCCGCCGCGCCGCTGATGCCTGCGCTGCACTCCTACTGGCTGGCGATCCATGTGACGGCGGCGATCGTCGCGTCGGGCGTGTTCATCGTGGGCACCGCCGCGACGGTGATGTTCCTCGTCGCCGATCGCTACGCGCTTGCGACCAAGGCGGGCAAGCCGGTGCGCTTCACGGCGCTCGCCCGGATGATGCCCCACCCCGACGTCCTCGACCGCACTGCGTACCGTGCCTTCGCGTTCGCCTTCCCGATCTGGACCTTCGCCGTCATCGCTGGCGCAATCTGGGCGGAGTACGCGTGGGGCCACTACTGGCAGTGGGACCCGAAGGAGACGTGGGCGTTCATCACCTGGATCGTGTACGCCGGCTACCTGCACGCGCGGGCGACCGCCGGCTGGCGCGGTCGCAAAGCGGCTTACGTGGCGATGCTCGGCTTCGCGACGATCATCTTCAACTTCTTCATCGTGAACATCTTCATCAGCGGCATGCACTCCTACGCCGGCGTCTAACCCACACCCGCCCCGCCTTGCCCGCAGTCGATCACGCTCAGGGGGCCGAAAGTCCCTGAGCGTGGCGTGCACGCCCAGCTCGGGGGGTCTACGCCCAGCTCGGGGCCGGGGGCCGGGGGCCGGGGCCGGGGTCGGGGGCCAGTGCTAGGGCCGGGCGGCGCTGGCGCGGCGGCCGGGCCAGCTCTCGCGGCAGCGGCCGGCGCTCGGGGCCGCGCCCAATCACACCGGTCCGGCCGAGACGTAATGCGCGTTTTACACGCTGGACCGATCATGTAATCCACGCGTAACAGCGGCCCGCCATTCTTCAACCCATGCCGACCAGCGACGCGATCAGCGCGGGCGACACCGCGTGGGTGCTTGTCAGCGCCGCGCTCGTGATGTTGATGATCCCCGGCCTCGCGCTCTTCTACGGCGGCATGGTGCGGGTCAAGAGCGCGCTCAACATGCTGATGATGAGCATCACCTGCCTGGCCGTCGTCACGGTCGTTTGGGTTCTCTACGGCTACTCGCTCGCGTTCGGCCCCGATGCGGGCGGCGTCATCGGGACCCTGTCGGACGCCGGGTTCCGCGGGATCGGCCCGCACACCGTCACCGGCTCGGTCCCCACCCTCGCGTTCGCCGCGTTCCAGCTGATGTTCGCGGCGATCACGGCGGCGCTGCTGAGCGGTTCCATCGCCGACCGCGCGAAGTTCGGCTCGTGGCTGGTGTTCGTCATCGCCTGGGTGACGGTCGTCTACTTTCCCGTCGCCCACTGGGTGTTCGACCCAAGCGGTTGGATCGCCAAGCAACTGCATGTCCTCGATCTCGCGGGCGGCACGGTCGTGGAAATCAACTCCGGGGCGTCCGGCCTGGCGCTCGCCCTCGTGCTCGGCCCGCGACTCGGGTTCAAGAAGGACCCGATGCGTCCGCACAGCGTGCCGCTCGTCGTCCTCGGCGGCGGACTGCTGTGGTTCGGCTGGTTCGGCTTTAACGCGGGCTCGGCCCTCGCCAGCGGCGGGCTCGCCAGCGTGGCCTTCATCAACACCCAGGTGGCCGCGGCAGCGGGCGTGCTCGGCTGGCTTGGCGTCGAACTGCGGCGCGACAAACACGCCACCAGCCTGGGCGCGGTCTCCGGCGCGGTGGCCGGACTTGTCGGCATCACCCCCGCGTGCGGCTCGGTTAACCCGTTCGGCGCGCTCGCCGTCGGGCTGCTCGCGGGAGTCGCCGCAAGCTACGCCGTGGGCCTGAAATTCCGCCTGGGTTACGACGATTCCCTGGACGTCGCGGGCGTGCACGGCGTCGGCGGGCTCGTCGGCACGTTGCTCATCGGCGTGCTGGCGACGTCGGCGGTCACGGGCGGCGCGCGCGGCCTGTTCTACGGCGGTGGTTTCGACCAACTCGGCCGGCAGGCGCTGGCGGCCGTCGTTGTGGGCGCGTACGCCTTCGGGATGTCCTGGTTGCTTGCCCGCGGCGTCGACCGGTTCCTCGGATTCCGCGTCACGCGTGACGTCGAGCTCGCCGGCCTCGACCTGATCGTCCACGGCGAAACCGCCTACGACATCGCAGGGCACACGGCCGGGGTCGGACACCGCATCGGCCAGCCGACGACGGCGCACGTCGTCCCAGGGCAAAGCCCGACCGGCCAGAGCAGCTCTGCCAAGATTCGTCCGTGAGACTCATCACCGCCGTCATCAAGCCCTTCAAACTGGACGACGTGAAGGCCGCGCTCGAGGCGTTCGGCGTCCATGGGCTGACGGTCAGCGAGGCGAGCGGTTACGGGCGGCAGGCGGGTCACACCGAGGTCTACCGGGGCGCCGAATACCAGGTCGATCTGGTGCCGAAGCTGCGGCTCGAAGTGGTCTGCGACGACGACGACGCCGACGACCTCATCGACGCGATAGCCGCTGCCGCCCGCACCGGGAAAATCGGCGACGGCAAGGTGTGGACCGTGCCAGTCGAGACCGTGGTTCGGGTGCGCACCGGCGAGCGCGGCACGGCCGCGATTTAGCATGTCGCGCACGGGGGCCAGCACCCGCGACCGGCTTCCCCGCGCGGTCGCGCTGGCGGTCGTGGGAGTCGCGGTCGCGGTGTTCGTCGTCCAGCTCATTCGATACCAGCCGTACAGCGCCGGGTCGCCGAAGATTCGCGTCACGGTGGCGGGCGGATGTCCGCATTCGCTGGGTAAGGCGGTTGATGTCAACAGCCCCGGTCCAAGTTGGTGGCACGAGCTGTGGCACCGCAGCCGCCTCGCGCCAACCGGCGCGACCAGCGGGCTGGTCTGCGGGTACGCCGGCGACGTGCTTCAGGAACGCGTCACCATGTCGCCCCGACAGGCCTCGGCAATTTCGGCCGCCGCGAACAATGTGAGCACGAAGCATCGGAGCGCGAGCCCGCATTGCCCCGCTGACCTGGGCGACGTTGCGATTGTCGTCCTTGGCTACCCGGGCCGCGCCGAGACTGACATCTGGTGGCACGTGGGCGGCTGCCAGACGGCCGACAACGGGCACGTCGAGGCGTTCCAGGTCGCCAGCGACTCGTTCGCCAAGTTCCAAGATGCCGTTGAAGCGGTCGCGCCCCTGAATCCGATGGCGCCACCAGGCCGATAGGCGGGCTCGCGCTCACACAGGGACGCCGTTGTCTAACGCTCGCGAGACCGCGGTGGCCGCGGCACGGGATACTGATCTCCATGACGTCGCTGCCCGAGTTCCTCGCCCGCCTCGATCGCGAGGGCGACTTGGTGCGGGTGAAGGCGCAGGTCGACCCGCACCTCGAGATCACCGAGATCGTCGACCGCGTCGTCCGCGCCCAAGGCCCGGCGCTGTTGTTCGAGAACGTCAAAGGCAGCAAGCTACCGCTGGCGATGAACGTCTTCGGAACCGAGGCCCGCATGGCCAAGGTGCTCGGCGTCAATAGCTTGGACGACGTCGGCACGCGCCTGTCGGAACTGCTAAGACCCGAGTTGCCGCACGGCATCAGCGGGCTGAAAGACGCCATCACCAAGCTTGGCCAAATCAGAACAGCGCCGCCGAAGAACGTGCGCAAAGGCTCGTGCCAAGACGTCGTTCGCAAGGGCGACAAGGTCGACCTCGACGCGCTGCCCGCCCTGCACACCTGGCCGGACGACGGCGGCGCGTACTTCAACCTCGGCCTCACCCACACCAAGCACCCCGAAACCGGCCAGCGCAACCTCGGCCTGTACCGGCTGCAACGGCACGACCGCAACACGATCGCGATGCATTGGCAGATCCACAAGGACTCCAACGCCCATCACGCGGTCGCGGAGCGGCGCAACGAGCGCCTCCCGGTGGCCGTCGCCTTTGGCTGCGACCCCGCGATCACCTACGCCGCCTCCGCCCCGCTGCCGCCCGACATCGACGAGTACCTGTTCGCCGGCTTCCTGCGCCAAGAACGGGTCGAGATGGTCGACTGCGTCAGCGTTCCGCTCCAGGTGCCGGCCGACGCGCAGGTCGTGCTCGAAGGCTGGCTCGAGCCGGGGGAGCGTCGTCCGGAAGGGCCGTTTGGCGACCACACCGGGTTCTACACGCCGGTCGAGCCGTTCCCCGCGCTGCACGTCGACGTCGTCACGATGCAGAAGAAGCCGGTGTTCCAGTCGATCGTGGTCGGCCGGCCGCCGGCCGAAGACGGCCCGCTGGGCAAGGCCACCGAGCGCATCTTCTTGCCGCTGGTGAGGCTGATGATCCCCGACATCGTCGACATGGACATGCCGATCGAGGGGGTCTTCCACAACTGCGTGATCGTCAGCATCGACAAGCGGTTCCCCAAGCATGCGCACAAGGTGATGCACGCGATCTGGGGCGCCGGCATGCTCTCACTCGCGAAGTTGATCGTGGTCGTCGACGCGGACTGTGACGTGCACGACTATCGCGAAGTCGCGTGGCGAGCGTTCGGCAACGTCGACTACAGTCACGACCTCGTGCAAGCTGTGGGGCCGGTCGACCACCTTGATCATGCTAGTTATCAGCAGTTTTGGGGCGGCAAGATCGGTGTCGACGCGACGGCCAAGACGCCGTCCGAGGGATACGCCCGCGGCTGGCCGGACATGATTACCCAAGATCCGGGGATCGTCGAACGCGTCACCGCCCGGTGGAAGGAGTTCGGGATCTCGTGAGCAGTGCCACCTGGTCGTTCGAGGGCCCGTCCGATCGCGGGCGGGTGCGCGCGTTCCTCGATCTCGTGCGATTCGAGCACTCGGTGTTCGCGCTGCCGTTCGCCTATATCGCCACGTTGTCGGCGATGAACGCGGCGAACGGCCACGTGCACTGGACCCAGCTGCTGCTCGTGACAATCGCGATGGTCGGCGCCCGCACGTTCGCGATGGCGGTCAACCGGATCGTCGACCGGCACATCGACGCCCGCAACCCGCGGACCCGCACCCGCGAGTTGGTCACGGGCGTCGTCTCACTTCGGACGGCGTGGGTGGGCGCCGTCGTCTCGCTCGCCATCCTCTTTCTCGCCGCCGCTGGCTTGAATCCCCTCTGCTTGGCGTTGTCGCCGGTGGCGGCGATCGTGCTGGCGGGTTATCCCTACGCGAAACGGTTCACGTGGGCGCCGCACGCCGTCCTCGGCCTCGCGCAGACGATCGGACCGATCGGCGCGTGGCTCGCCGTCACCGGGCACTGGTCATGGACCGGCGTCGTCCTCGGCGCTGCCGTGGGCTTTTGGATCGGCGGCTTCGACATCATCTACGCGCTGCAGGATTACGAGGTCGACCGCGAGATCGGCGTGAAGTCGCTGCCGGCGCGATTCGGGCCGCACGCCGCGCTCGCCTGCTCGCGCGCCGCGCACTACCTGACCGTGCTGTTCTTGCTTTGGTTCGGATTGCTCGCCAACTTCGGGTGGGTGTGGACCCTCGGCGTCGTGGCCGCCGCGGTCGCGCTCGCCTACGAGCAGCGGCTGGTGAAGCCGGCCGACCTGTCGAACGTCAACAAGGCGTTCTTCACCGTGAACGGGTTCGTCGGCATCGGGTTGTTCGTCTTCGCGCTGGTCGACCTGGTCGCCCGCGGCCTTCGGCCATGACGACCGGCCGCACGCCCTGGGTCGTCGGCGTGAGCGGCGCGAGCGGGACTCCTTACGCGGCAGGGGTTTTGCGCGCGTTGTTCGCCGCTGGCCAGCCGGTCGATTTGATCGTCTCCAGGGCGGCGCGACTCACCCTGCTCGACGAGACCGGCGTCGCGTGGCACGACGACCGCGAGGCCCTCGACACGTGGCTGAGCTCGACGCTGGACGTGCCGCTGCCGCCGCTGCCGTCCGATCTCGACGTGCGGTTTTGGTCCGTGGCCGATTTCGCGGCCGGGCCGTCAAGCGGTTCGTACCGCACGAAAGGGATGGTCGTCGTGCCGGCAAGCACGGCGGCCGTGGCCGGCATCGCGCTCGGGCTTTCGAAAGATCTGCTGCAGCGGGCGGCAGGCGTCACCTTGAAGGAGCGCCGACGCTTGGTGGTCGTGCCGCGCGAGACGCCGCTCACTGGCGCGACTTTGCGCCACCTCGTGTCATTGGACGACGCTGGCGCGGTGATCCTGCCAGCGAGTCCGGGGTTTTACGCCAAGCCGAAGAACGTCCAGCAACTCGTGGATTTCGTGGCCGGCAAGGTGCTTGATGTGCTCGGGGTCGAACACGATCTCTTCGTTCGATGGGCGGGCCGGCTCGGTGACTAGCTGCCGAGCTGGCCAGGCGACGAAGCAAAGAGTCGCCTGCTGAAGGCTTGATCAGGCCTCGGACGCGCCGATCGCGAAGTTGCCGGTCTCGAATTCGTCCTCGCCGTTGAGCAGGGCGCGAACCTCTGACTCGCGGAACCGACGGTGGCCGCCGGGTGTGCGGATGCTGCCGATCCGGCCCGACGCCGCCCAGCGGGTGACAGTCTTCGGGTCCACCCGGAAGAGCGTCGCGACCTCTCCGGGAGTGAGCAGGCGGTCACGGTTTTCCACGTCGTCCCCTTTCTTGGGACACGGCGGTCTTTCGAGCACTGCGCTCTTTCGAACACAGAGTGGTCGGTCGACGCGACCGTGTTTCCTCTTGCGTTCGTGGACCCCATGTGATGTGTACACGTAGTTGTGCCGTCCCGTCTGCCGTTGACGCGGGATTGTTGGCGACGCGGCAAAAAAGTAGGGGTGGTCGTCACGAAAGCATCACCCAGAGTGACGAAAATTGAGCGCAGGGCCCATAGTGCGAACTTTCCGTCGCTTGGTCGTCACTGTACGTCGTCAAGGAGCAAGCCCTCATCAAGCGCCGCATCCCGCGAAAGACGCCCGCCTGAGGTGCCGGGCCACCGACTCAGGCATGCTGGATACGCGCGCGTGCCACTGCACGCGACAGCTGAGCAAAGGGGTGCGGACGACGTGGACGCAGGGCTGCAACGCGAGCTTGAAGCCAAGGTGCTCGCCGGTGAGCGGTTGAGCTACGACGACGGCG
>JAICLV010000179.1 GCA_025925185.1 Acidothermaceae bacterium
ACCTCGTGAAGTCCGACAATGTCTTCTTCGTCGCCACCGGCATCACCGACGGCGAGTTGCTTCGCGGCGTCCGCTACCGCGGTGACGGCGCGGTGACGAGCTCGCTGGTGATGCGATCCAAGAGCGGCACGATCCGCACCATCGAGAGCGAACATCAGCTGTCGAAGCTGCGCGGTTACGCGATCGTCGACTACGACCGCCCCCGCGTCGACCGGGTCGCCTCGCCGGACCGCACCCGCGTGCCGTAACCGCGCGGACCTAACCTTGGACCATGACATCCGAGGACACGCAGTACCGCATCGAGCACGACTCCATGGGCGACGTCCGGGTGCCCCGCGACGCGAAGTGGCGGGCCCAGACGCAGCGCGCCGTCGAGAACTTCCCCGTCTCCGGCTTGACGATCGACCGCGACCTCATCGCGGCGATCGCGTCCATCAAGGGCGCCGCCGCGACCGTCAACGCCGAGCTCGGCGTCATCTCGGACGACGTGGCGAAGGCGATCCACGAGGCCGCGTCGGAGGTCGCCCGTGGCGACTGGGACGCGCACTTCCCGATCGACGTGTTCCAGACCGGCTCGGGCACGTCGTCCAACATGAACGCGAACGAGGTGCTCGCCACGCTGGCGAGCGCGCGGCTCGGCGCGCCGGTGCACCCGAACGACCACGTCAACGCGTCGCAGTCGTCGAATGACACGTTCCCGTCCGCAATTCACATCGCAGCGACGCGCTCCATCATCGTCAACCTGGTCCCCGCGCTGCGCCACCTTGAGGCGTCGTTGTCGCGCAAGGCCGATGAGTTCTCGGACGTCGTGAAGAGCGGCCGCACACACTTGATGGACGCGACTCCCGTGACGCTCGGGCAGGAGTTCGGCGGCTATGCCGCGTCGATGCGGCTTGGGGTCGAGCGGCTGGAGTCGTCGCTGCCCCGCATCGGCGAGCTGCCGCTCGGCGGCACCGCCGTCGGCACCGGCATCAACACGCCGCCCGGCTTCGCCGCGAAGGTCATCGCGTCGCTGGCGCAATCGCTGGAGCTGCCGCTGTCCGAGGCGCGCGACCACTTCGAGGCGCAGGGCTCGCGCGACGCGCTCGTCGAGGCGAGCGGCGTGCTGCGCGTTGTCGCGGTCAGTCTTTACAAGATGGCGAACGACCTGCGCTGGATGTCGTCGGGGCCGCGCACCGGACTTGCCGAGATCCACCTTCCCGACCTTCAACCGGGGTCGTCCATCATGCCCGGCAAAGTGAATCCCGTCATCCCTGAGGCGGTTTGCCAGGTCGTCGCGCAGGTCATGGGCAACGACGCCGCCATCGCGTTCGGCGGCGCCGCAGGCAACCTCGAGCTCAACGTGATGCTGCCGGTCATCGCGCGCAACCTGCTCGAGTCGATCCGGTTGCTCGCGAACATCTCGCGACTGCTCGCCGACCGTTGTGTCGACGGCATCGAGGCTGACGTCGAGCGCTGCCGGTTCTTCGCCGAGTCGTCGCCGTCAATCGTGACGCCGCTGAACAAGTACATCGGGTACGAGGCTGCCGCCAAGGTGGCGAAATCCGCGTTGGCGCAGAGCAAGACGATCCGCCAGGTGGTGTTGGAAAGCGGGTACGTCGCCGAGGGCAAGCTCACCGAGCAACAGCTCGACGAGGCGCTCGACGTGCTGGCGATGACCCGACCCGCCGTCGGTTGAGCTGAGCCGCGCTAGTACGACATGTGGCGCAGCCAGTACGACCACGCGTCGCACGGCGAGCCGTACCGGTGTTCGATGTAGCCAAGACCCCACACGATTTGGGTGACCGGATTGGTGCGCCAATCAGCACCGGCGGAGCTCATCTTCGACGCGGGCAACGCCTGCGGGATGCCGTAGGCGCCGGACGTCGGGTTGCGCACCGTGGTCTCGTACTTGCTCTCGTGGTCCCACAACTTGTCCAAACAGGTCCACTGCGTACCCGTCCAGCTGTAGGTCGCCGCGAGGGCGCGCGCCATGTCGCGCGGGTCGCCGCCCGAGATGGCCGCCTGCACCGACGACCGCGACTGCTCACGGACCGCGGGGCTCGCGGTGACCGTCGCGTGCGCTGGCGGAGGTTCTTTCGCGGTGGTTGCGGCCGGCGCGGCCGGCCCCAAAGAGTCGGCGGTCGCAGCCGCGGCGGACGGCGTGGCCCAGTCGGACGGCTGGCGCAGCCCGAACCAGACACCTTGACGTGAACCGCCGACAGGCCCGTCATTTCCCGCCGTATCAGGCGAGTCAGTGACAAGCGGGGAGTAAGGAGCGTTGGTGACTCCGGTACGCACACCGTTCCCATCCGCGCGAGGAAGACTATTTTCTGGCGCTGCCGACGCTGCCACGGCGATCGACCCGACGATGCATAGCGAAACAACGGCGGAGACCGCGCCCGAGACGACGACCGCCTCGCGTGCCGGGATCCGACTCATAAACCGATTCCTTCCGGGAACAACAAAGGGAGCCCAGCGGCAAATGCCGAGCGCGGGCGACCCCACGGCGCGACCGGATATCAAAAGGTCATGCCTGTACCGCGGCGCATTTCGCGCGTTGGAGGGCGGTACATCGTGCAGCCACGCCGGACTTGCCAGCTAACTGCACGGGGTATGCGCTAAAGCATGCCTGACCTAACCTCGCGACGCCAATTGAGACGACGTGAGGCATGTCACAGGCGTTATATGTGTGAAACCTGTGACGGTTGAGAACGAAAACTCACCTCTAGTTGACAGCCGCCTTGCCGAAACGCAAGCGCCGCACATGACATACGCTACGCGTTCGGGTCGTGACCGAGCGTGTAAATCGCTGCGACTAAGCACTTTGTCGACAGATTGATGCCCAGCGGAAATGTGCGGGCGCGACGCAAGCAGAGGTATCTCGATGACGAGATATATCGGCTATTTCTCGATGTCGAACTACTGAGGGTAGGACTCAGCACTAGGAGCCGAAACGTCGCTCGCGGTCTGCGTATGAGCGCACCGCGCGGAGGAAGTCGACGCGACGGAAGTCGGGCCAGTACGCCTCGCAGAAGAAGAGCTCGGAATGCGCGGACTGCCAGAGCAAGAATCCAGAGAGCCGCTGCTCACCTGACGTGCGAATCACCAAGTCGGGATCGGGTTGACCCTTCGTGTAGAGATGCTCGGCGATGTGTTCGATATCGAGAAGATTCGCGAGATCCTCGATGCTCGTGCCGCGGCTGGCGTGCTCGTGCAGCAATGCGCGCACGGCATCGGCAATCTCACGTCGTCCGCCATAACCGACGGCGACATTCACCAACAAACCAGGGAGGTCAGCGGTCGCCGCCTGCGCCTCTTTCAACGACCGCGCGGTCGGATCGGGCAGCAAGTCAAGAGCGCCCACCGGATTGATGCGCCACCGACGAGAAGTCGCGAGTTCGTTCACGGCGCCCTCGATGATCTGTAGCAAAGGCGCGAGCTCGTCTTGCGGTCGGGCGAGGTTGTCAGTCGAGAGCAGCCACAAGGTGACGACGTCGATGCGCAGCTCCGCGCACCACCCGAGAAACTCGTCGATCTTGTCGGCCCCCCGGCGATGGCCGGACGTGAGTCCGATGCCGGCGGCGCGGGCCCAGCGCCGGTTCCCGTCGAGGATCACACCGACATGCCTGGGGACCCGGTCGGGGGACAGGGCGGCAGCCAGCCGACGCTCGTACGCGCCGTAGATGACCTCGCGCAGATCCATGCGCCGCGGCCGACCTCCCGCCAAAGAAGCCGATTCGGATTCCTCGGCGAGATTACCCCGGTGAGACCGCGCCTACGAAGCGTCAGGACCAGCCGCTCGCACGTCCTCCACGCCGCGCATGGCGTCGCGCAGGTTTCCGAGCCAGTCCTCGGTGTTCTTGCCGACGAGCCGCACGCACCAGGCGAGCGCGTCGCTGCGACTGCGCGCCACGCCAGCGTCGACGAGGGTGTCGAGGACCATGCGGTCGCGCTGACGAAGCCGCGTCATCACCGGGATCGACATGTTGGTGAAGAGCTCGCGCCGACCGCCGCAACTCGCGCCCCATGCGATCTTGCGACCGAAGCGGTGCTCGGCCTCGTCGGCCATCGCCATTCGCTGCCTGCGGGTTTCCTCGCGGAAGGCCTTGATGCGGCCTGCCCACGCCGCCTCGCGCTCGGCATCCGACGCTTCGTCGCCAATGTTCGGGGCCGCGACCTCGCCGACCACGGTGATCTCCTCGCGGTCGACCATGATCTGCGGCGCCGCGACGAACCACTCCGCGGGAAGCCGGCCGGCGAACCAACCTCGGACGACTTCGTCAACTCGCTGCTGTGTCATACGCAGACGATTACATGATTACGTTGCAATCACAACGCCGGCGCCGCGTTGTTCGCTCAGAGCGTCATCGGTCGGCCAGCAGCTCACTGAGCTCCCGCGCGGTCGTCACCGGCCGCTGGCAGACGAAGCCCGCGCACACGTACGCGGCCGGCCGCCCCTCGACCAACCCACGCCCTTCGAGCAACGGCGCCC
>JAICLV010000223.1 GCA_025925185.1 Acidothermaceae bacterium
CGAGTGAAGGGTTTGCGCTGCCAAATTGCCTATCTTTACAGCGCAAACCCTTCACTCGGCGCGGAGATGCGCGGGGCGTCTCGCCACCGCGAGCGACGCCGTCGTCCGGCCGGTTCGAGATCACTATTGACCCCGAGTACACACTGAGTGTAGACATCCGGGTATGACGGTTCCGATGACGCTGCTCGGCCTGCTCGATCGCGCCCCTAGCCACGGGTACGACCTCAAGCGCGACTACGACACGTTCTTCGGGCGCGGCAAGCCGCTGCCGTTCGGTCAGGTCTACTCGACGCTCGCCCGACTGGCCCGCGACGGCAAGGTGCTCGCCGGCGAGGCCGAGCCGGGCGCCGGGCCCGACCGCAAGCGCTACGTGATCACCGAGCAAGGGGCCACCGAGGTCGAAGCCTGGCTGACCGAACCGGTGGAGCCGGAGCCGCACCTGCAAAGCGTGTTGTTCGCCAAGGTGGTCCTGTCGCTGATGCTCGACCGCCCCGCGGAGCACTATCTCGACCTGCAACGAGCGGCGCATCTTCAACGGATGCGCCAGCTCACCGAGGTCCGCCGCACCGGCAACCAAGTCGACGCGCTGCTGGCCGACCACGGATTGTTCCACCTCGAGGCCGACCTGCGCTGGATCGACCTGACGGCAGCGCGCCTCGACCACCTCGCCACGGCGGTGCGGCGATGACCGAACCGTTGATTGAAGCCCGCGACGTCCGGCTGTCGTTTGGCGCCACGGAGGCGCTTCGCGGCGCGAGCCTGGCTGTCAACGCCGGCGAGATGGTGGCCGTCATGGGCCCGAGCGGCTCTGGCAAGTCGACCCTGTTGCACTGCCTTGCAGGGATCTTGGCGCCCTCAAATGGTCAGGTGCAGTTTTCCGGACGACGAATAGACCAACTGCCCGAGACCGAACGCAGCGCGCTGCGCAGAGACCGATTCGGATTCGTCTTTCAGTTTGGGCAGTTGGTGCCGGAGTTGACCGCCGAGGAGAACGTCGCGCTGCCGTTGTTGCTGAATGGCGTGCGGCGCCGAGAAGCGCTCGAGAAGTCGCGTGGCTGGTTTGCCCGACTCGAACTCGATGGGCTCGAAGGGCGTCGGTCGGGTGAGCTGTCGGGCGGGCAGGCGCAACGCGTGGCCGTGGCCCGTGGGCTCGTGGCGGGCCCTGAGGTGTTGTTCGCCGACGAGCCCACCGGCTCGCTCGACTCCCTGGGCGGCGAGCGGGTGATGGAACTGCTCACGTCGGCCGCCCGCGAGGCAGGCACGACGGTCGTGTTGGTGACCCACGAGGCGCGCGTCGCGGCGTACGCCGATCGCGAGGTCATCGTGCGCGACGGCGTCGTGCACTCGCTCACCGCCGATCGTGGCGCGTCGTGATCCGGCTTGGATTGCGGCTCACGCTGGCCGCCGGTCGGGAGGCCGTCGTCCGGCTAGCGCTTATCGCGACGGCGACCGCGCTCGGCGTCGGCATGCTGCTGGTCACTCTCGCCGGCATCAACGCGGTCAACTCGCAGAACTCCCGCTATGCCTGGCTGAACACAGGGGCCGCGCCCGCTTCGTCGTCCGCTACGTCGAGCAACGACCCGCTATATTGGCATGTCTACGCGGACCAGTTTCGCGGTAAGACGATCGGCCGCGTCGACGTCGCGGCCACTGGCCCCAACTCACCGCTGCCGCCTGGCATCTCGAGATTGCCTGGCCCTGGGGAGCTTTACGCCTCCCCCGCGATGCGAAAGCTGCTGCAGTCAACGCCGTCCGACCAACTCGGTGACCGGTACCCGGGCAAAGACATCGGCGTCATCGGATCGTCGGCGTTGCCGGCGCCGAACTCGCTCATCATCGTGATCGGGCGCGCGCCCGCGGAGCTTGCAGGCACGCCCGACACGTCGAGCGTCACCAGCATTGCGACAACGTCACCGAGCAGCTGCGACAACCGCTGCTACGACATCGGCATTGACGCCAATGGCATCGACCTGGTCTTGGCGGTGGCGGCCGGAGCGTTGATTTTCCCTGTGCTGATATTCATCGCCGTCGCCACCCGCCTGTCGGCCGCGCGGCGCGAGCAGCGGTTCGCCGCGATGCGGCTTGTCGGTGCCACACCACGACAGATCTCAGTCATCTCGGCGGTCGAATCGACGGTCGCGGCGGGCATCGGCGTTGCGCTCGGCTTCGCGTTGTTCTTCGCGCTACGCCCGGCGCTCGCGCCAATTCCCTTTACCGGCGCGCCGTTTTACCTCAGCGACTTGTCGTTGAACCTTCCCGACGTCCTTGTGGTGGCGTTCGGAGTGCCGATCGCAGCGGCCGTCACGGCCCGGCTGGCGTTGCGTCGGGTGCAAATCTCGCCCCTCGGCGCCAGCAGGCGAGTGACGCCCCGTCCGCCACGGGCCTACCGGCTGATTCCGTTATTGGCCGGGCTCGGCGAGCTTTGGTACTTCATGCACAACGGCCGGCCTCCGACGACGCAAGGACAGATCCAGGCTTTCATGACGGGTTTCTTGCTGACGATGGTCGGGCTGGTCATCGCTGGACCGTGGCTAACGATGATCGGCGCGCGATTACTTGCAGCGCGCACCCGTCGTCCGGCGGCGTTGATCGCGAGCCGTCGGTTGTCTGACAACCCGCAGGGCGGATTCCGGGCCATCAGCGGGCTCATCGTCGCGCTTTTCGTCACCAGCGTCGCGACCGGTGTCATCACGAGCATTGCCGCCACCAGCGGCACGGTGAGCGACCGCAATCCGAACGCCGTGCTCATCGACCAGTTCGACGTCTTCGCATCTGAGCGCATGCCGCAATCGCCGGTCGATCCGAATCTGATCGCTCACTTGCGCGCGGTGCCCGGCGTGCAGAACGTGACTGAGCTTTATCGCAGCTCGTCGCCAGCGCCGCAGCAGTTCATCGCGCCCGCGCCTGTCGGGCGCGGAAGCCCGCCGCCGAACGCGCAGGTGTTTGTTCCGCCGCCCGCCGGACCTCAGCCGCCGGCGATCCTCGCGTCGTGCGCAGATCTTGCCCACGCGCCCGACCTCGGGCGCTGCGCTCCCGGCGCTCAGACGGCGTATGTGTTTCCGCACTTCGGGCGCAGTCTTCGTGGCGACCGGCCGATGACGCAAAACACCTGGTTCGCCGCCGACACGCCGGTCTCCGACCTCACCGCGATGCCGCCGGCCACCATCGTCGTGGCGACGAACGGCACAACGGCAGCCACCGAGCAAGCCCGCTCGCTA
>JAICLV010000022.1 GCA_025925185.1 Acidothermaceae bacterium
GCAAGCGGCTGACCCGGGCCAAACACAAAATCCGCGACGCCCGCATCCCGTTCGCCCTGCCGCCCGAGCATGAGCTCCCCGACCGACTGGCCGCCGTCCTCGCCGTCGACTACCTGATTTTCAGCGAGGGCTGGGGTGGCGGTCGGGTCGACCTGTCGGCGGAGGCGATCCGGCTCGGCCGCGCCCTCGCCGCGCTGATGCCCGACGAGGGTGAGGTGCTCGCGTTGCTGGCGCTGATGCTGCTCCACCACGCCCGTGACGAAGCGCGGCTGCGCGGCGGGCAGGTTGTGCTCCTCGACGACCAGGACCGCACCTTGTGGGACCAAAACCAGCTCGACGAGGGCCGGAAACTGCTGCAACGCGCGCTCGCGCGCGCGGCGTCCGGGCCCTATGCGATTCAGGCCGCGATCGCCGACCTGCACCTGCGACAGCCGCGCGACTGGGCCCAGATCGCCGCGCTGTACGAGGCGCTCGCGCGCCAGACCGGCTCGCCCGTCGTCGAGATGAACCGCGCCATCGCGATCGCCGAGTTGAACGGGCCGGAGGCCGGGCTCGAAATCCTCGATCGGCTCGACCTCGACCACTACCGCTACTTCCACTCCACCCGCGCCGAACTGCTTCGTCGCGCCGGCCGTGCCACTGAGGCGCGAGACGCGTTCACCCGAGCGATCGACCTCGCGCAGACCGAACCCGAGCGCCGCATCCTCGAGCAACGACTCGCCGACCTGCCGCCGCCCCACCAGCGGTCCCCTTGAGCCGACGGCTTGGATCGGGGCACAGTCGAGTCATGACAAACGAGGACCGGGTTCCCCTCCCAGGCAGCGAACGCGCCGCCGCGCCCAACGCCAGGCCGATCGGCGGGCTCGACGCCGGTCAGCAGATCGAGGTCACCGTCGTCTTGCGCAGGCGCGCGCCAGCGCCCGCGGACGCCGACCCCGACGACGTGGCACTCGTGCGGGAAACCCTCACCGGCATGGGAATGCGGGTCACGAGTGTCGACGCGCCGACCCGCCGACTAAAGGTGGTCGGAACGATCGCCCAGCTGCAAGACGCCTTCGGCACCACGCTGGAAAACGTCGAGAGCACGCACCCCAAGACCGGCGAGCGGGCCACCCATCGCCATCGCACCGGCGCGTTGTCGGTGCCAGCTTCGCTCGACGGCGTCGTCCAAGCCGTGCTCGGCCTCGACGACCGACCGCAGGCGCGCGCGCACATTGTGTTCGCCGACCCAAAAGCGGTGGCGACGAGCTACACCCCGGTTGAGCTCGGCACGATCTACAACTTCCCCGCCGACACCGACGGCGAAGGGCAAACGCTGGCCATCGTCGAACTGGGCGGAGGCTTCGACACCGCAGACCTCGACACGTATTTCAACGGGCTCGGCATCGCGACGCCGAGTGTCGAAGCCGTGAGCGTCGATGGCGCCAACAACCAACCTGGTCAAGACCCGAGCGGCGCGGACGGTGAGGTGATGCTCGACATCGAGGTCGCAGGAGCCCTTGCTCCACAGGCGAAATTCCTCGTCTACTTCGCGCCGAACACTGACGCCGGGTTCCTCGACGCCATCGCAGACGCCGCGCACGCGCACCCGACGCCGACCGCGATCAGCATCAGTTGGGGCGAGTCCGAAGACAGTTGGACGCCGCAGGCACGCACCGCCCTCGATGACGCGATCGCGGACGCCGTGGCGCTCGGCGTGACAGTGGCCGCCGCAGCCGGCGATTCCGGGAGTTCCGACACACCGGGCGGCGGTGCCACCCCGCACGTCGACTTCCCCGCGTCAAGCCCACACGCGCTCGCGTGCGGCGGCACCACGCTGCGCGCGGACACGTCGTCCGGGGTCGTCTCGTCGGAGACCGTGTGGAACGACGGCGCCGACGGCGCGACCGGCGGCGGTGTGAGTGACGTTTTTCCCTTGCCACAATGGCAGAAGACCGCGATTGACGGGACGACGTCAGGTCGCGGCGTACCTGACGTCGCGGGCGACGCCGACCCGCGCACCGGCTACCGGGTTCGGGTCGACGGAACTGACACGGTCATCGGCGGCACGAGCGCGGTCGCGCCACTGTGGGCCGCGCTGGCCTGCCGGCTGTCGGAGGCGCTCGGCGAGGGGCTCGGCTTGCTGCAGCCGATGCTCTACGCCGACGCACGGCCGGGAAAGGCCGCCCCGGGCTTTCGCGACATCACCGACGGCGACAACGGCGCCTATCAGGCCACGTCCGGCTGGGACCCGTGCACCGGCCTCGGCTCCCCCGACGGCGAGGCGCTGCTGACAGCACTGCGCCCACCCGCTTCGAGTTGATCACGTTCAGGGGGCTGGCGGGTCCGAAGGTGCCTTCACAGACCCATCCTCGGACGAGTTCAGGCGCCTAGGGCCAGCCAGCGGCGGCAGGCTGCCGGGCGCTCAACGCGAGACGGCCGCCGTTGAATTCCGGACGACGAGAGTGGTGGCGATCGTCTCGACGTGGGCGAGATCCGCGTGTCCTTCGACGGCGGCACGCAGCAGGGTGGCGCCCTTCGTGCCCATCTCGCCAGCCGGCAATCGCACCGACGTCAGCGACGGCTGCATGACCGACGACAGCACGAGGTCGTCGAAACCCGCGACGGAGACGTCGTCCGGCACCGCGGCGCCGATCTCGTGCAGCGCACCCAAGACGCCGTAGGCCTGGTAGTCGGTGGCGCACGCGATCGCGGTCACGCCGTCCGCACGCCAGTTTTCCCAGCGCTTCAACGTCGTCTCCCGCGCCTCGTCGACATCGATGCGCGTCGTGACGGCGGTGATGTTGGCCCCGGCCCGGCGCATCGCCCGCCGAAACGCGTCTTTGCGGACGGCGAAGGTGCGGCTGGCCGTGCTGGCCTCGAGATACACGATCTCGCGGTGACCGAAGTCGAGCAGATGCTCGGCGAGCGCGGTGGCGCCGGCGACGAGGTCGAAGTTGACCCGCACGAACTCGTCGGTGTCGATTGGAGAATCGAGGAGAACCACCGGCACTCGCGGGTGCAGGTCGGCGACGAACTTCGGGTCGACCGCGAACAAGATCATGCCGTCGACACCAAGGGAGAGCAGCTCCTCGACGTTCTTGCGCGCGACGCTCTGCCCCACGTCGGTGGCCATCAGGAGCACTTGATACGCGCTGCCGAGCGCGTGCAGAACGCCCATCTGCATCGAGCCGAAGTACGGGTTGCCCGTGTCGGGGGCGACGAAGCCGATCAGCCCCGAGCGGCCGGTCGCCAAACTCTGGCCGCGGCGGTCGATGCGGTAGCCCAACCGCTCGGCGGCCGCGCGCACCCGGCGGCTCGTCGCCGCGGTCACCCTGCCCTCGGCCTTGCCGTTCAGCACGAGCGAGACCGTCGCCGCCGACACCCCGGCGGCCCGGCCGACGTCCGCCGCAGTGGCGCGCTTCGGCGTCGGCCCGTCAACCTCCCGGTCGGTCACCGCGCAGCTCCCATCGCGAACGCCGCGCGCCAGCGCGCGAGTGTCGACTCGCACCGCCGTGGGCGCGACTTGCTGATCGTAGGCGATCGAACACGCTCTGGTACGCCACTCTGCGGACGATCAAGAGAAGCGCTTAACTTCGCGCGCAGGCGGGGCAGGTGCCGAGCACCTCGATGGTGTGCGAGACGTCGACGAAGCCGGCCTCGGCGGCCACCCGCTCGGCCCAACGCTCGACGGCCGTGCCGGCGACCTCGACCGTGCGACCGCACACCCGGCACACCAGGTGGTGGTGATGTCCGCTCGTGTCGCACCGCCGGTACAGGGTCTCGCCCTCGGCCGAGCGCACGGTGTCGACCAAGCCGGCCTCTGCCAGGGCGCGCAGCTGGTTGTAGACCGTGGTCAGCCCGACGGCCTCGCCCCGCGCGCGCAAGGCCTCGTGCAGCTCCTGCGCGCTGCGGAACTCCTGCGACTCGTCGATCACGGCCGCGAGCGCCCGCTTTTGCCGCGTGGAGCGGCCGGTGGTGGCCGTCACGACCGGCCACCGCAAGCACAGTTGGAAATGGAAATCATTACGGTTAGAGTCTACCTGCAATCGTTGCCGATAAGCAACGGACGACGCGAGGAGGCGGCATGCCGCAGCGACGAACACGCCCGGCCGGGCCGCCGTGGTTGCGCGTCGCGTCGTCCGCGCTCGTGGTGTTGGCCCTGCTCGCGGCGTGCGCGACGACGCCCGCCCGGCCGGCGGCCGGCGGCAAGCTGCGAGTCGTCGCGGCCGAAAACTTCTGGGGGTCGATCGCGCGCGCTCTTGGTGGGGATCACGTCGTCGTCGACGACCTCATCAGCAGCCCGGCGATCGACCCGCACGACTACGAGCCCACGGCGGCCGACGCGCGAGCGGTCGCAACCGCTCGCGTCGTCCTGGTGAACGGCGTGGGCTACGACGGTTGGGCGAGCAAGCTGCTCGCCGCCAACCCGAGCAGCAAGCGCACCGTCATCGACGTCGGCGACCTCGTCCGCGCCGCGGCGGGTGACAACCCGCATCGTTGGTACAACCCGGACGACGTGCGCGCCGTTGTCGCGGCCGTGACCGACGCGTATTCGGCCGCCGACCCTCCGCACGCCGCGTATTTCGCGACGCAACGCGAGCGCTACGAGACCGCCGACCTGGGCCGATACGACCGGCTAATCGCCAGTATCAAGCAGGCTTACGACGGCACACGGGTCGGCGCATCGGAGAGCATCTTCGCGATGCTCGCGCCGGCATTGGGTCTGCGCCTCGTCACGCCGGCGTCTTTCTTACGCGCGATCAGCGAAGGCGCCGATCCAACAGCGTCCGACAAACGCGCTATAGACAAGCAAATCCGCGACCGCGACATCAAGGTCTACGTGTACAACGCGCAAAACACCACACCTGATGTGAAGGCACAAGTCAACGCAGCGAAGTCGGCCGGCATCCCCGTTGTCGCCATCACGGAGACCCCAACGCCGGCAAATGCGTCCTTCACCGATTGGCAGATCGCGCAACTCACCGCTCTGCAAGCCGCCCTCGCGAAAGGCGTCAGCCAATGACCGCCGCACATCCGTCGAACGAGGCGGCCCACGGGTCGATCGCGTTGCGTTTACGCGACGCCAGTGTCGAAGTCAGCGGCCGCGCGCTGTGGCGCGGCGTCGACCTGGCCGTAAGGCGTGGGCAGTTCGTCGCCATCCTCGGCGCGAACGGGGCAGGGAAGTCGACGCTGGTGAAGGCCGTGCTCGGCCTGGTCGCACTCTCGGCCGGCGAGGTCGAGGTGTTGGGATTTCCCGCGGGGCAAGCGAATCGCGAGATCGGCTACCTTCCCCAGCGCCGGAGCTTCGATCCTTCGGTTCGCGTACGCGGGGTCGACGTCGTCCGGCTCGGCCTTGACGGAGACCGTTGGGGGTTCGCGCTTCCGTGGGGCGTCAACGCGCGCCATGCTCGCGAACGCGTGCGCGAGGTGCTGGAGCTGGTAGGCGCCAGCGTGTACGCCGAGCGGCCGATCGGCCAAATCTCCGGTGGCGAGCAGCAGCGGTTGCTCATCGCCCAAGCGCTGGTGCGCAAGCCGAAAATGTTGATCCTCGACGAACCGCTCGACAGCCTCGACCTCCCTAATCAAAGCTCGATCGCCGCGCTCATCAAGCGGGTCTGCGAGGAGCAGGGCGTCACCGTGTTGATGGTGGCGCACGACGTCAACCCGATCCTGCCGTACCTCGACCAGGTCGTGTATCTGGCTGGTGGCGCGGTGATGTGCGGGGCGCCGCGCGAGGTCATCACGTCGGAGAACCTGACGAAGCTGTATCGCGCCCCGATCGAGGTCCTGAGAGCGTCCGACGGGCGGCTCGTCGTCGTTGGAGAGCCGGAGGCGCCGGCGCATCACGCCGACCGGCATGCGCACTCCCCAGGCGCGCGCGAATGATCGCCCTGATGGCGAGCGGGGCGGACTCCTCCTGGTCGTGGAACCTGATCGACGACTTCCGCGACATGTGGTCCTACCCCTTCATGGTCAACGCGTTTCGGGCAGGCTCCATCGTCGCCCTCGTCGCGGGCGTGGTGGGCTGGTTCATGGTGCTGCGTCGACAAACCTTCGCCGGTCACACCCTTGCGATCTCGGCTTTCCCCGGCGCCGCCGCGGCGACGCTGCTCGGCATCAGCGCCACGTTCGGCTACTTCGCATTCGCGGTGGCGGCGGCGATTGTCGTCGCGGTCGCCGCAAAACCCGGGCGCCGGTTCAACGAGGAGTCCGCCGTCGTCGGCACGCTGCAGGCCTTTGTTCTAGCCAGCGGCTTCCTGTTCGTCTATCTCTACAAGGGATTCTTGAACAGCGTCGCGGCTCCGCTGTTCGGTAGCTCGTTCGCAATCACCAACGACCAGGTCATCACCCTCGCCGCCGTCGCCGCCGTCGCGCTCGCGGTGCTGGCCGTGATCGGCCGACCGTTGTTCTTCGCGTCAATCGACTCGGACGTCGCCGCCGCGCGGGGTGTGCGGGTGCGCGCGCACGGCGCGGCCTTCTTGGTCGTGCTCGGCGCGGCCGCCGCCGAGGCCAGCCAGATCGCCGGCGCGCTGCTCGTCTTCTCGTTGCTCGTCATGCCGGCCGCCACGGCCCAGCGCATCAGCGCAAAGCCCGCGACGAGCCTCGCACTCACCGTGGTTTTCGCACTGGTCGCCACCTGGGGTGGCCTGGTGCTCGCCTACTACGCCCTTTATCCGCTGGGTTTTTGCATAAGCAGTTTCGCGTTCGGCGGCTACCTGCTTGCCCGCGCCGCGAGGCCCGCGACATGAGCGGACTTTTCGCGCAAGCCTTCATGCAGCACGCGCTGCTCGCCGGCACCTGCGTCGCGCTCGCGGCCGGGCTTGCCGGTTATTTCCTCGTGCTGCGCGCGCAGATCTTCACCACCGACGCCCTCGGCCACGTCGCGTACACCGGCGCGCTTGGCGCGTTGGCGTTCGGGTTCGACCCGAGGCTCGGCCTGTTGATGGCCACGGTGGTGACCGCCATCGCGTTGGCCGGCGTCAGTGGTCGCGCCCGCCCCGACGACGTCGTGATCGGTTCGACGTTCGGGTGGCTGCTCGCGCTCGGTTCGTTCTTCCTCACGCTGTACACGACCCGGCCGCCGTCGAACTCAGCCGGCAACGGGGTCGCCAATGTGAGCTACCTGTTCGGCTCGATCTTCGGCCTGTCGCCCGGTCAGGCGCGGTTGGTCGCCGCGGTCGCGGTCGGGGCCGCCGTGCTCATCGCGGTCGGCGCGCGTCCGCTGCTGTTCGCGAGCCTTGACGAGACGGTCGCCGCGGCGCGCGGCGTCCCGGTGCGCGTTCTGGGCATTGGATTCCTCGTGCTGGTCGGGATCATCTGCGCGCAGGCGGCCCAGGCGGTCGGCGCCTTGCTGCTGCTCGGCCTGGTCGCCGCCCCCGCCGGGGCCGCGCATCGACTCACCGCCCGGCCCTACGTCGGCATGGCGCTGGCCAGCGTGATCGCGGTCGCCGCGATGTGGGCCGGCCTGATCGTCAGCTACTACGCGCCGAACGTGCCGCCGAGCTTCGCCATCATCGCCGCAGCGACCGTCGCGTACCTGGCGAGCGCGGCGGTCCGAAGGCGCTCAGATTCCGTCGCCGTCGGCCGACTAGGAGTGCGTCCAATACAGGGAGCAACTCATGTCCGCCGAACCGGTGACCGGTCTGCCGGAGCGTCGCCGCCTCGGCGACGTGCTGGTCGAACGCGACCTAATTACCCGTGAGCAACTGAACGAGGCGCTCGACGTCCAGCGCCAGCTCACCGGCAAGAACCGCAAGCGGCTCGGGCAACTCATCGTCGAGATGGGTTTCCTCACCGAGCGGCAGATCGCAGAAGCGCTCGCCGAGTTGCTCGCGCTCGACCTGATCGACGGTGGCGACCTCGCCGTCCCCATGGAGGTCGCGCGGCTGCTGCCCCGGCAGGTCGCCGAGCGCGCCCGGGTGCTGGTGCTCGGCCGCACGACCGACGGTTTGCGCGTCGCAACCGCCGACCCCACGAACGTGGTCGCCTTGGACGACGTGCGCGCCTACACCGGCGCGCATTCGTTGTCGCTAGTCGTCGCGACCGAGTCGATGATCCAAGAGCACATCGCGCGCGTTTACTCGATGACCGAGGACGCCCGGATGGCCGTCCAAGCCACCGACGACGACCTGCACAACGCGGTCGAGGACGCGATGCTCGCGAAGGCCGCCGACCAGGCGCCAACGGTTCGGCTGGTGAATCAAATCCTGTCGGACGCCGTGCGGATGGGCGCGAGCGACGTCCACATCGAGCAACAAAGCGACGGCGTCTGGATCCGGCACCGCATCGACGGCGTGTTGCATGACGTCACCCGCGTGCACAAAGGGGCGGCGCCCGCGCTAGTCAGCCGATTGAAGATCGTCTCCTCGATGGACATCGCCGAACGCCGGCTGCCGCAAGACGGCCGGATGAAGATGGAGGCCAACGGCGTCCTCATCGACGCGCGGGTGAGCACCCTGCCGTCGGTGCACGGCGAGAAGGTCGTCATCCGGATGCTGCCGAACGCGGAGAAGATCACCGCCCTCGAGGGCCTAGGCATGGAGCCTGAGCAGCTCAAGCAGCTCGTCCACGCCGCCTCGGCCGCGCAGGGTTTGGTGCTGATCACCGGCCCGACCGGGTCCGGCAAGACGAACACGTTGTATTCGTTGCTCTCGCACGTGTCGAACCGCGAGCGCAACGTCGTCACGCTTGAAGACCCCGTCGAGATCCAACTGCCGGGCATCACACAGGTGCAGATCAACGAACGCGCCGGCCTGACGTTCGCCCGCGGGCTGCGATCGATCCTGCGCCAAGACCCCGACGTCGTCCTTGTCGGCGAGGTGCGCGACACCGAGACGGCCGGACTCGCGATCGAGGCGTCGCTCACCGGTCACCTCGTGATGACGACCCTGCACACGAACAACGCGGCGTCCGCGGTGACCCGGCTCGTCGACATGGGCGCCGAGCCGTTCCTCGTCGCGTCGTCCATGACGTTGGTGGTGGCCCAGCGGTTGGTGCGGCTGCCATGCGCGCACTGCGCCCAGCCCTACAAGCCGCCAGCCGAGTTGCTGCAACACCTGGGTATCGACACCGCGTTTCTCGACGGCGCGACGCCACGCCGCGGCATCGGGTGCACCGAGTGCAACGAGACCGGTTATCGCGGTCGCGTCGGCATCTTCGAGGTGCTGCCGACGACGCCTGAGATCCGCGAGGCTATCGTCAAAACACCGACTGAATCGGCGGTCTCCCGCACGGCGGCCGCCGCAGGGATCGTCACACTGCGGCAGGCGGGCCTGCTGAAGGCGGTCCGGGGGCAGACGACGTTCGAGGAAGTGCTGCGCGTCACCTGACCGTCTCAGCTGCTTGGACGCGCCCTCGCCTGGGCATGACAACCGACGTCCGCTTGTGAGTCTCGATGTCGGTGGAGGTCGCGCTGTGCCAGCGCAAGTTGTCGTGGTGACTGGGGCTAGCGGGGGGATCGGCCGGGCGACCGCGCGGGCCTTCGGATCGCGCGGCGCCAAGGTCGCGTTGCTCGCGCGAGGCGCGACGGGCCTCGCGGCGGCGGCGGACGACGTGCGGGCCGAGGGCGGCGAGGCGCTGCCGATCGAGATCGACGTCGCCGACCCGGCGCAGGTTTTCGACGCCGCGGCGCGCGTGGAGAACGAGCTCGGCCCGATCGACGTCTGGGTCAACGTCGCCTTCACGTCGGTGTTCGCGCCCTTCGACCAGATCAAGCCCGACGAGTTCAAGCGAGTCACCGAGGTGAGCTACCTCGGATTCGTGTACGGCACGATGGCCGCGCTCGAGCGGATGAAGCCCCGCGACCGCGGCGCGATCGTGCAGGTCGGGTCGGCGCTCGCGTATCGCGGGATTCCCTTGCAGAGCGCGTATTGCGGGGCCAAGCACGGCATTCGCGGCTTCCACGAGTCGCTGCGCACCGAGCTGCTGCACGACAAGAGCAACGTGCGGATAACCATGGTGCACATGCCTGCGGTGAACACGCCGCAGTTCTCGTGGGTGCTGTCGCGACTGCCCAAGCACGCCCAGCCGGTGCCGCCGATCTACCAGCCGGAATTCGCGGCCCGCGCGGTGCTTTTCGCTGCCGACCACCCGCACCGGCGCGAGTACTGGGCGGGTAAGAGCACCGCGATGACGATCATCGCCAACAAGTTCTTCCCCGGGCTCCTCGACCGGTACCTGGCCAAGACCGGGTACGAGTCGCAGCAGACCTCGCAGCCGCGCTCGCCCGACCAACCCGCGAACCTGGTCGACCCCGCCGATGGCGCCGACGGCCACGACTTCGGCGCGCACGGGATCTTCGACGACAAGTCCAAGAGCGACGACCCGCAACTGTGGGCGTCGCACCACCACGGCACGCTAATCGGCGCGGCCGCCGGGGTGGCGGCGACGGCCGTGGGGGTCGCGGTGGCCCGCCGCCGCTAGAACCCCGGGCGACAAGCGGCCTTCGCCGCCCCGCAGCGAAATCCGCGGGCCGGAACAACCTTGCCCGTGCCAGACTTTCACTCCTTGGCCAACCGGGACCGTCGTCCCGCTTGGTTTTCGCCAGTCTTTGTTGACCGGGTTCAAGGAGCGCGATGTCGAAGCGGGGTTGGTTGCTCTTCGCGGCCATGTCGCTGATTTGGGGCATCCCTTACCTGCTGATCAAGGTCGCCGACGAAGAGCTGACGCCGGCCACCGTGGTGTTCTTGCGCACCGGGATCGCGGCGCTGCTGCTGGTGCCGATCGCCGCGCGCCGTGGACTGCTCCGACCGCTGCTGGCCAAGTGGCAGTGGGTGGTGATCTACACGGTCGTCGAGATCGCCGGGCCCTGGCTGCTCCTCACCCATGCCGAGACGCGGTTGTCTAGCTCGCTGTCGGGCCTGCTGATCGCGGCGGTGCCGCTGATCGGCGCGATCGTGCTCGCGGGCCTGGGCAGCTCCGACCGGCATGACGACCGGCTCGACGCCAAGCGGCTGGTGGGTCTGTTGATCGGCCTCGCCGGCGTCGGCGTGCTGGTCGGGGTCGACGTCAGCGGCAGCGACGCGTGGGCGGTCGTCGAGATCGCCTTCACCGCGGTCGGGTACGCCGTCGGGCCGATCATCATCGCGCGCAAGCTCACCGACCTCCCCGCACTCGGTGTGGTGGCCGCGTCGCTCGGCCTGACCGCGCTCGGCTACGCCCCCGTCGCGCTGACCCAGCTGCCGTCGCACGTCAGCGGCCGGGTCGCCTGGTCGGTGGCCGGGCTCGCGCTGGTGTGCACCGCGCTCGCGTTCATCGTGTTCTTCGCGCTCATCGCCGAAGTCGGCCCGGCCCGGGCGACGGTGATCACCTACGTCAATCCGGCCGTCGCGCTGGTGCTCGGCGTGCTGCTGCTCAACGAGGACTTCACCGTCGGCATCGCGATCGGATTCCCGCTGATCTTGCTCGGCTGCTTCTTCGCGACCGGGCGCAACCGGCCGGCACGCGACACCGCCGTTGCGGTGCAAACCGCTGTTCCCGCGCAGGCCGCCGATTCGGCGCTGGCCCGCCAACCGATGCCCGAGGTGGCCGAACCGTAGGCTGGACGCCGATGAAGCGTCTCGCCTGGCCACTCACGGGCCTGCTCGTCGTCGCGGTCGCGGCCGCCGGATGCACATCGACCAAGCACGCCAGCGCGCGCGGCATCTCATCGGCCTCCCCGGCGTCGGCACTGTCCAGCACGGCGACGAGCCCCGCGCCCGGCCTCAACCTCGCGAGCCCACTCGCGTCGCCGCCCAGCGTCCCCGACCCGACCTCGCAATCGACCGCGCCGACGTCCGCGCAGGCAACGACGGCGCAGGCAACGACGGCGCATGCAACGACGTCGGCTCCGGTGGCGAACCCGGACCCGAAGTCGTCGACCAAACCGCCGGTCGCGCCCCCGCCAAAGCCGAAGCCGACAACGCCCGCGCCGCAACCCAAGCCGCCCGCGCCGCTGCTCGTGGAGCAGCTCGCCGACGTCGGCAACGCGCGGCAGGTCGTCATCGTGACATCTTCGAGTTGGACGACGAACGTCGCGACCCTG
The DNA here is from genome assembly GCA_025925185.1 of Acidothermaceae bacterium. The sequence continues at coordinate 12,005 of JAICLV010000022.1, forward strand.
CAGACGTTCGAGAAGGGCACCACCGGCTGGCACCCGGTTTTCCCGGCCATGGCAGCGCATATCGGCCGCGCCGGGTTCTCCGCCGACAAGCACGAGGGCGACCTCAAGACACCGGCCGGCAAGTACGGGTTCGGAACGATGTTCGGCCAACGCGCGAACCCCGGGGTCAAATTCCCCTACCGACAAGCGGATTCCCAGTCGGTCTGGGTCGACGACGTCAAGTCGCCGTACTACAACACGTGGCAGGAAAACGCCGCCTTGAGCGGCGAGCACCTCGCGTCGTCCGCATACGCGACCGCGTACGCCTACGCCGCCGCGATCGCGTACAACGTCAACCCGATCGTGAAGGGCAAGGGCAGCGCCATCTTCTTGCATGTGAGCACGGGCGGTGGCACCGCGGGTTGCGTGTCCGTCGCGCAGTCGAATTTGCTGCAGGTGTTGCGCTGGCTCGACCCCGCGAAGGCGCCGATCATCGTGATGGGGCCGACGTCGGTGATCCGGCAGTACTGATCAGCTCGCCCACGCGGCGTTGGGCAAGTGCAGATCGAGCGTGCCTCCGGGCCGGCAATCGCCCGTCGTGTACCCGTCGGGCATCCGCGGATAGAACAGCCGCCAGTACCGCACCGCGAGCAAATGCGCGTCTGCCGGTGACGCTCCGAGCAACTCCGCCATCTCGGTGTCGTGCTGCGTCGCATAGCACTCGGCGACGGCCTCGCTGGTATTCCCCGCCATGTGCATCGACTCGTGCGTCAAGACGTGCACCGCCTGCACCTGCTCGTCGCTCGGACGCCGCTTGTTGGAGTCGAGGTACTTCTGCAAGTCGTTGCACTGCTGGTGCTTGATGAGCGTCTTGCGCTCGGGAACACCGTCGGGTCCCCACGCCACCCAGCCAAGTTCGTTGCCCATATCGACGGCCGACCCGGTCAGCGTCTGGCAGTTGACCTTGACCGAGACTCCGACGAGCTTCGACGCCGCGTGCCCCAGCCGAGCGTCGAGATTGGCGCGGACGACGACGGGCAACGTCGCCACGACCGCGAGCACTGCGCACGAGCCGACCGAGATGGCGGGAAAGGCGCCGCCAGCCGCGCGCGTCGACAGCAGCCAGCGCAAGAGCAAGGCCGCCGCGCCGAGCGCGGCGACGACCGCCACGTCGAACATCACCACGTCAGCGCTATCGGCAGGATCGGCTATGCGCGTGAGCGGCCACCGCGGGCAAGCTAATCGCGCGCGTTGCGCTCGACCGGCTATTCCGGCTCGAGGTGGATTGCCCGCTCCTCCTGGGTGAGCCCGCCGCCGTCGCGCCCCACGTCGGTGGCGTCGGTGTCCGGCTCGGTGTCGCCGGGCTGCAGCCGCTCGTCGTTCACGAGCCGGCCCACGTCGGCCGATTCATCGGCTCGCCGACGACGGCCGTCGTTGATCTCCTCGAGGACGGGATCGGGCAGCTCTCGAGCGAGCCGGACGTCGTGCGGCTCGCCCTCGATCTGCTCCTCGACCGTCGTGCCCCAATCGACGCTCGCGTTCGGGGCGTCTCCAGGCAGGGGCAGCTCCTGGGGGTCTTCGGCCTCTTGCTGCTCGGGGGTGCCGTCTTGCAGGTCGGGAATCCCGGCGTCCTCGAAGCGCGAGCCCGGGTCGTGATGATGCGCTCGATCTGCGGTCATGTGATGCCGCGTACCCCCTCGACCCACCGTCAAGCGGCTTGCTGTCAAGCAATCGCGGGTAAGGGCCGGGGGTCGGCCGAACCGATGAAAGGAGCACCGATGCCCGCGCGTAAGACGATGCCAAGCACAGTGGCGCGCTCCTCGAAGAAGGCGCAAGACACGTGGGCGAAGACCTACGACTCCGCGTTGAAGGAGTACGGCGAGGGCGACCGGCCACGTCGCACGGCGTTCGCCTCGCTCAAGCACAGCTTTGAGAAGGTGGGCGACCACTGGGAGTCGAAAGCGAAAAAAGGACCCTCAGACAAGCAGGCGGCCCGCGGCGGAGCGGCCGCTCGCCGTCGTCCAGCCAAGACCGCCGGCGGCGTTGACGCCAACGCGAGCAAGCAGCATCTCTACGACCTCGCGAAGCGACTCGACGTGCCCGGACGTTCAACGATGAGCAAGGGCGAGCTGGTCGACGCGCTGCGCAAGGCGAACAACCGGAAAACGGCAAGCGCCCGCTCGAAGTGAGCGGGCGCCTGCGCGGGCTTGAGGCGGGTTACGGGCGGACCGCCATGCTGGGATGACCCCAGATCGACTGGATCTGGACGACGGTCCCCGTGTGCGGGGCGGCGATCACCCGACCGCCACCGATGTAGATGGCCACGTGGTAGGACGGGTTGCCCCAAAAGACCAGGTCGCCGGGCTGCAAAGCGGACAGTGACACCCGCTTGCCCTGGTGTTGCTGGGCGACCGACGAGTGCGACAGCGAGACGCCCGCGGCGCCCCAGGCTCGCATCGTCAGGCCGGAGCAGTCGAACGAACCCGGACCCGACCCGCCGAAGCGGTAGGGCTTGCCGAGTTGCGCGTACGCGTACTTCAGCGCCGCGGCGGCTCCGCCTGACGCCGCCACGGGAGCGGGGGCCGGAGCGGGACCGCCACCCGTGCTCTGCTGACGCGGGGTGCTCTGCTGGTGCGGGACGATCGCGGCTCGATGCGTGGCGCGCGACGCGGCGCGCTGCTGGACGGCGCGCTCGGCGGCGGCTGCAGCCGCTGCCTGCTGCTCCTGGTGGAGCTTCGCCTGCAGGGAGTCAGCGACGGACTGCTGGGCCTTGATCGCCTTCTCGACGGCCGCCTTGCGCGCGGCCAGTTGCGCGGCGGCCGCCTGCTGAGACGCGAGCGCCTGGTCGGCGCGCGTCTTCGTCGTTTGCAGCTCGCGGTTGGCGTTGACGACCTTCGTCAGGCTCGCGGTCTGCACCCGGTTGACCTGGGCGAGCAGATCGGCCTTTTGCAGCAAGGCTGCGGGGTCGGACGAAAGCGCGTAGGTCAGTGCCGAACTCGGGGAGGCGCCCTCGTACTCGGCGGCCGCAAGCGCCTGGATGCCCGCCCGCGCCGTGTTCAGCTGCTGCTGCGCCCTGGTGACGGCGGCTTGCTGCGCCTTGGCCTGCGCGGCGACCTGGTCGAGCTTCGACTGCGCGTGGTTGAACGCCTCGACCGCCTTGTCGGCCTGGACGCCGAGCGCGTCGAGCCTGGCTTGCGCGGCGGCGGCCGCGGCGGCGGTGTTCTTGCTGCCGACGGCGTAGGCGGACGACGGCAACGCCACGAGCGTCCCGGCGACGGCGGCCGTGGCCGCGATGGCGGTGACGACAAGTGCTGCACGACGGTCGGACGACCGCCAAGATCTTGCAACCGTGGCAAACGGCACGCGAAAGGACCCTTCTCCCTCGACCGCCTACCGAGTTAGCTGACGGGTTCGGGCGGGAAGATCGCCCTACGGCACGTGGCCGATTCACCCCAAAAGGACCTTGGGTCCCCGGCCCTGCGAGGGTCGCAGGTTCGGCGGGTGGCCGTCGCCCGATACCGGTTCGTTATCAAGCGCGGCCGGATCGACCATAACGAGGTTGCGGGGCAGCGACAAGCAGATGACGGCTTCATGTCGAACTTCGGCCCGACGACTGCTCAGAAGGACTAGGACGAACTACCCCAGCCGCCCATTAAGCGGACGCGATCTTGCCTGCGACCCGCAATCGGCTCGATCGGTCAGCCGAATGTTCGGCTCACGCCCCGGAGATCACTTCGCCGTCCGCGACGTGCGTCGGCACCTTCGTCAGCGGGGCAGGAGCAGGTCCGTGAATGACCGCGCCGGTCGCGGCGTCGTACACCGACCCGTGGCAGGGGCAGTGGAACTGCTTGCCAGCGGGGGCAACCGTGCAGCCCTGATGCGTGCAGATCGCGCTGAACGTGACGATCGTTCCCGCGGCCGGCTGGGAGATCAAGATCGGCTGGCCGTGCATCTTCGCGGAGATCGCGTCGCCGACGGGCACCTGCGAGACCTTCGCGAGCACGGTCCCGGCCGCACCGCCGGCACCCGCTGGCGCGCTCGTGCCGCCGGTCGAGCCACTCGCGCTCGACGAGCCCTTCGCGCATCCAGCCAGGACGAGGACGCCAGCTGCGCCGGTCGCGGCCCCGGCCGCTAAGAGGGTGCGTCGGCTCAGCGTCGGCGCCGGCTCAGCGGCTGGGGTCGCAGCTGTTACGGCGCTCGCGGCGGTTGGCTCGGTGTCCACACGTCCTCCTGTGCCCGCGGCCGATCGGACCGCGGCTGTCGTCTTAGCAGGCCGGACCGGACCGACCGGTCAGCCTGTCGGCTTCCGAGGGGCTAACGCGCGACACCGCGCACCGGTTCAAGCGCCGCTCGCGCGACCCCACCTCGCGTCGTCCGGTCGCCTGAAAAGTTTCGGTGAAAGCTGCCGCAGTGGACCGCTCCAACGGAGCTTCCGGCAACAGCTCCGGGCCCGAGAATCGAATCCAATCCGGCATTGCGGTCCGGTCGTGACATCCCGGCGTTCTGCGACAGCGTCAAGATCCCTTACGCGACAGGGCCAAACCCGAAGAGCACCGATTCGCGGCGCGATGTCGGGTGGGAGCGTTACCCACCCATCCCCCGATCGGCGGTTTCCGGAAATAGATCGATGATGTTTCCGGAAGACATGTTGACGGGACCGTTCCCGGGTGCTTCTTTGTATTCACTTTCCGCCCGCGCGGAGTGCTGCCCCACTGACGACGACGTGTCGCTCGAAAGGAATGAGTGCCATGAGGCCGCGTTTGCTCGCCGGTCTTTCCGCGTCCGCGCTGGGCGTTCGAAGGGCTGATGGGCGGCCCGATGTTGCTGACCGACCCCACGGCGTTGCCCGACGCGACGAAGTACTACCTCGGCGACGTGAGCTCGTCGCTCAAGTCGTCAACATTGTTCGGAGGCACCAGCGCGGTGAACCAGACGGTGCAGCAGGCGCTCAACACCGCACTGGGCGGGTAAGTCCATACCGGACGACGCGCCGAGGGGCCCGCAGCTGGGACGGCGGCGGGCCCCTCGGCGTGTTGCGTCAGCCCTTGATGTCAGTCTTGATGTCAGCCCTTGATGTCAGCCCTTGATGAGGCCCTTGTCGACCAGATACGCCTTGGCGACGTCGCCCGGGATCTTCTTCTCGCCGTCGACCTGCGCGTCGAGCGCGCCAAGGTCCTTGCTCGTCAAGACCGGCGCGAGCTTGTTGATGGCGGCCGCGAGAGTCGCGTCGTTCGCGTACTTCTTGCCGACGATCGGAACGAGGTTGTCGGCAAGCTGGATGTGCTTGTCGTCGTCCAAGATGACGAGGTTGAACTGGTCGAGGGTGCCGTCGTCGGTCGCGACCTCGACCATGTCGTCCTTGCCGTCTTGCACCGCCTTCTTGCCAGGCACCGAGTCGAAGTCGAACGTGTCGAACTGCGTGACGTTGATGCCGTACTTGTCGGTGAGCGCGCCACCGCAGAACGCTCGCGACTTGCACTCGGCGGGCGCCGCCAACTTGATCGGCAGTTTCGCCGCGGCGACGTCGCTCAACGTCTTCAGATTGTTCTTCGTCGCGTAGTCCTTGGTGACGGCAAACGCGTTTTGGTCGGCGGCGTCGGACGGCTCCAGGGCGGTCAGGCCGAGCGGCTCCGCGAGCTTCTTCAACTGCACGAGCGTGGTGTCTTTGTCGCTGGTGGCGACGGTCGGCGCATCAGCGCCGTTGACCTTGTGGTTGAGGAACTCGGTGAAGGTCGCCGCGTAGTCGGGCACGATGTCGATCTGGCCCTTCTCCAGTGCGGGCTCGTAAATCTCGCGCGTCGTGACCGTCTTGATTTCGGTCTTGTAACCAGCCGACTGCGCGAGCAGCGCGTAGAGATTCGCCAGCACCTGGCTTTCGGAGAAGTCTGCGGAACCGATGACGACGGTTCCACCGCTCGCCTGCGTCGACCCTGACGACGCAGACGGGGAGGACGATTTCGATCCGGAGCTACTGCAGCCGCTGAGCGCGATGGCCAGTGCCACCACGGATGCGCATGCCGCAAGGATGCGACGAGCCATGACAACCGCCTTCTGTGTCCCGTGACCCATGGGTCACGCGTGTCGGACGGGCACGTCGAGCACCCGCAAGTATTTGCAACGCTACTGACGTCGAACCCTTCCCGGCCAACCCGATTTCAGCCAGGCGGGACGGTCTCACGGCAGATTCTGCGCGTCGCCACCGACAACGCTCGCCGACCCCACCAGAGCCGGCTCCGGCGGCACGCTTCGATCGCCGTGATGCGCCCGGCGTACCGGGTCGACTACACGCTGCAACAACGCGAAGCCTCCTTCGACGAGCAGCGCGAGGACGACGACGAGCAGCGCCCCGGCCTCGAGTTCGGGCTTGTCTTGCGTGGCGAAGCCCTCCTGGATGATCCGGCCCAGACCGGGGCCGGACACCAGGGCGGCGATCGTCATCGTCGCGACGATTTGGACGGCCGCCAGCCGAATGCCGTTCAACACCAGCGGCACGGCGAGCGGCAATTCGACCCGGCGAAGCTGTTGCAGCGCGGTCATGCCCATCCCACGGGCCGCCTCCACGGCCTGCCCGTCGACCTCACGGATTCCGACGTAGGCGTTGGTCAGCACGGGTGGAATGCCGAACAGCACGAGAGCGAGGACGACCGAGCGGTTGCTCACGCCGAGCGACGTCAACGCGAGCAAGGTGAGGACCGCGAACGTCGGCACGGCGCGCCCGACGTTGCTCACGTTGACCGCGAGAAAGCCGCCCCGCTTAACGTGCCCGAGCCACATCGCGATCGGCAACGCGACGAGCAAGACGATGCCGAGCGCGATCGCCGACAACTCGACGTGCTCGACGGTGCGGACGATCACGCCGTCAGAGCCACGCCAGTGGGCGCCGTCAGAGAGCCAATCGACGACCCCGCTGAGGCTGTTCATCGCGCCCTACCGGTGCGCCGCGCCCACGGCGTCAGCAGGAATTGCAGCCCCACCAAGACGGCGTCGAGCGCGACGGCGAGCAGCACGCACAACACGCTCGCCGTGAGCACCTCTGCCTTGAAGTAGTTCGTGAGTCCCTCGTGGATCAGGTTGCCGAGGCCGCCCTCGCCGATGAGATAGCCGATCGTGGCGAGCGCGACCGTCGAGACGGTCGCGACGCGGACGCCGGCGAAGATCGACGGCATCGCAAGCGGCAGTTCGACCTGGAGCAGGATGCGGGTTCGGCCCATTCCCATCCCGCGGGCCGCCTCGACCACGTCGGCCGGCACGGAGTCGAGGCCGGCGAGCACGTTTCGGATGAGGATGGTCAGCGAGTAGAGCACCAGGCCGACCAGCACGGTGGCCGGGCGCAGCCCGGTGATCGGCACGAGGAGGCCGAACAGGGCGAGCGACGGCACGGTGTAGACGGCGGTGGCGAGCCCGAGCAGGCCGGCGCTTGCCCGCCGCGACCGCCGCACCGCGATCGCAAGGGGTAGCGACACCACCAAAGCGATGACCACCGTCTCGACGGTCAGCGTGACGTGCTCTTGCAGCGCGCTCAACAGCTGGTCTTGCCGAGTGCTGATGAACTTGGCGCATATCCAACTGTTTGCCTCTAGGCAATTGCCGGTGCGAAAGTTCATGAGTGGACGCTACCCAAGAGCCGGTCGTCCGGCTCGGCCATGTCACAGACGCGGCGATCGGGCCCGACCGTGACACCGAGCCGATAATCCGCCTTGACCGGGTGACGAAGCGTTACGCCGACGGAACCGTCGCCGTCGGCGAGCTTTCGATCGACATCCCCCGCGGAGCGCTGGTCGCCCTCGTCGGACCGTCCGGGTGCGGCAAGACCACCACGCTGAAGATGGTCAACCGACTCATCGAGCCCACCGGTGGTCGGATCTTCTTGGACGGCGAAGACGTGACGAACGCCGACCCGGTCAAGTTGCGACGCCGCATGGGATACGTGATCCAGCAGGTCGGCCTATTCCCGCACCGCACAGTGCTCGACAACGTGGCCACCGTGCCGGAGCTTCTCGGATGGGATGCCAAGCGCCGCCGGTCGCGCGCCCTTGAACTGCTCGAGCTCGTCGGCCTGGATCCGGCACGCTTCGCGAAGCGCTACCCCCACCAGCTCTCCGGCGGGCAGCAGCAGCGCGTCGGTGTGGCGCGCGCGCTCGCGGCCGATCCCCCGGTGCTGTTGATGGACGAGCCGTTCGGCGCGGTCGACCCGATCGCGCGCGACCGTCTTCAGACCGAATTCCTGCGCCTGCAAGAAGAAGTCCGCAAGACCGTGCTGTTCGTGACGCACGACATCGAGGAGGCGGTGCGGCTAGGCGATCGCATCGCGGTGTTCAGCCAAGGGGGAAAGCTCGAACAGTACGACACGCCGGCCGCGCTGTTGGGCGCGCCGGCGAACAGCTTCGTCGCCGACTTCGTCGGCGCGGATCGCGGCCTCAAGCGAATGTCGGTGACGCCGATTCTGCAGGGCGATTTGGAACACCCCCCCGTCGTCCACCTCGATGACTCGTTGAGCGACGCGGAAACAGCGCTGGGCAAGGAGGGCTCGAAGTGGGCGATCGTGCTAGACGCCGACGAGCGCCTGCACGGCTGGATCGGCATCGACGCCACCGCGGCGCGTGGGCGGGTTCGCGACGTGGCGCGACGAATGGAGGCGTGGGTCCCGGCCGGGGCGTCGCTGAAACACGCCTTCGCCGAGATGCTGCAGCACGACGCTGGCTGGATCGCGGTGCTCGAGGACGACCGCTTCGTCGGTGTCTTGACGCCGCGCACGCTGCACGAGGCGCTGCGTCGCTCGGTGGAGGCCGACGCCGACGGCGTGCCGCCCGACGAGATCGTGCTCGACACGGTCCCGACCGCATAACGTCGTATCGCGAGATCGGGAGGTCATGATGTCAGCGGTCGAAGAAGTCGACGTCGTCGTCGTCGGCATGGGACCAGGCGGCGAGGAGGTCGCCGGCCGGCTCGCCGAGGCGCACTTGGACGTCGTGGGGATCGACCAGCGGCTGCTCGGCGGCGAGTGCCCGTACTACGGGTGCGTGCCGAGCAAGATGATGATCCGGGCCGGGAACGCCTTGGCTGAGGCCCGGCGGATTCCCGGCCTGGCCGGCCAGTCGCAGGTGACCCCTGACTGGGGCCCGGTCGCGACCAGGATCCGGGGCGAGGCCACCGACAACTGGGACGACAAGGCGGCGGTCGAGCGGTTCGAGGGCAAGGGCGGCCGCTTCGTGCGCGGCCACGGAAAGCTCACCGGACCGAACACCGTCGCGGTCGACGGCCGTGAGTTCCACGCCCGCCGCGGGGTCGTGCTGAACCTCGGCACCGAGCCCGCGCTGCCACCGATCGACGGTCTCGCCGACACGCCGCTGTGGACCAATCGGGAGGCGGTCTCCACAACGCGCGTCCCGTCGTCCCTGCTTGTGCTCGGCGGCGGTGCGATCGGGGTGGAACTGGCTCAGGTGTTCTCGCGCTTCGGAGCGCGGGTAACGGTTGTCGAGGCGACGCCGCATCTGCTTCCGCCCGAAGAGCCGGAGTCCGGCGCGCTGCTGGCCGACGTCTTCCGACGCGAGGGCATCGATGTCCGGGTCGGTGCCAAGGTGGTAGCGGCGTCACACGACGCGACCGGTTTCACGCTGCGGCTCGACGGCGGCGAAACCCTTACGGCAGAGCAACTTCTGGTGGCCACCGGACGACGACTCGAACTCGCCGCGGCGGGCCTCGACGCGATCGGTGTCGACGTCA
>JAICLV010000056.1 GCA_025925185.1 Acidothermaceae bacterium
AGACCAGCTGGCTCGAACCGGTGCCCGAGCGGCTGGTCGTCGCGGAGGGTGGCGACCCGGCCGAGACCGCGGTGGTGCGCGACTCCGTGCGGTTGGCGTTCGTCGCCGCCCTGCAGCACCTTCCGCCACGCCAGCGGGCCGCGCTGATCTTGTGCGAGGTGCTGCAGTGGCAGGCCAGCGAGGTCGCGGAGCTGCTCGAGACCTCCGTGGCGTCGGTCAACAGCGCGTTGCAACGGGCCCGGGCCACGTTGCAGACCAGCAAGGCGACGACGGCCTCGTCGTCCGGGGCGTCGTTGAAAGCCGCCGCGCTGAGCGCGGCCGACAAGGAGATGCTCGACCGTTACGTCAAGGCGTTCGAGGCGTACGACGTAACCGCGCTCACCGCGCTGATTCACGAAGATGCCACACAGTCGATGCCGCCCTACGACATGTGGCTCGCCGGGCGCGACGACGTCTTCGCTTGGTGGTTTGGCCCCGGTATTGGTTGCAAGGGCTCGCGGGTCATCCCCGCTGAGTCGGCAAACGGCCTGCCGACGTTCGGGCAGTACAAGCCCAGCCCGAATGGGGGGTACGAGCCTTGGGCGCTGCAGGTGCTCGACGTGCACGACGGAAAGGTCGGGGAGTTCACGTTCTTCCTCTCCACCGAGACGCTGTTCCCGCTGTTCGGCCTGCCACCGCGCCTCGGTGATTGACGACGGTCACTCGGGCAGCACGTCGGCGAGGCCCATCAGCACCACCACCTCGAGCAGCTCGGGCGACGCGTTGCGCAGGCGCACCCGGCAGCCGTTGCGGCTCGCGCCCAGCTGCAGCCGGGCAAGAGCGTCGACCGTCACGGCGTCCGGCGCCACCCCGCTGACGTCGCAGTCCGCGACGCAACCGCGCTGACCCGAGAAAAGCCCACAGACACGGTCGCATAACCCCGGCAGGTCGGCGCGCTCGATCGGGCCCCGGACGGTGAAGGTGATAGCGCGCGGCGCTGGGGTGCTCATCCTCGGTAGGACGTGCCAGCAGCACCGAACTCATCGCCGCCCGCCACCTGCTTTAGCTGAGCGCGGGGATCACCTTGCTGGCGAACAGGTCGAGACTTCCGCGGTCGTATGCCGCATCGACGAAGTAACCGATCGCGTAGGTCATGCCCATCGCTTGCAGGCCGGTCAGCCGTTCGATGATCTGGTCGGGTGTTCCGACGAGTGGCCCGGTCGCGAAACTGCGGGCCGTGCTGTCGGCCTTGGCGGCCGACGCGTACTGCTCGTAGTGCGACCTGATCCACGCGAGCTTGTCGGCGACGTCCTTCTCGGTTTCGCCGATCACGACGTTGAAGTTCGCCGACCTGACGATGGCGTCGAAGTCGGTGCCCACGTCGCGGCAATGACTGGCGAGCACCTCGGATTTGTGCTTGAAGACGTCGGGCGTGCCGTCGAGGTTGGCGTACTGCGCGTACTTGGCGACGGTGCGCAACGTCTTCTTCTCGCCGCCGCCGGCGATCCAGAGCGGGATTCCGCCGTCTTGCAGCGGAAGTGGCCGGCAGATCGCGCCGTCGACTTGGTAGTGCTTGCCGGAGAACGACGCGGTTCCCGTCGCCCAGAGCTGGCGCATGATTTGCACGCCCTCGTCGAGCATGTCGAGCCGGTCGCCAGCGCCGGGGAATCCGTATCCGTAGGCCCTCCACTCATGCTCGTACCAGCCGCCGCCGATGCCCATCTCGGTGCGGCCGCCGGAGACGGCGTCGACCGTGGCGGCGACCTTCGCCAGGTAGGCCGGATTGCGGTAGCCCATGCACGTGCACATCTGGCCGAGCCGGATCCGCTCGGTGACGGCGCCGAACGCGGCCATCAGGCTCCACGCCTCGTGCGTCGCCTGGACGCTCGGCTCAGGAACCGTGTGGAAGTGGTCGTAGACCCACAGCGACTCCCACGGCCCGCGGTCGACCTCCTGAGCGAGGTCGCGCATCACCGGCCAGTGTCGCGCCGGGTCGATGCCCGCGAGGTCGAGCCGCCAGCCTTGAGGGAGGAAGAGTCCGAAGCGCATGGCGCCAACCCTATTCACCAGGCGGCGACGGCGGGCACGACCTCCTTGCCGATGACCTCGAGCGGGCGCAGCGACGACACGTTCGCCACTTGACCGTGCGCTAAGGTGAAGCCGAGTTCGCTCAAGCCGCGCAGGTCGTTGACGATGCGCTCGACGTTCTCGCCGTGCTCGCCGACGTCGAAGTTGTAGAGCACGGTCTTCTCGATGTCGTCGTACGAGCGGCCCTCGGCCTCGCAGTGCGCGCGCAGCACCTCGAGCTTGTGCGGCACTTCCGCGCCGGCGAACAGGTTGCAGGCTTGCGCGTACTTCGCCACCAACCGCAGCGTCTTCTGCTCGCCACCGCCACCGATGAGGATCGGCGGATGCGGCTTCGTCAACGACTGCGGCGAATTCAGCGTGCGGCCCAGTTGATAATGCTTGCCGTCGAACGCGCTCTCGTCGTCCGACCACATCTGCAGGCAGATCTGCAGTGCCTCTTCAAGCCGCTCGAATCGCTCGGTGGTCGGCGGGAACGGCAGCCCGAGGCCGCGTGACTCGTCCTCGTTCCAGGCCGCGCCGATGCCGAGCCACGCCCGGCCGCCAGAGAGCACGTCGAGCGTCGTCACCATCTTCGCGAGCAAGCCCGGCGGCCGGTAGACGACACCGGTCACCATCGCGAGCAGCGAGACGCGACTCGTGCGCGCGGCGAGAAAACCCAGCGTGGTGTAGGCCTCGAGCATCTCGTGCTCCGGCGGACCGATCACACCGATCTGCCACAGGTGGTCCATCACGGTGAGCATTTCGAAACCGGCTTCCTCGGCGCCCTGCGCGACGTCGGTTAGCTGGCTACCAAGTCGCGTAGCGCCTCCGGGCCAGGTGAAGTCGGGTATATGGATGCCGAGTTTCATGACCGCCTCCGTCCCAACGCGCGTTCGATCGACCCTAATCCACGTCCATTTCGTCGAGGCAGCGCGTCTCCTCCGTCGAGTGAAGGTTTGCGCTGCAAAATTGGCGATTTAGACCGCCCAAACCCTTCACTCGGCGAGCGGCAGTCGACGTGCAGCGCTGCCCGATAGCCGCAGCAAAATGCCGCTCGCGACCGCGGCCAAGACCGCGACGACGATCGCGAGCGTGACAGTAGCGATGAACAGCGTGGCGTCGGTGACAAGCACGCCGGTGCCGACCACGGGCACGGTTAATCCGATGTAGGCGATGACGAAGAAGGTCGCGAGCACCTCGCCGCGGCGCTCGTCAGGCGCGCGCGTCCGAGCAGCGCGAAACCGACGAATCCCGCGATCGCCGCCGCCGCGAACGGCGCGCGCATCTGCGCCGGGACGCCGAGCGCTTGCGGCCTGAGCCCTTCACGCAGGCCCCCGGCGGTCCGGCCGACGGTGTCGGGCGCCGCCGCGACCAGCAGCGCCGGCAGCCAACGCGCCAGCCGGCGCGCTGATTCCGCTTGGACGACGGCGCCGCGGGGAATGGCGTGTTCATGGCGTTCGGTGATCCCACTCGACTCGATCCGATCAGCGCGGCTTGGAACACGGTCGCGAGCTATCCGACCTACGAGCAGGCGCAAGAGGCCGTCGACCTCCTCTCCGACCAGCAGTTCCCTGTCGAGCACCTCGACATCGTGGGTTGCGACCTGCGGTTGGTCGAGCGGGTCACCGGTCGCATGACGAAGGGCAGGGCGGCGGGCGCCGGCGCGGCGAGCGGTGCGTGGTTCGGCTTGTTCATCGGCCTGCTGGTCGGGTTGTTCACGACGGGGCCCACCTGGATCGGACTGATCGTCGGCGGTTTGGTCATCGGCGCGATCTGGGGCGCGGTCTTCGGCTACGTGGGCCACGCGGCGACCCGGGGGGCGCGCGACTTCTCGTCGCATCGGTCGTTTGTCGCAGCCCGGTACGACATCGTGGCAAGGGGCGGTCAGGCCGATGCCGCGCGCGACGTGCTGCGGCGGGCCGGTCTCTCGCTCGGCTAGCCCGCCGGCCAGGGGTAGCTCACTTCTTCAGGTGCGGGCCCAGGACACTCAGGTCGGCCGGGCTGAGCCGGTCGCCGGACGTCTTCGCCTGGTGCCAGTGCGGATAAAGCAGCCGTTGCGCACTGACCTTGTCCAGCCGCGCCCTTTCGTCGTCCGACAAAACCAGGTCGGCGGCCTTGAGGTTGTCGGCGAGCTGCTCCTCGGTGCGTGCGCCGACGATGACGGTCGTGACGCCGGGCCGGCCGAGCAGCCAGGCCAGCGCGACCTGGGCGGCGGAGGCGTCGTGCGCGGCGGCGATCTCGACGAGCGCGTCGATGGTGTCGTACAGCTGGTCCTCGTCATGGATGGGCGGCTCGTCCCAGTCGCCGAGGTGCCGGCTGCCAGCCGGCGCGTCGACGCCGCGGCGGTACTTGCCCGAGAGCAGGCCGCCGGCGAGCGGGCTCCACACCAAGATGCCGAGGCCCTGGTCAATGGCGACGGGCACCAGCTCGTACTCGGCGTCACGCGACTGCAAGGAGTAGTAGATCTGCTGGCTGACGAACCGCGAAAATCCTTGCTGGCGTGAAATTCCGAGCGCCTTCATCAGCTGCCAGCCGGTGTAGTTCGACGCCCCGATGTAGCGCACTTTGCCTGCTGACACCAGGTGGTCGAGGGCGGCGAGCGTCTCCTCGAGCGGCGTCTGGCCGTCCCACTCGTGCACCTGGTAGAGGTCGATGTAGTCGGTCTGCAGGCGGCGCAGGCTGGCTTCGGCGGCCCGGATTATGTGGTGGCGCGAGAGCCCCGCGTCGTTCGGCCCGTCGCCCATCGGCATCCGGGCCTTGGTGGCGATCAGCACGTCCTCGCGCGCGATCGGCAGCGCCTTGGCGACGATCTCCTCTGAAAGCCCGCCGGAGTAGACGTCGGCGGTGTCGATGAGGTTGACGCCCGCGTCGAGCGCCATCGCGATTTGGCGCCGGGCGCCGTCGACGTCGATGGTGCCGACGTTGGCGGCCCAGCCGCGGCCGCCGAAGCCCATCGTGCCGAGGGTCAACGTCGAGACCCGAAGGCCGCAGCCGCCGAGTTGGCGATACTCCATGGTCACGCTCCTGTTCGTCGCCCCGACGTTATCGCGGCGCGGCGGATCGAAACACGCGACCACACGCTGTGCTGAACGACGAGCGTGAGCCACCCGGCGACCGCCATGCCGGCGATGTTCACCAGCAGTTGCAGACCGCTGCCGCGCACCTCGCCCCAGGCGCCGAAGACCAGGCCCAGCGCCACGTTTCCGGCGGCCGGCACCGTCGTGACCGAGATGAAGACGCCGGACAGGCCGCCGAGCCGCGCGGATGTCAGCGACAACACTCCTGCGGCACCCGCGATCACAGCGACCGTGATGCTCCACCTGTCGGGGCTGTAGATGAACGAGGTGCCAGGGCGATGACCGACGATGTCGGCGCGTTGGATCCAGCCCAGCGCACGCCCGATCAGCGACACGCACGTCGTCAGCAGGATCGCGCAGACGAACCCCAACACCAGCGTGCGTACGGCGAAGCGAAACAACGCTGGACGGCGCCGGACGAGCGCGACGCCGAGGGCGGCGATGGCGCCGAATTCAGGACCCAACACCATCGCCCCGATGACCAAGATCTGTGAGTCGAGGACGATGGCGATGCTCGCGAGCAGCGTCGCGAGGGTCATGAACGTGAGGTACGTCCAGTTCAGCTCGGCGTCGCCGTACGCGTTCTCCACGACTTCGGCCCACACCACGGCGTCGGAGCTGCTGCCCGGCGCGCGTCGTTCGGCCTGCAGCCCTTTCTCCGACAGCCAGGTTTGCACCGGCTCGACGTGGATCGTGCCCTCGCCGGTGACACCGAGCGCGCGAATGATCTCGATGACGTCGTTCGCCGCCTCGCGCGGGATGTCGGCCAAGACGACGTCGCCCGCAGGACGCACCGACGCGCCCCGAAGAACGGCCAGCGCACTCACGTCAGGGTGCGAGCGCAACGTCTCCGTCACGTCGTTGGTCAGCTCGGACGGCGAGAAAACGCGCACATGCAGCACGTCGCCATCTTGCCGACCACGGCTGGTCGAACGGATGAGGCGCGCTGGCGGCGACCGTTAGCGGGAGTGCGACGTCGGCTCACGGCCCGGCGGCTGGTCGGGTCTGGGCAGCGCCGCCTTTCGCTTCTCGAGTTTCCGCGTCACCGGCGCGCTGGTGTCGACCGTGACGGTGTCGTCGCAGTGCCGAAATGTCAGGGACGCGTCCGGGCCGTCGCGCAACGTGTAGGTCGCCTCGTCGTGGGTGACCTCGACGCCGAGTCGCAGTCCGCACCAACGAATGGTGAACCGCAACCTGCGGATCGCGCTCGGCAACTGGGGTGCGAACGACAGCTCGCCGTTTGTGTCGCGCAGGCCGCCAAAGCCGAAAACAAGAGCCGTCCACGCGCCGGCCAACGACGCCATGTGCAGACCGTCTCGGCTGTTGTGGTGCAGATCTTGCAGGTCGATGAGAGCGGCCTCGTACGCGTAGTCGTGCGCGAGATCGAGATGGCCGACCTCGGCGCAGATCACCGCCTGCACGCATGCTGACAAGGATGAGTCGCGCACCGTGCGACGCTCGTAGTAGTCGACGTTGCGCGCCTTCTCGTCGGCGGTGAAGTGGTCGCCGAAGCTCACCAGCGCGAGTTCGAGATCGGCCTGCTTGATGACCTGCTTGCGGTAGATGTCGAAGTACGGCGCGTGCAGCATCAGCGGATATTTGTCACGCGACGACTCGAAGTCCCACTCCGGCAACATGGTGAAGCCGGAGTTCTGCTCGTGAATTCCGCGGACCGGATCGTAGGGCACGAAGACCGCGTCGGCGGCGGCTTGCCAGCGGGCCACCTCGTCGTCGTCGACCCCGAGTTCGCGCGCGACGTCGGGATGGCGCGTCGCCGACGCGGCGGCGGCGAGCAAGTTGTGCGCAGCGGCCAGGTTTGTGAACGCGTTGTCGTCGACTAGCGCCGTGTACTCGTCGGGGCCAGTGATGCCGGAGACGTGCCACTTCTCGTCGCACCCGAAGTGACCGACAGACATCCAAAAGCGCGCTGTCTCGGCCAGCAGTTCGAGGCCGCCTTCGCGTTCGACCGAGTGGTCGCCGGTGACGTTCGTGTAGCGATCGAGCGCGTTGGCGATGTCGGCGGTGACGTGCACGGCGGCTGTGCCAGCCGGCCAGTAACCAGAGCACTCCTCGCCATGAATCGTTCGCCACGGAAACGCCGCGCCCTGAAAGCCCAGCGTCTGCGCGCGCTGCCGCGCGCGGCCGAGCGTCGAGCGCCGCCAGCGCAGCGCGTGTGCGGCCGCTTCGGGTCTGGTGTACATCAGCACGGGCAGCACGAATGACTCGCTGTCCCAAAACGTATGGCCGTCGTAGCCGGGGCCGGTGAGCCCCTTCGCCGCGATGCCGCGGCCCTCGGCCCGCGCGCCCGCCTGCAGCACGTGGAACAGGCCAAACCGCACCGCCTGTTGAATCTCGTCGTCGCCGTCGATCTCGACGTCGGCGGCGTCCCAGAAGTCGTCGAGGTAGCGCCGCTGCTCGTCGCACAACCCCGCGAAGCCGGTCACCGTCGCGCCGGTCACCGCCCCCGCGACTTGGTCGCGCAACGCCTGCGGCGAGCGAACCCGCGACCAGCCGTAGCCGAGGTACTTCACCACGTGCAGCCGCTCGCCAGGCTTGAGCGAGCACACCGCGCTCACCCGCCCCCAGTCCGGTGCGACGTGCACCTCGCGAGTCACGTCGGCACTGCCGCTTTCAAGCACCTCGTGCGCCATCGCCACCGCCATCTGCAAGCCACTGCGCTTGGTGCGGTGAACGAGCACCACGCTGTGCTCGGTTGTTGTCTGGTCGACGGCCATCAGCGGGGACTCCATGGCGGCGGCCTCACGCGGGTCGTTCGATTGCGCCGGGACGTCCTCGTTGGCCACGAGTTCGGACTGCACGACGAGCCGGACCGAATTGTCAAGCGCCTCGACCTGGTAGTCGATGGCGGCGATCGCCCGCTGAGTGAACGACACAAGCCGGGTCGTCGTCACCCGGACTCGCTTGCCAGCCGGGGACGACCATTCGACCGTTCTGGTCATGGTGCCGGCGCGGAAGTCGAGCACCCGCTCGTGCGAGTGCACCTTCCCGTACCGGACGTCGAACGGCTCGTCGTCGACGAGTAGCCGGATCAGCTTGCCGTTCGTGACGTTGACGACGGACTGGCTCGACTCGGGGTTGGCGTAGGAGCTTTCCGCGTAAGGAAGCGGCCGCAGCTCGTAAAAGCCGACCAGGTAGGTGCCGGGGATGCCGTGCGGCTCACCTTCGTCGAAGTTCCCGCGCAACCCGATGTGGCCGTTCGCCAGCGCGAAAACCGACTCCGATTGCGCTAGCAGGTCGAGGTCGAGGCGGTTCTCCCGGATCACCCACGGTTCGACGGGGAAAGCCGACTGCGCGATCACGTGGGCGCTCCTCCCTCAATCAGTTCGCTCAAGTCTGCGACGACGACGCTGGCGCCATGTTCCCGCAGTTGCCGCCCGTGCTCGTCGTTGACGCGGTTGACACCGACGACGAAACCGAAACGACCTGCGCTGCCCGCCTCAACGCCGGCGATCGCATCCTCGAAGACCGCCGACTCCTGCGGAGTCGCCTGCACGCACCGGGCGCCTTCGACGAACGTGTCGGGGGCCGGTTTGCCGGCCAGACCGCGACGCGCGATCGTGACGCCGTCGATCCGGCCTTCGACGAGCTCCAGCAAACCGGTGACCCGCAACACCTGTTCGGTGTTGGCGCTCGACGAGACGACCACGCGGCGCAAGCCGGCTTCCACCGCTGCCTTGAGGTACTGTCGCGATCCCTCGTACACCGTCACGCCATCCCGCTCGATCGCCTGTTGCAGCGCGTCGTTCTTCCGGTTGCCGAGCCCGTGCACCGTCTCCGCGTCGGGAGGGTCGTCAGGATTTCCCTCTGGCAGCTCGATGTCCCTGCTGCGCAAGAAAGTTCGGACACCATCGGCCCGGGGTCGACCGTCGACGTATCGCGCGTAGTCGGCGCCCGAGTCGAACGCGACGAACGGCTCGCCGGTGCGATTCGCCCGCTCGCGCAGGTAGTCGTCGAACGTCCGCTTCCACGCCGCATTGTGAACCGAGGCGGTGTCGGTCAGCACGCCGTCAAGGTCGAACAGGCACGTGGTGATGTGGTCGGGGAGCCCCAGCATCGCGTCGTCCATCCTCCTCGGCCAGCGTCCAAGTCTTTACTCCCCAGACATGCTGACGTACCCAACGCGCGAACGGCTCAACCACCGACGCGCTAACCGAAACTTCCGGTGATCGAAACGCAACATTTCAGAGACGTGACCTTCCGTTGGTCGGATGTGCGCCCGTCCGCGGCTCCGCAGCACAGGTCGTGGCACCCGCCGGTTAATCCGATAATTACGCGCGGTAGGTCTTACCGAGCAGACATCTTGACGGCGGTCCGGGGACCGGCTTAGGTTCACCCACATATCGGCAATAAGCCGAAAAGTTTCGGAGCGCGATGGGGTCGATTCGTTTCCCATCGCGCTTCAGGAAGCGCTTGTTTAGGGAGCCCGCCTTGCAGCTAAGTCGTCGGAAGGTAAGTCGCATCGCGGCCGTCGCGGTAAGCGCGGCCACGGTTTTGGCGGTCAGCACGGCCGCCGGCGCCACCTCGTTTGGTGGCGGGTCGGGGCACAGCAAAGTTCCTGCGGATTCACTGCGCGCGCTCGCCTCGAAGATCGGGCTAGGGGTCGGCAACGCGGTGAACATGGACCTGCTGAACGTCAACGCCACCTACACCAGCATTGTCGCGAACCAGTTCAACACTGTGACGCCTGAAAACGTCATGAAGTGGGACACCATCGAGCCCACCCAGGGTCAGCTGAACTTCGGGCCGGCCGACGCGCTGGTGAAATTCGCGCAGGAGCACGGCCAGTTGGTGCGTGGTCACACCTTGATGTGGCACAACCAGCTGCCGAGCTGGCTCACCACCGGCGTCAGCAACGGCACCATCAGCGACGCACAACTGCGTGACATTCTGAAGAAGCACATCACCGATGAGGTGGCCCACTTCAAGGGCAAGATCTGGCAGTGGGATGTCGCCAACGAGTTCTTCACCGACAGCAACCCGTCGATGATCAACCCGAATGACTTCTGGATCTCCCACCTCGGCACCGGCATCATCGCCGACGCGTTCCGGTGGGCGCACGCCGCCGATCCGCACGCCTTGTTGTTCTACAACGATTACAACATCGCAGGAGAAGACGGCAGTAACGCAAAGGCCGACGCGGTGTACGCGATGGTCACCCAGTTGAAGAAGCAGGGTGTTCCGATCGACGGCGTCGGCGACCAGGGCCACCTCGACACGCAATACGGCTTCTCGGGCACCCGCATGCGAGACGACCTGCAGCGTTACGCGAACGCGGGATTCAAGGTCGCCATCACCGAGGCGGACGTGCGCACCTTCGTCAACAACGCCACCGAGCAGGTGCCGACCGACAACCTCGCGCTGTTCGCCCAGCCTTACGAGTTCGACCAGATGATGAAGGCGTGTCTCGCGGTCCGGCAGTGCATCTCGTTCACGGTCTGGGGCGTCAACGACGCCGTGTCGTGGATCCCTGGGTTCTTCAACAACCCGCAAGAGGGCTACGCGACGCTGTACGACGTCAACAGCCAGCCGAAGCAGGCGTACACCGATCTGCAGATTGACCTGGCTGGCGCGGCGTTCGGCGCGCCGCATCGCTCCGGAGGTGGTCACTTCCACGGGTAAGCCGCGTCGCGCGGCCACCAAAATCCAGGGCTGGGGCCTTGTCCGACGGGCAGGGTCCCAGCCCTGTCGTGCGTCTACGATGTCGCGGTGTCCCTCTCCTTTCGAGTCGCCAATGCCGCCGATGTCGAACCGGTTGTCGCGCTCGTCGAGTCCGCCTACCGGGGTGAGAGCAGCAAGGCTGGCTGGACCACGGAGGCCGACCTTCTCGACGGTCACCGAACCGACGCGAACGCGGTGCGCGACATCATCGAGGCGGCCGACGGTCGCGTGGTCTTGGCGATCGACGGGCAAGCGGTCGTCGGCTGCTGCCAATTGGAGCGTCGTCGCGGTGCCGTCGCGTACTTCGGCATGTTCGCCGTGTCGCCGACACTTCAGGGTGTCGGCGCCGGGAAGCGGTTGCTCGCCGAGGCGGAGCGACAGGCGAAAGCCGACTGGGGTTGCGCCCGCATGGAGATGACGGTCATCGCGCAGCGCGAAGATCTCATCGCGTGGTACCTGCGTCGCGGCTATCGGGAGGTCGGCGAGCGCCGACCGTTTCCCTACGGCGACGAGCGGTTCGGGCTACCGCGTCGTCCCGACCTCGAATTCACCGTGCTCAGCAAAGACTTGTGATCGCGGTCAGCGCAGCTGCGGCGCGACCTGCGAGGCGATGACGTCGAGATGATCGAGGTCGGCGAGGTCGAGGATCTGCAGGTAGAGCCGGCTGGCGCCGGCGTCGGCGAACGCTCCGATGTGGTCGACGATCTGTGCGGGCGTGCCGAACAGCGGGGGAGTGCCGCCGATGTTCTCGGCGCGGTTGCGCGCTTCCGCGTCGGTGCGCCCGCACGCGACGGTTTGCGCGGCTGACAACGCCAGCGGCGCACGCCCTCCCGTCGTCCGACCAAGTTCGGCGGCGACCGACTCGACGTTGCGGAACAACCCGGCCGTCGTCTCGACGTCCGAGAAAGGCACGTTGAACTCGTCGGCGTAGCGGACCGCGAGTTCGGGAGTGCGCTTCTGGCCGTGCCCGCCGACGATGACAGGCGGCGCCGGAGATTGCGCGGGCTTGGGCAGCGCCGGAGAGTCCGCGAGCTGGTAGTGCTTTCCCGCGAAATCGAACCGCTCACCCACGGGCGTGCGCCACAACCCGCTGATGATGGCGAGCTGCTCCTCGAGCCGGTCGAACCGCTCGGCCACCGGCGGGAACGGGATGCCGTAGGCGGTGTGCTCGAGCTCGAACCAGCCGGCGCCCAGACCGAACTCGATCCGGCCGTCGCTCATGTGGTCGACGGTGGCGACGGCGACGGCAAGCGGTCCCGGCAAGCGGAACGTGGCGGAGGTGACCATCGCGCCGAGCCGCAGCCGCGACGTCTCGACGGCAAGCCCGGCGAGCACCGCCCACGTGTCGGTGGGGCCGGGCAGGCCGAGGTCGGGCCGCATGGTGGCGAGGTGGTCGGACCGGAAGAACCCGTCGAAGCCGAGATCCTCGGCGTGCTTCGCGAGCCGGGCTTGGTCGGCGTACGACGCGCCGAACTGAGGTTCGATCATGACGACGAGGCGCATGCCATTACCTTTTCACGCGTGCCGACGTCCCCCGAACCGACCGTGATCCAACGCGCCGACCTCGCCGCGTTGGCCACGCGGGCGTCCGCACTGACGGCCGGCGGGCGACGGCTGCTCGGTATCACCGGCGCGCCGGGCGCGGGAAAGTCGACCGTCGCCGAGCAGCTGGTGGCGGGGCTGGCGTCGTCCGCGGCGCTGGTGCCGATGGACGGTTTCCACCTCGCGCAGTCGCAATTGCGTCGGCTTGGCCGCGAGGAGCGCAAGGGCGCGATCGACACCTTCGACGGCGATGGGTTCGTGGCCCTGGTGCGCCGGCTGCGCGCCGCCGATGCGGATGTCTACGCGCCGACCTTTCGGCGCGACATCGAGGAGCCCATCGCGGGCGCGATCCACGTGGCCGCGCGCGTGCCCCTCGTCGTCCTCGAGGGCAATTACCTGCTGGCGGACCAGCCGCCGTGGGATGCGCTGCGCGGGTTGATCGACGAGGTCTGGTATCTGGAACCGCCTCGTGACGTGAGGTTGGAGCGGCTCGTCGCGCGGCACATGGCGTTCGGCCGCGACCGCGAGACGGCGCGCGCGTGGGCCCTGGGCACCGACGAGCGCAACGCGCGGTTGATCGAGAGCACGCGCCGGCGCGCCGACGTGCTGATCGTCGGCTGACGATCTCCCTAGACCCCGAAACTCGCGCTTCGACACCGCTATTGCGGGGCCTGGGCGCGAGTTTCGAGGTCTAGGGCCCGGCGCGAAGCGGCGCGTCCGTCGCCGACCGGGCGGCTACTGTGTGCGGGTGGTCGACTGGGTGGTGACCGCGCCGCGGCGCGGACGCGTGCGCGTGACCACGGCACTGGCTCTCGTGGCGCTCTCCGTGGCCGCGTGCACCAGCCACCCCGGCCCGCACATCCAGCCGTCGCCCTCGGTGCCCGCGCCGACGTCGTCCGCCCCGCCGCCGTCCGCCCCGCCGCCGAGCTCGCCCGCGCCCGCGGCCGCGGTCACCCGGACGCCGTCCGCGCCGACGTCGGTGATCGCCGAGAAGAGCGCGGCGATGACGTCGGTGCGCATGAGCGAGGCGCTCTTCGCGTCGGCGCCCGTCGCGGTGCTCACGTCGTCGGATCTCGCGTCGCTCACGCGCGCCGCGTCAAGCGCGCAACGACTCGGGGCGCCGGTCTTGATATCGGACGACGCCGCGGCGGGCGCCGCGGTCACCGACGAGGTGCGGCGGCTTGGCTGTCGTCATGTGGTGGTGGTCGGGACGGCGGAGCCGGTTGTTGGGGTGCCGGCGGTCTCGGATCCCGCGCAGCTTGGAGCGGCGTCGCCAAAACCCCTTGAGGGAACGGCTGTCTTGGTTCCGGCCGGCAACGATCCGGGTGTCGTTGCCGCGACCGCGACGGCGCGCGCGGCCGCGGCCGACGTGGTGACGGTGCACGGCGACGACCCGCGCGCGGACCCAGCAGCGATCGAGGCGCTGTCGCGGAATCCG
>JAICLV010000084.1 GCA_025925185.1 Acidothermaceae bacterium
GCATCGCGTGGGTGCGGATCTGCAGCTCGACGGGCTTGCCGCCCGGCCCGATCACCGTGGTGTGCAGCGACTGGTAGAGGTTGAACTTCGGCATCGCGATGAAGTCTTTGAACCGGCCGGGCACCGGGTTCCAGGTGGCGTGGATGATGCCGAGCGCGGCGTAGCAGTCGCGCACGCTGTCGACGAGCACGCGGACGCCGAGCAGGTCGTAGATGTCGCCGAGGTCGCGACCGCGCACGATCATCTTTTGGTAGATCGAGTAGTAGTGCTTGGGCCGCCCGGTGACGGTCGCCTTGACCTTCGCGCTTCGCAGCTGCTGGTTCACCTGGTCGATCACGCTCGCGAGGTAAGTCTCGCGGCTCGGCGCCCGCTCCGCCACGAGCCGCACGATCTCGTCGTAGCGCTTCGGGAACAGCGTCGCGAACGAGAGGTCTTCGAGTTCCCACTTCAGCGTGTTCATGCCGAGCCGGTGGGCCAGCGGCGCGTAGATCTCCAGCGTCTCGCGCGCCTTGCGCTCTTGCTTCTCGGCGGGGAGGTAGCGCAGCGTGCGCATGTTGTGCAGCCGGTCGGACAGCTTGAGCACCAGCACCCGCGGGTCGCGGGCCATCGCAACGACCATCTTGCGCACGGTCTCGGCGGTTGCGGCGTCGCCGTACTTGACCTTGTCGAGCTTGGTGACGCCGTCGACAAGCGCGGCCACCTCGTCGCCGAAGTCGGCGCGCAGCGCGTCAAGGGTGTACGGGGTGTCTTCGACCGTGTCGTGCAGCAGCGCGGCGACGATCGTCGGCGTGGTCATGCCGAGCTCGGCGAGGATGGTGGCCACCGCGAGCGGGTGGGTGATGTACGGGTCGCCGCTCTTGCGGAACTGCCCGCTGTGACAATGCTCGGCCACCTCGTACGCGTGCTGCATCGTCCGGGTGTCGGCCTTCGGGTGCGCCGCGCGGATCGCGCGAATCAGCGGGTCGAGCACCGGCGACGACGGGGTGCCGCCGCGCTGGGCGGCCAGGCGGGCGAGCCGGGCGCGCACCCGGCGACCGGAGGAGACGGCCGGCTCGAGGTGGGCGTCGTCGTCGGCCTCTTCGACCGGCGACTCGACGAGGACCGGCTGAGCGGGCTCCACCTGCCCGCGCCGGGGTTCTTGCCCGCGCCGGGCTTCTTGCTCGGGCCGGGGTTCTTGCTCACGCTGGGGCGGCGCTGGCGCGCTCACGGCGCCGCCGTCGGGAATCGCCCCACCTTGCACCGGCACTCCTCGTCGCGGCTTTCCGGAAGGGTTCCGCGAGGCTTTCCAGTCTACCGGCCGGCCGGCGTCACAGTCGGGTGCGCGGGAAGCAAACGTTCACACCAGCAACAGCGTGTGGATCCGCGTGGCGGGCAGCTTCTCGCGTCCGCGCAGCGCCGACAGCTCGAGCAGGAACGACAATCCGGCAAGCCGCGCGCCGCATTGCGAGATCAGGTCGAGTGCCGCGGCCGCGGTCCCGCCGGTGGCGAGCACGTCGTCGACGACCAGCACCCGCTCCCCCGGCCGAAACGCGTCGCGATGCACCTCGATGGTCGCGCTGCCGTACTCCAGTTCGTACGTCGCCTGGTACGTGTCGTAGGGCAGCTTGCCCTTCTTGCGCATCGGCACGAAGCCGGCCCGCAGGTGGTATGCCACCGGCGCCGCGAGGATGAACCCACGCGCCTCGATGCCGACAACCTTGTCGATAGTGCCCGGGGCATGCTGCTCGACCAGCGCGTCGGTGACCGCGGCGAACGCGCCCGGGTCGGCGAGCACCGGCGTGATGTCTTTGAACAAGATGCCCGGCGACGGGTAGTCGGGCACGTCGCGCACCAGCGCGGTCAGCAAGTCACCGACGTCAGCCCCCACGGCGTCGCGCTACCGACGCTTCTTCTTACCGGCGGGGCGGTTGCCCGGCCGGCGTTGCGCGGTGTTCGGACGACGCACGGCCGGTGACGGCGTGCGCGCCGGCCCGGACGACGGCGCCCCGGAGGGCGGTTCGGTCGCGTCGTCGGCCGCGGCCGGTTGCCCGCCTCTGCGCCCGGCGCCGCTCGCGGCGCCGGCGTCGTCCGACTCGATGTCGCTTGCCGGGATCGCGGCCGCGTTGCCGCCGGCGCCAGCCGCCCCGACGACGACCGGTGTCCGGGCGGCACTGCCCTGCCGTGACGCCACGCGCCTGGCCAACGCCTGGAACTGCGGCTCGCGCTCCTTGAATATCGCGGCGAGCGGGGTGGCGATGAAGATCGAGGAGTAGGTGCCGGTGGCCAGACCGATGAACAACGCGAGCGCGAGGTCCTTCAGCGAGCCCGCGCCCAACAGGCCGGCGCCGACGAACAGCAGCGACGCCACGGGCAGCAACGCGATGACGGAGGTGTTGATCGACCGCACCAGCGTCTGGTTGACGGCGAGGTTCGCGGCCTGGCTGTAGGTCATGCGGCTACCGCCTGCGATGTCCTTGGTGTTCTCACGCACCTTGTCGAACACGACGACTGTGTCGTAGAGCGAGTAACCGAGGATGGTGAGCAGACCGATGACGGTCGACGGCGAGACCTCGAACCCGACGAGCGCGTAGATGCCGACCGTGATGATGAGGTCGTGGATCAGCGCGATGATGGCCGACGCGGCCATCTTCCACTCGTAGCGCAACGACAGGTAAATGATGACGGCGATGATGAAGATGATGAGGCTTTGAATCGCCTTCTTCGTGATCTGATCGCCCCAGCTGGAGCCAACGGTGTTGCTCGACACATCGTTGGCCGACACACCGAGCTTGCCGGTGATCGCGCCGACCACCGCTGCCGCGTCATCCTTCGACAGCGCCTCCGTCTCGACCTGGTAGCTCTTGCTGCCGACGCCCGCCTGGGTCAGCGTCTGGACGACCGGGTCGGTGATGGTGGTCTCGGTGGTGTTCGCGCCCGTGACGACATCGACCACCTGCGAGCTGGAGAAGCCCTTGTCAGGGAAGGTGAACTGGCTGCCGCCTTTGAACTCCAGGCTCATGTTGAGGCCGCGCACGCCGAGCCCGATCAGGCTGATGATCACCACCACGCCCGACAGGGCGAGCCAGCGCCGCCACTTGCCGACGAAGTCGTAGGAGACCTTGCCGGTGTAGAGGTTGTGCCCGATCGTTCCGAGGCGGCTCATGTCAGACCTTCCTGGCCGATGCGGGACGCCGGGTCGCCGCGGTCGCGACGCGCAGCTTGTCGACGCCCAGGTGCTCGGGATCGAGACCCGAGAGCTTGTGGCCCTCGCCGAAGAACTTGGTGCGGCTCAGCAGCGTGATCAGCGGCTTGGTGAAGTAGAAGACGATGAACAAGTCGACGATCGTCGAAAGACCCAACGTGAACGCGAACCCGCGCACGTCGCCGATCGCCAGCCAGTACAAGATGACGGCCGCGATGAGCGACACCAGGTCGGCCGACACGATCGTGCGCCTAGCTCGCACCCAGCCCTTCTCGACGGCGCTGCGCAGGCTGTTGCCCTCGCGCACCTCGTCGCGAAGTCGTTCGAAGAACACGATGAACGAGTCGGCGGTGACGCCGATGGCCACGATGAGACCGGCGATGCCGGCGAGCGTCAGCGTGTAGCCGATGCCCTTGCCCAGCAACACGATGATCGGGTACTGGATCGCCGCCGACAGCGTGAGGCTGGTCAAGGTGACGATCGAAAGACCGCGGTAGTAGAAGAACGAGTACAGCAGCACCAGGATCAAGCCGATGGCGCCCGCGAGCAGACCCGCGTGCAACTCACTGCTGCCGAGCGTCGCGGAGATCGTCTGCGCGGTCTGCTGGTCGAACGCGAGCGGCAGCGCGCCGTACTTCAGCGCGTTGGCGAGCGCGCTCGCATCCTTGTGCGTGAAGTTGCCGGTGATCTGGGTGTCACCGACGATCGCGCCCTGGATCTGCGGGTCGGACAGCACCTCGCTGTCGAGCACGATCGCGGTCTGCTTGCCGATGTTGGCGGCGGTGAACTTGGCCCACGTGCTTTGCGCGCCGCTCTTCATCTTGAGTTGGACGGTCCAGCCGTTGGTGCCTTGCGTGTCGAACTGCGCCTGCGCGCTCGACAGTTCCTTGCCCTCGATCAGCGTGGGGTACAGCAGGTACTTGATGCCGGCGGTGTCGGTGTTCGCGGCGCCGCAGGTGACCATGAACGTGTTCGGGTCGTCCTTTGGCTTCGTGTTCTCGTTCAGCGGCTGCGAGCAGTCGAGCTTGTTGTACGCCGCGGTCTCGGCTGCGCTCGGCGTCGTCTCCTTCTGTGTGGTCGCCGGCGCGCTGGAAGGCGCGGCGGACGGCGCCGCGGACGGGGCGCTCGACGGCGCCGCCGAGTCGCCCGCGGCGCGCACGAACGAGGCGGGCTGGATCGCCACGCCCGCGTCGTCCGGGCCGCTCATCGACTTGGGACTGGCCGGCGCGGACGAGGGCGCGCCGCTCGGGGTGGCGCTGGGGGCCGACGACGGGGCCGGCGATGTGCTCGGGGCGGGCGTGGTCGGCGTCGGGGCGGCGCCGCGGCTGCTCTGGTAGACCTGCCGGATCGACAGCTGCGCGGTCTCACCGATGTTGCCGAGAACACCCTGGGTGTCCTTGCCGGGCACCGAGACGACGATGTTGTCGCCCTCGATCTTGACGTCGGCGTTGCCGACACCCATGCCGTTCACCCGGTTGCGCATGATGCTGACGGCGGTGTTCAGGTCGCTCTTCTTGATCGACGCGCCCTGCACGAGCTCGCGCGGCTTCAGCGTGACGGTGGTGCCGCCGCGCAGGTCGAGGCCGAGGGCCGGCGAGTGGGTGCCGCTGAGGAACATCCCGCCGAATAACGCGACAACCACGATCAGGACGAAGACCAGGGCGCGCCCTGGGTTCGTCCTCTTGGCAGGTGGCACCTATCTCTCCTGATCTCTTCCGGTCGGCATCAGCGCGCGCCCCCGAACGACGAAGGCGGCATGCAGCCATGAAGTATCTCGGACGACGACGACGCGCGGACAAGCGGCGCCGCTCGACCGGTTCACCCGGTGGAAACGGATCCGGCGCCGGGTTGGTGCCCGTCGACCCGGGCCGGCTCCGCCCGCTTCGGCAGGTCGGCGCCAGCGGTCGTCTCGGGGGCCTCAAGGTCGACCGTGCCGTGGGCGTGGCCGTCGTCCGAGTCGCGGGTGTCGTCGCCCTCAGCCGCGGCGTCGAGCTCGTCGAGCTCGTCGATCTCGTCGATCTGGTCAAGGTGCGGCACCACCTTCATGACCGCGGCCTTGGCGAAACGGACGTCGACGCCCTCGGAGATCTCGATGACGATCGAGTCGGACTCGACGTCCTGGACGATGCCGTAGATGCCCGAGGTCGTCATGACGCGGACCCCAGGCTCGATGGCGGCCTGCATGTTGGCCGTGTTCTTGCGCCGCCGGTTGTTCTGCACCATCGAGAAAACCAGCAGGACAACGACGAAGATCAGCAGCAGATACACGAGATGAAGTTCCTTCCAGCGCCCGTCGGGGCGGGGGGCGGCAGCGAGGTTTGCCGCCGCGGAAATGTGGAATTGGGGGTGCGCCTCCCGAGTCTATGCGATAAGACGGCGGCGATCGGCCGACCTGGCGCTGTCATTCATCGCTGTCGACGTCGAAAAGGGTCACATCGGATGGGGCGGCTGCGCCGAGGTGACCAGGCCCGGCGGTGGCGCCGAGCGCCGCCGGGGGGGCCGTAAGTCCCAGATGCCGCCAGCCGGCGGCCGTCGCGACCCGCCCGCGCGGCGTGCGAGCGATCAGACCGGCCCGGAACAGGAACGGCTCGGCGACTTCCTCGACCGTCTCCGGCTCCTCCCCGACCGCGATCGCGACGGTCGTGAGCCCGACCGGGCCACCGCCGAACCGGCGCACGAGCGCGTCGAGCACCGCGCGGTCGAGCCGGTCGAGGCCCTCCTCGTCGACCTCGTAGACGGCGAGCGCGGCCGCCGCGACATCGCGCGTCACCACGCCGTCGGCCCGGACCTCGGCGAAGTCGCGCACCCGGCGCAGCAACCGGTTCGCTATCCGCGGGGTGCCGCGCGAACGGCCGGCGATCTCGGCCGCGCCTTCAGGCAGCAGCCGGACGTCGAGCAGCCTCGCCGACCTGATGAGCACCCGCTCGAGCTCTTCCGAAGAGTAGAAGTCCATGCGGCCTGTGAAGCCGAAGCGGTCGCGCAGCGGCCCGGGCAACAGGCCGGCCCGGGTGGTGGCGCCCACGAGCGTGAACGGCGCGAGGTCGAGTGGGATCGCGGTGGCGCCAGGGCCTTTCCCGACCACGACGTCGACCCGGAAGTCCTCCATCGCGAGGTAGAGCATCTCCTCCGCCGGGCGCGACATCCGGTGGATCTCGTCGAGGAACAGCACCTCGCCCTCGGTGAGCTGGGTGAGCACCGCGGCGAGGTCACCCGCGTGCTGGATCGCCGGGCCGCTGGTGACTCTCAACGGCGTGCCGAGCTCAGCCGCG
This sequence comes from Acidothermaceae bacterium, assembly GCA_025925185.1. The sequence goes on from JAICLV010000084.1 coordinate 6,451, forward strand.
ATGATCATCGCGAGTGTGGTCTTGCCGAGGCCGGGGGGGCCGGACAGCAGCACGTGGTCGGGCGGTCGGCCGCGCTGCTTCGCGCCGTCCAGAATCAGCGAAAGCTGCTCGCGCACGCGCTCCTGGCCGACGAACTCGTCGAGCTGCTTAGGCCGAAGCGCGGCTTCGACCGCACGCTCGTCATCGATGGCGTGGGCGTCAACCAACGTGATGTCGTCGCTCATGCGCGACCCAGCGAACGCAGCGCGAGCCGCAAAAGCGCTGACACGTCGGGGTTTTCGCCGACCTCGGCGCCAATGGCGAGAAGCGCGTCGTCGGCTTCGCGCGCCGAGTAGCCGAGGCCGAGCAACGCGCTGTGCACGCTGTCGCGCCAGGGCGCGGTGCTGCCGTTGGGCAACGCGATGACGTCCTGATCCAACGCGGCACCGGCCAATTTGTCTTTCAACTCAAGGACAATTCGCTGCGCGGTCTTCTTGCCGATACCCGGGACCATGGACAACGCGGCGAAATCGTCGGTGGCGACCGCCCGGCGCAATGCGGTTGGCGGATGCACGCCGAGCATCGCCTGCGCCAACCTTGGGCCGACGCCGCTCGCCGTTTGCAGCAACTCGAAGACGGTGCGCTCGTCGTCGTCCGAAAACCCGTACAGCGTAAGAGAATCCTCGCGGACGACGAGCGACGTGGCGAACCTGCCGGTGTCTCCGACGCGGGCGCGGGCGATGGTCGTTGGCGCGCACATGAGCTGCACGCCGAACCCGCCCACCTCGACGACGACGGAGTCAGGGTTAACCACGGCGACTTTGCCTGTGACAAAGGAAATCATCGGCGTACTCCGGCTAACGCGCGTTCGACTTTGCTGGCTGCCGCGCCGCGCCACAACTGGCAGATGGCGAGCGCGAGCGCGTCGGTGGCGTCGGGAGGCCCGGTGAGCGCGGGCGCGTTGAGCACCCGGCGGACCATGAACGCGACCTGTTCCTTGCCGGCCCGGCCCTGCCCGGTGACCGCGGCCTTGACCTCGCTGGGGGTATGCAGCGCGACCGGGATGCCCCGACGCGCGGCGGCGGCGATGGCGAGCGCGGAGGCTTGCGCGGTGCCCATCACGGTGCGCACGTTGTGCTGGCTGAAGACGCGCTCGACCGCGACGACGTCCGGGGTGTGCTTGTCGAGCCACGCCTCGATGTCTCGCTCGATCGTGAGCAACCGCTGCGCGATGTCCGCGTCAGCGGGCGTGCGGATGACCGCGACGTCGACCAGGCTCGCCCGGCCGGCGACCCCGTCGACCACCCCGATGCCGCAGCGGGTCAGGCCCGGGTCGACGCCGAGCACCCGAATCGAACGCATGTTCGGAAGCCTAGCGGCGGCAGGCGCCTCAGCCTGGGACGGCGAGGCGGCGTGTCGGCGATCGGCGGCCGCGGCGGGGCGACGCCCGACCGGGCCCTAAACCCTGAAACTCGCGCTTGAACCTCGCAATAGCAGTGTCCAAGCGCGAGTTTCGAGGCCTAGGGCGCTCCGGCCAATCTCGCATCGCGAAGCACGGGGGCGGCGAGCGCCTTTGGCCCCGGGCGGACACGCCCCGGCAGACACGCCCGGGCAGACACGCCCGGGCAGGCCCGCCCGGGCAGGCCCGCCGGGCTTTAGGCTCACCGAGAACGCCGGTCAGACCTCTTCGAGGATGTCGTCGCTGATGTCGAAGTTGGCCCACACGTTTTGCACGTCGTCGCAGTCCTCGAGCGCGTCGACCAGCCGCAACACCTTGCGCGCCGGCTCTTCCTCCAACGGCACGTTCACGCTTGGCAGCCACGAGATGTCGGCCGACTCGTAGTCGATGCCGGCGTTCTTGAGCGCCTCGCGCACAGCGCCCAGATCGGTCGCCTCGCTGACGATCTCGAAGGCCTCGTCGATGTCGTTGACCTCTTCCGCGCCAGCCTCGAGCACAGCCATCAAGACGTCGTCCTCCGACCGGCCGTTCTTCGGTACCAGCACGACGCCCTTGCGGTTGAACAGGTACGCCACCGAACCCGGGTCGGCCATCGAGCCGCCGTTGCGCGTCATCGCGGTGCGAACCTCGGACGCCGCCCGGTTGCGGTTGTCGGTCAGGCACTCGATCAGCAGCGCCACGCCGCCCGGGCCGTAGCCCTCGTAGGTGATCGGCTCCCAATCGGCGCCGCCAGCCTCAAGCCCCGCGCCGCGCTTGACCGCTCGGTCGATGTTGTCGTTGGGCACCGACTGGCCCTTGGCCTTGGCGATCGCGTCGGCCAGCGTCGGGTTGCCCGAAGGGTCTCCCCCGCCCGTGCGCGCGGCGACTTCGATGTTCTTGATCAGCTTGGCGAACAGCTTGCCGCGCTTGGCGTCGATCACGGCCTTCTTGTGCTTCGTGGTTGCCCACTTCGAGTGCCCACTCATGACGTCACCGCACTTGCTTCCTCGCGGCATTCGCCGACGGCTTCGCTGCGCATCGCCGTCGACTCCCGCCGCTCGTCAGCTGCGTTGCTCATGGCCGCTCCTTCAAGTACTCGCGCACGATCTCGACGAAAAGCGCGTGAACGCGCTGGTCACCCGTGAGCTCAGGGTGAAAGGCAGTGGCCATGATCGGGCCCTGCCGGACGGCGACGATCCTACCGTCGGCCTGACCAATCACCTCCACGCTGTCACCGATCGACTCCACCCACGGCGCGCGGATGAAGACCGCGTGGAACGGGTCCCCCTCGACGCCGGCCACCTCGACCGGCGACTCGAACGAGTCGACCTGGCGCCCGAACGCGTTTCGTCGAACCGTGGCGTCGAGCCCGCCGAGGGTGACCTGCCCCTCGATGCCGTCGGCCACCCGGTCGGCCAGCATGATCATGCCGGCGCAGGACCCGAACGCCGGCATCCCGTCGGCGAGCCGCTTGCGCAGCGGCTCCAACAGGTCGAATGCGATCGCCAGCTTGTACATCGTGGTCGACTCGCCGCCGGGGATGACCAGCGCGTCGACGTCGTCCAATTCACTCGGACGGCGCACGGCGGTCGCCACCGCGCCCGCCGCTTCGAGGGCGCGCAGGTGCTCGCGCACATCGCCTTGAAGGGCGAGGACGCCGATCCGCGGCGCGGCGTCACCCATGAGCGCGGAAACAATTCGTCGTCGTCATGGCGCTGGAAGTTTCCGTGTTGGACTGGCCACCGGCGGCTGACGGGGCGGCGCTCACCAGCCGCGCGTCGCCAACCGGTGGTCGACCGGCACGTCGTCGACGTTGATCCCGACCATCGCCTCACCGAGCCCGCGCGACACCTTGGCGACGACGTCGGGGTCGTCGTAGAACGTGGTGGCCTTCACGATCGCGGCGGCCCGCTGCGCTGGGTTGCCCGACTTGAAGATGCCCGAGCCGACGAACACGCCCTCGGCGCCGAGCTGCATCATCATGGCCGCGTCAGCCGGCGTGGCGATGCCGCCGGCCGTGAACAGCACCACCGGCAATTTGCCGGCCGCCGCCACCTCGCGCACCAGCTCGAACGGCGCCTGCAACTCCTTGGCAGCCACATAAAGCTCGTCCTCGGGCAATGAGGTCAGCCGGCGGAGCTCGTCGCGGATCTGCCGCATGTGCGTGACCGCGTTCGACACGTCGCCGGTGCCGGCCTCGCCTTTCGACCGGATCATCGCCGCGCCCTCGGTGATACGCCGCAGCGCCTCGCCGAGGTTGGTCGCGCCGCACACGAACGGCACGGTGAACGCCCACTTGTCGATGTGGTGCGCGTAGTCGGCCGGCGTCAAAACCTCCGACTCGTCGATGTAGTCGACGCCGAGCGACTGCAGCACCTGCGCCTCGGCGAAGTGCCCGATACGCGCCTTCGCCATCACCGGGATCGAGACCGCGCCGATGATGCCGTCGATCAGGTCAGGGTCGCTCATGCGGGCGACGCCGCCCTGGGCGCGGATGTCGGACGGGACCCGTTCCAGGGCCATGACCGCGACAGCGCCGGCTTCCTCAGCCAGGCGTGCCTGCTCGGCGTTGACGACA
>JAICLV010000141.1 GCA_025925185.1 Acidothermaceae bacterium
CACCGACCGCGAGGTAGGACGTCTCTTGGCGGAACGGCACGTGCTGGTACAGCGAGGAGACGCCCGCCTCGGGCAGTGGCTTGCGGCGGGCGATCGCCCGGCCACGCACCCGCTCGACGACCTGGCGCAGGTGCGCCGGTGTGGTGCCGCAGCAACCGCCCACGAGCGAGAGCCCGTGCTCGCGGGTGAACGTGTCGTGGGCGTCGGCGAGTTGCTCGGGCGTGAGCGGGAAGGTGGCGCCATCGCGGCCCAGCACCGGCAGGCCGGCGTTCGGCATGCAGGAGATGCCGACCCGCGCGTGCCGCGCGAGGTAGCGCAGGTGCTCGCCCATCTCGGCCGGGCCGGTGGCGCAGTTGAGTCCGACCAAGTCGACGCCGAGCGGCTCGAGCGCCGTGAGCGCGGCTCCGATCTCAGAGCCGAGCAGCATCGTGCCGGTGGCCTCGATCGTCACCTGGGCGACCAGCACCAGGTTGACGTCGGCCGCCCGCATGGCTCGCTTCACGCCGATGATCGCGGCCTTCATCTGCAGCAGGTCTTGGGCGGTCTCGACGATGACCGCGTCGGCGCCGCCCTCGATCAGACCGGCTGCCTCTTGCTCGTAGGCGTCGCGCAGCGTCGCGAACGGGGCGTGGCCGAGCGTCGGCAGCTTGGTGCCTGGGCCGACGGAACCCAAGACGAAGCGTGGGTGCTCGGGCGTCGACCACGCGTCGGCGGCCTCCCGCGCGATGCGCGCGCCGGCCAGCGCCAACTCGTGGATGCGGTCGGCGATGCCGTACTCGCCGAGGTTGGCCGCGTTGGCGCCGAAGGTGTTTGTCTCGACGGCGTCGCAGCCGACCTCGAAGTACGCGTCGTGAATCGAGCGGACGACGTCGGGCCGGGTGACATTGAGGATCTCGTTGCAGCCCTCGTGCCCTTCGAAGTCGTCAAGATCGAGTTCGAACGTCTGCAACATCGTGCCCATGGCTCCGTCGGCGACGACGACTCGGCGGGACAGCTCGGCGCGCAACAACTCACCGCGGGGCGAGTCACCGCGGGTCGACTCGTCGCGGGATTTCTCGGGGTTAGGGCTCACTTGCTTAACGGTACCGTGCGGGCGCGTTCGCCCGCTCGCGAGTGACAACGCCGTACGCTGGAAGCCGCCGTCGGAAGGAGCCCGCGTGATCGAGTTCTCTGGGGAGATCCCGCAGCTGCGGCGCCCGGTCATGGTGACGGCGTTCGAGGGCTGGAACGACGCGGCCGACTCGGCGAGCGACGCGATCGAGGCGCTCGAGTTGGCTTGGTCGGCGACGCCCCTGGGCGAGATCGACCCCGAGGATTACTACGACTTCCAGGTCAACCGCCCGTTGGTGTCGCTCGTCGACGGCGTGAGTCGCCGGGTCAGCTGGCCGACCACCCGCATCACCCTGGCTGCGGGCGTCGGCGACCGGCGCGACGTCGTCTTGGTGCGCGGCCTCGAGCCCAACATGCGCTGGCGGTCGTTTTGCGACGAGATCATCGAGGCGGCGAACCGGCTCCGCATCGAGGAGGTCGTCAACCTCGGCGCGCTGCTGTCAGACTCGCCGCACTCGCGGCCGGTGCCGGTGAGCGGCACCGCGGTCGACGCTGAGACCGCCCGCCGGCTGGGGCTCGAGCAGTCGACCTACGAGGGGCCCACCGGCATCGTCGGCGTCTTCAACGACGCCTGCATTCGGGCCGGCTTGCCAGCGGTGTCGCTGTGGGCGGCGGTGCCGCACTACGTCGCGCAGCCGCCGTGCCCGAAGGCGACGCTCGCGCTGCTGCGCAACCTCGAAGACGTGCTCGATTTGCCGATGCCCTATGGAGACTTGGCCGAGATGTCGGTGGCCTGGGAACGCGGTGTCGACCAGCTGGCGGAGGAAGACTCCGAGGTCGCCGAGTACGTTCGCACCTTGGAGAGGCAGAAAGACGAAGCCGATTTGCCTGAGGCGAGTGGCGAGGCGATCGCGCGCGAGTTCGAGCGCTACCTACGCCACCGGCGCGGCGAGCGCGACGCCTAACAGCGCGTCGGCCAGCCCGCGCACCAGCGCCGGCGAGTCGGCGTCGTCGCCGTCGGACGACGCCCACGCGTCGATTTCCCGAAGCGCCGCAGGGGCGTTCAGGTCGTCAGCCAACTGATTTCGGACGGCGGAAAGCAGCGCCGCACCGTCAGGGCCACTGTCCCGGCCAACCGCCGACCGCCACGAGTTGAACCGAGCGGTCGCCGCGTCGAGGCCGTCGGAGGTCCACTCCCAATCGCTGCGGTAATGCTGGCCGAGCAGCGCCAGCCGGATCGCCATCGGGTCGACGCCGGCGGAGCGCAGCTTCGACACGAACACCAAGTTCCCGCGGGACTTCGACATTTTCTCACCGTCGAAGCCGACCATCCCGGCGTGCACAAACGCGCGCGCGAAGGGCTTACCGGTCACCGCGGTCGCCTGCGCGGCGCACATCTCGTGATGCGGGAAGATCAGGTCACTGCCCCCGCCCTGCACGTCGACCGGAACGCCGATGTAGGTCATCGCGATGGTCGAGCACTCGACGTGCCAACCAGGACGGCCACGGCCGACCGGCGAGTTCCAGGCAGGCTCCCCCGCGCGTTCGGCCCGCCACAGCAACCAGTCGAGCGGGTCTTTCTTGCCGGCCCGGCCGGGATCGCCACCGCGTTCGGCGAACAGCTCGAGCATCGTCTCGCGGCCGAAATGCGACACCGAGCCGAAGTTGTCGGCCGCGCCCGCGGCGAAATACAGATCGCCGTCGAGCTCGTAGCCTGCGCCGGATTGCCGCAACCGCTCGACATGGTCAGCTATCAGCGGGATCGACTCCACCACGCCGACGTACTCGTCGGGCGGCAGCACCCGCAGCGCGGTCATGTCGTCGTGGAAGCGCCGGACTTCCTTATACGCTAGGTCTTCCCAAGGCTCACCGGTGGCAGCGGCCCGCTCGAGCAGCGGGTCGTCGACGTCCGTGACGTTTTGCACGTACCGGACGACGGCGCCGGCGTCGCGCCACACTCGGTTCAGCAAGTCGAACGCCACGTACGTCGCGGCGTGACCCATGTGCGTGGCGTCGTAGGGCGTGATCCCGCACACGTACATCGAGGCGGACGCCGCCGAGCCCACGGTCGCTTTCGCGCCGCGAGCGGTGTCGAACACCTCGGGCAGTCGGCCCTTTCCGGGCAGCGCCGGAACGGACTGGGATTGCCAGGGTCGCATGCTGCGCACTCTACTGGTCGCGCCGTGCCGGCCCGGTCTAGAACGGCGGCCAGGGCACGGCCGGCCAGCCCTCACCAGGTTCTGGAAAGTGGCCGGCGCGCAGGAGCTTGTCGACGCGGCGGCGGGTGGCCGACAGCTCGCGCGACGTCAGGTGCTCGCGCAGTCGGTCGCCGAGACCGGTGAGCAGGTCGTCGCGCAGCGCCGCGAGGGTGGCGAGCGCGTCGTCCGGTAACGGCGTGCCGCGCCACTGCCACAGGATCGTGCGCAGCTTGTCGTCGGTGGAGAAGCAGACGCCGTGGTCGACGCCGAAGATGTGTCCGTCGGACGTCGGGAGCAGGTGGCCGCCCTTGCGGTCGGCGTTGTTGACCACGGCGTCGAAGACGGCGACGCGCCGCAAGCCAGCGTCGTCGCTGTGCAGCAGCGCGAGCAGGTCGACCTCCTCGTCGACGTCGATCCACAGCTGGCACATGCCTGGCCCGAACGGACCGTCGCGCATCACGGTGGGCGGCACGACGTCCCAACCGGTCGCATCGGACACGAGCGCGGCGGCCACTTCGCGGCCGGCCAGGGTGCCGTCGGGGAAGTCCCATAGCGGCCGCTCCCCCGCGACCGGCTTGTACACGCAGGCCAGCTGCACCGCGTCGAGGCACACCTGCGCGTAGAGCGTGGTGTTCGACGCGTCGATCAGCCGGCCCTCGATCGACAGCTCGCCGTTGGTCAACACCGTGCGGACGTCGTCGGGGCTCAGCGCGCTGGCCGATTCGTCCTGTGCTGTCACGAAGCCAGTATCTGCGATCGGCGGCCGCGGCCGGTGCCGGTGCGGCCGCACTGCGGCCCGGGCGGGCGGCGCCGATCTACGTACGGCCCCATTCACGCGACGAATTGTTTCCGCGGTAGCGGCGGGTGACGGGGCGCGCAGGGATTGGTCGGCGCCGGTTGGCCGAGCCGACGCCAGACGAGCCGAAACGCTCAGTGCGGGTGATGCCCGTTGGAGCGCGCGCAGACGTGACCCTCGGGATCGAGCGGTTGGCCGCAGAACTGACAGGGCGGCCGGCCGGCGGCGACGATCTCCAGTGCCCGCTTGGTGAACGCACGCGCCACCGCGCCGCTGATGCGCACCCGTAGGACGTCAGGACCATCGGCCGTTGGGTCGTCGACGTCGTCCAGGAACGGCTCGTCGTCATCGTCGGCGGGCGGGTCGTTCTCGCCCAGGGCCTGGGCCTGGATGACCACGAGTTCGGCCTCGGGGTCCCAGCCCAGGCTGAGCGCGCCGACCCTGAACTCCTCCACGATCGGCTGTTCCAGCGGCCCGTTGTCGAGCAGCTCGGCCGGCGCGATCGCGGGCACCGCCGCTTCGCCGCCCGAGGCGCGGACGAGCTCGTCGAGCAGCTGCTCCAGCCGCTCGGCCAGGGCCGCGACCTGCACCTTCTCGAGCACGACGCTGGTCAGCTGGCCCCCGCCGCGAGCCTGCAGGAAGAAGGTGCGTTCGCCGGGCTGGCCGACCGTGCCGACGACGAGGCGCTCGGGCGGGTCGAAAACGAAGATCTGACGTGGCATGGCTCGCAACCCTAGCTGGGGACCCTGGTCGGACCGGCCGTCAGCTCGGCCCCGCGCCGCCGCCGACCGGAGCGTCGCCTCCGGAGGAGGCGCGACGTCCGCCCCTTCGACCCTGGTTCGGTGGCGATAGCAGCGTCACGAGGTCGGCGCCGGAATCGTTGACCCGGACGACGAAAGGACGGGTGGGCTGATAGTCGATGACGGTGACGGAGCACGGGTCGACGACGATGCGTTGAAACTCGTCGAGGTGCACGCCGAGCGCGTCGGCGATGACCGACTTGATGATGTCGGCGTGCGAACATGCGAGCCACACCGCGTCGGGGCCGAGCTTCGCGTTCCACGACCGGACGGCGTCGACCGCGCGAGCCTGGGCGCCGCGCAGCGACTCACCGCCCTCGCCGGGAAACGTCACGCCGCTCGGATGTGACTGGACGACCTTCCACAGCGGGTCTTTCGCGAGCTTCTTCAGCTCTTGGCCGGTCCAGTCGCCGTAGCCGCACTCGATCAACCGGGGCTCGGTTGACACCGGCAACCCGGTCGCGGCTGCGACAGCGGCGATCGTCTCTTGGCACCGCTCGAGCGGGCTGCTCACCAGGGCGGCGAGCTTCACATCCGCGAGCCGGGCCGCGACCGCGTCGGCTTGGGCGCGGCCTCGGTCGTCAAGGTGAACCCCGGGTGTGCGTCCGGCGAGCACCGGACCGGTCATCGCGGTAAGGCCGTGCCGCAGCAAGACGACCCGGGTCACGGCGACGCCTCAGGACGCGGGCTGGTAGCCGATGACGCCGGTCTGCTCGAGGTTTTGGTAGGTGACCCAACAACTCGCGTTCGCCGGCCGGGACTCTTGCGTGTCGGTCGGGCACACGCCGTGCTTGTCACCCATGCTGCCCATCGACACAAGGGCTGCGACGGCGCACAACGCGAGCACCCCCAGCAAGATGCCGAACTGCGTCTTGGTGAGCGCCCTGGGCTCTTTCGACGACGTGGACACGCCCCGAGTGTATCGACGTGCGGATGAGGGTCGGGTCAGGGGCGCGCCAGGGCTTCCACGGATGGTCGCGGACCGCTCCGCCGCCGATGATCGAGTCGACACGAAGGGACGGGATGCGATGATCGAGGTAGGGGGTCTCAGCAAGCGATTCGGCTCCACGCTCGCGGTCGACGGGCTTTCCTTCACCGTGCGGCCGGGCCGGGTCACCGGCTTCCTCGGGCCGAACGGTTCGGGCAAGTCGAC
>JAICLV010000162.1 GCA_025925185.1 Acidothermaceae bacterium
TCCGGCGGCCGACCCGGCCGCCCAATCCCGGCGGTTCCCGGCGGCGGCCAACCTTCACCGCTCCCGCCGCCACCCCGTATTGGGCGCGCGCCGCGGGTGGGGTGGGGGTTTGCCCCGGGCGGCTCGCCGTCTGTGGTGCGCCGCCGTAGCGGCGCGGTTTGTCACGCGCCGCAGCGGCGCGTACGTTCGCTCAGCCCCAGTGCACGTCGCGCATGCCAGCCTCCTCCGAAATGCCGCAGCGGTCGGGCGGGTGCTGGCTAGGCGTCCCGCCAGAATCTCTTCGGCACACGCTCGCCCAGCCTGAAGCCCAGGTCAACACCGCGGCCCCGACAATCGCCGCGAATCCGCAGGAACGCCACAACCGGAGTCTGGTGCGCGGTAAGGGGAGCGCGTAGGCTCAGAATTGACTACCGAGCGTGACAGTGCGATCGCGCGCCGATCCGACACCGGCGCTCGGTGGATCAGGTGGGGCGGGAGGGGACGATGCCCGTGGGGGAAGCGGTGGCGCCGCGTTCCCGAGGCGTGCGAGGTTGGGCCGTGTGGCGGCTGCCCTCAGGCGCCCGTGCCTACATCGCGGCGGTTGAGTTCGGCTATCTCGTCGCGCTGGCCATCGGGGCGACCCGGCTGACGCTCGATCTGTCAATCTGGTCGACGTTCGCGGTCCTATCGGGTTGCGCGATGCTCAGCATCGAAGGCTCGCTGCGATTGGTCTGGCGTCGTCCGCGACATGACCGCAGCAACGACATGATGGCGGTCTGGACGCTGCCGGTGGCGTTATTGCTGCCCCCTGTTTTCGCGGCGTTGGTCGTCGTCCCTGTCGAGGTCTTCTTCTATCTGCGCGTGATGCGGCGGGCGCCGATGAAATGCGCCTTCAACATCTCGGCCATCGGCCTGGCCGGCTTCGCCGCCGCGTCGCTGCGTGAGGCGTTGAGCTCGACCACGTATCCCGTCGGCGTCGAGGCATTGGTCGGTGGCGCGGCGGTCATCCTGGTGACACTCCTGTGCGTCGTCGTCCGCCAAGGCGCGATTTCCCTTATCGCCGCGCGACTTTTCGCATTCCTGCAGCCCGGCACGACCGTGCGCCGACACCTCGGCTCGGCTGAGGACGCCGGCGTGATCGCGGCGGAGGCTTGCACCGGGGTGCTGGTCGCGGTGGCCTGCGCCGCCTCGCCGTTCGCCGTGTTGCTCGCGGTGCCGCCGGTGCTGGTGCTGCAGCGAACCCTACTGATCGCGGACTTCCGGGAGGCGGCGCGCACCGACGCGAAGACCGGCCTCGCGAACTCCAGCTATTGGCGAGAGGTCGCCGAACGCGAGATTTCCAGAGCGCGCAGCGGTCGCGAGCCGCTCGCCGTGCTGCTTGTCGACATCGACCACTTCAAAGACGTGAACGACCGCTACGGGCACCTCACCGGCGACGACATCTTGCGGGCCGTCGCGACCGCGCTCACCGACGGCCTGCGACCGCGCGACTTCGTCGGACGATTCGGCGGCGAGGAGTTCGTCGTCCTCCTCACTGGGTCTGACCTGGAGCAGGCGAAGCACGCGGCGGAGCGCATCAGGCTGCATGTCTCGGACGTCAAGGTCGAGGCAACCGGCCGTTCGACCGCCGTGCAAGTGACGATTTCCATTGGCGTGGCGGCCTTTCGCGACAGCGGTCATTCGGTGCACGAGCTGCTCGACTCCGCAGACACCGCCCTCTACGCCGCCAAGCGCGCCGGCCGCAACTGCGTGCGTGTCGCCGAGGGCGCGCGACAGCAGGTGCTAGACCTCACCGTCGACGCGCCGCGGGTTCTCGACGTCCGGCGGCACGGCGCGCCCACCGACTAGCTCGATTCGCTAACGTCAGCACGTGGACGACGCACGGTTGGTGTTGGTGACCGGTGTCGCCGGCGGAATCGGCTCCGCGACGGCGCGACGTTTTCTGGACGCCGGATACGCGGTCGCCGGCGTCGACATCGACAGTCGAGCGCTCACCGCGCCGGGCGAGGGGGATTACGTCGGCGCGGTCGCCGACGTGCGCGACGCAAATGCGATGCGCGACGTCGTCGCCCGACTTGGCCGGCCGATCGCGCACGTCGTGACCTGCGCTGGAATCTCGTTGCCCGAGGAGGCGGACGACGCCGGTCGTGCGCTGCCAGACGTCGAGGTCTTTCGCGGCACGATTGAGTTGAACCTAACGTCGCACTACATCTCCCTCGCGGCCGCCTGGCCAAGCTTGCGCGATGGAAGCGGCGACCGTTCGGTGAGCTTCGCGTCGTCCATCAATGCCTTTCAAAGCTTCGGCCTTATCGGTTACAGCGCCGCAAAGGCCGGGCTCATCGGGCTAGTGCGTGCTCTTGTCGTACCGCTCGGCGCGGCCGGCGTGCGGGTCAACGCGGTCGCCCCCGGAACGGTGCCGACGCCGGCCACTCGCCGCGAATGGGCGCATGTGCCGACCCATTTCGAGGACATGGCGGCGCTGGTTCCGACCGGCCGGCTCGGCACCCCGGACGACGTGGCGGCGGCGTTCCTCGTCCTCGCCCGCGACTTGACGCATGTGAGCGGGCAGGTGCTGGCCGTCGACGGCGGCCAATCGCTGCATCGCTAACAGTGCCCGGGCCCGCGGCGCCGGGCGGCTTTCGCGAGCAGGCCACCTCGTCGCAAGGCCACAAGTCGCAGGTGTTCACCGCGCGGCTGAGCGTCTCTTACCCCGGGAATGTCGGAACCGCGACGATGACGAGCTGGTCGAACAGCGCCGCCCTTTCGGCGATCAGCTCGGGGGACGGCGGGGCCATCCCCGCCGTCACGCGCACGTGCTCGATCGCCTGCAACGTCCACGCGATCTCGTGGCGGGCAGTACGGGCTCGCGCGCTAGCCAACGACGCATCCAGCACGACCAAGGCGTCGTCGGATTCATCGGTGCCGGCCAGCGCGAGGCCGCGGACGCGCTGCAACAACGGCACCTGTGGCAACAGGCTGCCGATGGTCGATGCCGTGTTCAGCGCAGCGTCTGCAGTAGCGAGAGCCGACCGGAAATCTCCCTGCAAAAGTAGGCATTCTGCGATCCGCGCGTCGGACTCCAGTACCTCGGCGGCCTCGCCGTCCGCCACGTAATCGGCTCTTGCCGAACGCAGCAGATCGAACGCCTCTTCGAACCGTCCGCAACGCGCCGAGAGACGGCCGAGTTGGCTCTTGCCGAACGCGACGAAGGACGGCGCGGCCGCGGCTCGCCACACGCGCAGCGCGTCTCGCAACAGCTCCTGAGCCTGAGGGTAGTGCCCCTGGTCGGAGAGCACCTCGGCCATGTTGCCGGACTCCACCGCTGCGGTGAACCGGTCACCGGCACGCTCGCACGCGTCTTTGGACTGGCCGTAGAGGTCGACGGCGACGTCCCAGCGGCCTTCGAAGTACGCGCGTATCCCGAGCTGGTTCAGCGCGCGTGCCTCTTCCCACGGCCGGTTGCCGAACCGCCGCCAGATCGCCAGCGCACGCTCGGCATGTTGGCCGGACGCCGAAAGACCGAGCGTCATCTCGCAGTTGTCCAACCACACCAGTGCCGTTGCGAGCGCGTCGTCCGCCCCGGCACTTTCCGCTAGCGCAACGGCCTCGTTCAGCGCCGCCACGGCGGCCGGATCGCGACCCTGCCAGTGCCGGATCAGGCCATACTGCGCCGCACATTCGGCGAGCAGCCGTTCGGCGCCTGGATCCGCGCGCGCCATGATGACCTTGCGGGCCCGAGTCAGCCAGCCCAAAGCCACCGGCAGCCGGCCGGCCCGGTCGGCGACCAGCGAAAGCTGATAGCAAATTCGGGCCCGGCGCAGATCGTCGCGCGCCAACGACTTGGCCTTCCGCAGTGCTGCGGCGGCGCGATCGAATTCACCCAGCTTGTAGCGCACTTCGCCGAGGGCCTCGTTGACCGCGGAAGTATTGTCCAGATCGGCAGCGTCAAGTTGTCTCGCGGCGGCCAGCGCGCGCTCGTACAACTCGGCGGCCTCGACCTGCGCGTGCACCGCGCGCGCACGGTCGCCGGCGATTCGCGCGTACCGCCAGGCGGCCGAATATTCGCGGCCGTAAAAGAAATGCAGCGATAGCAGGTCGGCGACGGTATCAGGGTCGGCGGCGGCGAGTTGCTCGACGATTCGGCCAGCCGCACGATGCAGGGACTGTCGTTGGCGAAATGGCAACCCTTCATAGGCGGTGTCGCGGACCAAGGCGTGCCGGAACCGCCAGCCCCCGCCGTCGCGGTCGAAGAACTGGGCGGCAACCGGTTGCGCGGCACGCGGGTCGATGCCCTCAAGGGCGAGCACGGCATGCAGCACGGGCGTGTCGACACGGACGCCGAGCACCGACGCGATCCGCAGCACTTGCCGCTGCTGGGAGGCGAGCCGGTCGATTTGTACCGCTACCACACCCTCCACCGAGTCGGGCAACCCGGATACCGTGCCACCGTCGCGGGCCGCACCCAGCAACTCGTGAACGAACAGCGGGTTCCCGCCGGCTCGCCGGTTCAGCAACGCAAGCTCGTGCGGGGGCAATGGGTAATCCTCGGTGGCGAGTTGGAGAACGAGGGCGACGGCGTCAGGGCGAAGTGGGGAAAGTTCAAGGCACGATTGACCGGTATCGAAAATTGGCGTCGCTCCCACCAACCTCGTCGCCACAATTAGCCACGGACGGTCGGCCGCTTCTGCGGCGAGGTATCGGAGCAGATCGAGTGATGCGTCATCCGACAGATGTGCGTCTTCCACAATGAGCAACAGCGTCTCCGGCACCAGCGCGCAGAGAAAGCGGGCGACCTGTTGCTGGCGATGGTTCGTGCGCAACTTCGGGTCGAGGGCCTGCGACTGTTCGGTCGGCGAAACCGTGGCGTCCATGACCTCAGCGAGCAGCGGCGTCCACGGCAACTGGCTGGGGGCCGCCCGGGCCACGACCTCGAGCAGTTGTCTGCCCGCTACGCCGGCATCGGCGTCTTCGTTGATACCGCTCAGTTGCCGGAGCAGCCGCCGAAACGGTGCGTAAGGCGTGGCCGAGTGGTACCTGTCGCACGCCATCCCGGCCACGGTGGCACCGTGGGCGAGGGCGACCAACTCCGCGACCAACCGAGATTTCCCGATGCCGCGCTCGCCCGTCAGCTCGAA
>JAICLV010000068.1 GCA_025925185.1 Acidothermaceae bacterium
CGACACCGTCGTGAGGCCGACCCCGCGCGACTCGACGGGCGACCGCAACCACAGCGCGTCCGGCCCGGCGATGGCGCACACCCCGTCGCCGGCGCGCCGCACCCACGGCACGATGTGCCCGTAGTCGAAGCGGATCCGCAGTGTGCTGCGCATCGGCACTCGGCCGGACACGCCCTCCACGATCCGCACTAGGTCGGGCAGATCGTCGCGCGGCGGCATGAAGTCGATCACCCGCACCGTGCCGTCCGGCGTCGTCCACTCTGATTCGAGCACCAGCGTTCCGTCGCGGTACCGGCGCGACGTCGCGTCACCGCCAGACTGTGGCGCCATCGTCCAGTGCCCGTTCTCGTCGTCACCGAGCAGGCCGGCGAAACACGCCCCGGAGTCGAATCGCGGGAAGCACAGCCAGTCGACGCTGCCGCCGCGGCTGATCAACGCGGCGGTGTGCAGGTCGCCCACGAGAGCGTAATCCTCGATCGGCCTCGACACGTCCGTCCTCCCGCCGTCCAAATCTACTCAACATGATCGTCTCACGACAGGTCGATTTGTGCGGACGACGCGACACCGCGCGCGCCGGCCTCTCCTTGCCACGTACCCTTGACGACGTGCGCGTGAGACTGGCTGCCGCGATCCTCGCCGCAGCCGGGATCGCCGGGTTGTTGTCAGGCTGCAAGCAGACCGCGAGCCTGAGCCGGCAGGAGGTCGTCGTCGTCTTCAAGCCAGACGCGACGCAGGCCGACCACGCGCGCGTCTACGAGGCTTGCAAGAACTTGCCGGGGGTCAGTCCCGAGCCGATGGTGACCGACAGCAAGTACCTCGCGACCTTGCAGAACAACGTGCGCTACCGGGTCGACAACGCGTCGAACTACCAGCTGCAGCAGCTCTACAAGTGCCTCGGGGGCGACCCGAGCGTCGCGGGGTACAAGCCGCCGGTCGACCAAGGTCAGTAGACGGCCCTCCCTGCGGCGGCCCCGCCGCTGTCATGCTCCGGCGGGCGCTTCGCCGGCGGAGCCGCGACCGGCCGCCCCGAGGTCGGGCACGCGCAACACCGAGCTGATCGGTCTCGCGACGTCTTCAAGTGAACGCCGTTCGGCCGCGACGCCCAGGAAGATCTCGATGATTCCTCCGAGCACCATCACGCCGGCGCCGATGAGGTAGCCGATGAACAGCTTGAAGTGGTCTTGGCCATTGCCGATCAGGTGCGCGTAGAAGTGCGGCCCGAGCCAGCCGAACAGTTGCGCGATAGCGAAGAACACCGCGATGGCCTGAGCGCGGATCTCAAGCGGAAAGATCTCGCTGACCGTGAGATACGCCGCGCTCGCCCCTGCGGAGGCGAAGAAGAAGATGACCGCCCACCAGATGGTCTGGGTTTGGGCGTTCAGCCGGCCCTGCCGAAACAGCTCAGCGCTGATCGCGAGTAGGACGCCGGACAAGATATACGTGCCCGCGATCATCTTCTTGCGGCCGATGGTGTCGAAAAGCCGGCCGATGGTGAGCGGTCCGATGAGGTTGCCGGCCGCGAACGCGAGCAGATACCAGGGCGCCGACTTCGTGCTGACCCCGTAGATCTTCGTGAGCACCAGCGTGTAGGTGAAGAAAATCGCGTTGTAGAGGAACGACTGGGTGATCATCAGTGACGCGCCCAGCACCGACCGGGACGGGTACTGCTTGAAGAGCAGCTTCACGAGCGAGATCGGGTTGAACGGGGGCGCGGGCCGCACCTCGATCGCCTTGCTCTCGTCCAGCGGCTCGAGGTGGCCCGTCTCGCCGCTCCATCGCTCGATGTTGTCCATCTGTCGCTCGGCCTCTTCCTGACGGCCGTGCATCACCAACCACCGCGGGCTTTCCGGCAGGTGCTTGCGGACGAAGATGATGACGACGGCGAGGATCGGCCCGATCAGGAACGCGATGCGCCAACCCCAGTTGTCCGGCAAATGGTTGAGCAAGACCAGCGATCCAAGGGTGCCGAGGATGGAGCCGGCCCAGTAGGTGCCGTTGACCGCGATGTCGACCCGGCCGCGGTAGTGGGCGGGTATCAGCTCATCGATGGCCGAGTTGATGGCCGCGTACTCGCCGCCGATTCCTGCGCCGGCGATGATTCGGGTGAGGTAGAGCCAGGCCGAGCCGCCGGCGCTGCCGCTCCACGCGGTCGCTGTCAGCGCGCTGCCGACGAGGTAGACACCGAGGGTGACGGTGAACAGATTCCTCCGCCCGAGCCGGTCCGACAGGTAGCCGAATCCGATGGCGCCGATCACTTCGCCGATGAGGTACCAGCTCGCGATGTCACCGACGGCGCCTGAGGACATCCCAAGCGCCGAAGGCTTCGTCAGCTCGGAGCCGACCGCCGCGGCGATGGTGATTTCTAGGCCGTCGAGCACCCATGCGACACCGAGCGCGATGACGAGCCGGGTGTGAAACTTCGACCACGTCAGCCGGTCGAGCCGTGCCGGGATCAGACTTCGAATGCTGCCCGTCGACGTTGACGGGGCGTGGGTTGTGGCCATCTCGGTGCCTCACCTCGTTGTGAGCGGATGGCCACGAATTACCCGGTGATCAACAGCTAATCACTCGCCGCCGCGCGAGGGGCTGCCGATGGCGATCATTCGCTCGACCGAGCTGCGCGCGCGGTCGGCGATGTCCGGCGGGACGTCGACCTCGAACACGTCGTCGCGCAACGTTCGCAGCAGTTTCGCGGGCGTGATCATCTTCATGAACGGGCACACCGCACGGCTCGACACCGGCACGAACTCGGTGTCGCCCGCCAACTGCCGCAGCTGATGCAAGATGCCGGTCTCGGTCGCCACCAACACCCGCGGCGCCTTCGTCGACTTCGCGTACTCGACCATGCCGCCGGTCGACAAGACGCGGGTCCGGTCGGCCGGCAAGTCGCCGGTGCTGGTGAGGTACAGCGCCGTCGTCGTGCAGCCGCATTCGGGATGCACGAGCAGGTCGGCCTCCGGATTCGCCTCAAGCGTGTCGCGCAGCGCCGACGGTGAGATCTCGGCGTGGACGTGGCATTCGCCCGCCCAGATGTCCATGTCGCGGCCGGTGACCCGGCTTACGTGGGCGCCCAAGAACTGGTCCGGCAGGAAGAAAATCTCCTTGCCAGCTGGGATCGATCGAACGACGTCGGCGGCATTGGACGACGTGCAGCAGACGTCGACCTCCGCCTTCACGGCCGCCGAGGTGTTCACATACGCGACCACCGCGCCGTCGGGATGGTCGCGTTTCCAAGCGACCACGTCGGCCACCTCGATGCTGGCGGCCAATGAGCAACCGGCGTCGAGGTCGGGGATGAGCACTCGTTTCGTTGGCGCGAGGATCTTCGCGGTCTCGGCCATGAAGTGCACGCCGCAGAACACGATGACGTCGGCGTCACTCGCGGCCGCGATTCGCGACAGGGCAAGCGAATCTCCGACGTGGTCGGCGACGTCTTGGATCTCCGGTACCTGGTAGTTGTGCGCCAGGATCACGGCGTTGCGCTGCTCCGCTAGCGCGCGAACTTGGGTCGCCCAGTCTGCGGGCAACTCCGGCTCGGCGGCGCGGGCGTGCGGTAGCAACTCGGTCATGGATGTTCCTCGGAGTCAGGCGGTGTTGCGCTGTTGGGTGCGCTGGTCGGACGGCGGCGCTGCCGTGTCGCCGTCGGCGTCGGGCGCGCCGTCCGGCTTGCGTTCCTCGAGTTCGGGCCGTGACGCGGTGAAGTACTCGGGGCTCTCCTCGCCGATCACCGGCCCGGCGTTCGCGAGGACGACGGCGAACCACGGCAGCACAATCGCGGCCGCGATGGCGATGAGGCGAAGCCAGCCGCCCAAAACGAAGATGGCCAGCACCAAGCACACCGTGCGAATGCCCATCGAGATCAAGTAGCGCCGCGTGCGCCCCGAAATCTCCTCGGAGTGCGGTCGCCGCGCGGTCGTGACCAGGTGAACCTGGGCATCACGCTGCTCACCCTTGCTGACCACTCCTCTACCGTACGCGGAAGGCGGGCAACACGACGTTGCGGGCCGAACAGGTGAGGAGCGCGGGATGAGTGATCGCACGTACCGGGTGACCGAGATCGTCGGCACCTCGACCGACAGCGTGCAGCAGGCGGTTCGCAACGGCGTCGAGCGTGCTGCGCAGACCCTGCGTCATCTCGACTGGTTCGAGGTCACCCAGATCCGCGGCCACGTCGTCGACGGCCAGGTCGAGCACTTCCAGGTGACGATGAAGCTCGGCTTCCGGCTCGAAGACGCCTGACCCCGTGCTGGGCCGGAGCTACGACGCCTGCGAGACCGTGCTCATGTTGAAGTCGGGCACCCGCATCGCCGGCATCGCGGTTCTGGTGAAGTAGTCGTTCCACTCGCGCGGCAGGCAGCGCACGGTCTCGCCGATGTCGGTGGCGCGGCGGAGCAGATCGACCGGGCTCTCGTTGAACCGGAAGTTGTTGACCGCGCCGACCACCTCGCCGTCCTCGACGAGGTACACGCCGTCGCGGGTGAGGCCGGTGAGCAACAGCGTCTGCGGATCGACCTCGCGGATGTACCAAAGGCAGGTCAGCAACAGGCTGCGCTTGCTCGACGACACCAACTCCTCGAGGCTCGGGCCGCCGCCGGCCCGCTCGAGGATCAGGTTGTCGATCGCGGGCGTCACGCCAAGCCCGGTGAGGTTCGCCGAATACCGCGTCTGGATCAGCGACGCGAGTTTGCCCGACTCGATCCACGCGGTGGGCTTTAGGGCGAGCCCGTTGTCGAAGACCGAGCTCTCGGCGCTGGACGTGTGCGCGACGACGAACGGCTCGCACTCCAGTTGCGGTGCGTCGGGGTCGCTGCGCAAGCTGATGTCGGACGAGGTCAAAGCCTCGCCCACTCGAGTGCCGCCGCCGGCCTTGCTGAACACCGTGCGACCGTCGTTCGCGTCGCGCGCGCCCGCCGACCAGTACAGGTAAATCATCAGGTCGGCGACCGAGGTTGGCGGGAGCACGGTGTCGTAGCGGCCGGGTGGCAGATCGATCCGGCGCTCGGCCCATTGCAACCGTTGGGAAAGGTCGGCATGCAGCCCGGCGACGTCGACGTCGGTGAAGTCGCGGGTCGCGGCGCCACCCCACGCCGAGCGCGCGAAGTCGGGGGACTTCGCGTTCATCTCAAGTTGGCCGCTCGGTTGGTCGTGGCGCAACCGCAGGCCCGTGGAGCTGCCTAGATAAATGGTGTTCATGTCATGTTCGGCGTAGCCGAACAGCAGCCGCTTGTCGCGGTCGGCGCGCGACAGCTCGTTGCCCAGCGCGCGGGTGAACTCGGCGAAGACGGCGCCTGACGTCTCCGCAGGCACATCGTCCCACGACATGCCAGATGGGTGCGGCTCGACGAGCGGGCCCGCGTCCTGCGCCGGCGTGTTGTCGCGGGCGGCGGCGACGGCAGCGCCGACCAGGTCTTCGAGGTCGCCAGACCGGACGGCGCTGCGCGACACCACGCCCGCCGCGACGCCCTTGGCGCCGTTGACGGTCGCGACCACGGTGAGCCGACGACCGCGGGTAACGCCGTTCGTCGTCAGCGTGTTGTTAGCCCAGCGCAGGTTGGCGCTGCTCGACTCGTCGGCGATGACGACGCAACCGCCGACGTCGTTGACCTTCTTGGCGAGGTCCAAGGTGCGTTCGATTGTCTCTTGTGGAGTCACGTCGCCCACTTATCGGCCGCCTTCCTGCACCGTGTTCAGGATTTTGACGCCGCGAAACAGCGCCGACGGGCAGCCGTGGCTGACCGGCGCCGTCTGGCCGGGTTGCGCCTTGCCGCAGTTGAACGCGCCGCCGAGCACGTACGTTTGCGGGCCACCGACCGCCTCCATCGAGCCCCAGAAATCCGTGGTTGTCGCCTGATACGCGACGTCGCGCAACTGGCCGAGCAGCCGACCCGCGCGGATCTCGAAGAACCGCTGACCGGTGAACTGGAAGTTGTAGCGCTGCATGTCGATCGACCAACTCTTGTCGCCGACGATGTAGATGCCGCGCTCGACGCCGGCGATGAGTTCTTGCGTCGACGGCCCGTTCGGGGCGGGCTGCAACGACACGTTCGCCATCCGCTGCACCGGCACATGCGAGGGGGAGTCGGCGAACGCGCAGCCGTTCGACCGGCCGAGACCTTTGAGCTTCGCCATTCTTCGGTCGAGTTGATATCCCACCAACGTGCCGCCACGGACGAGATCCCATTGCTGGGCAGCGACCCCCTCGTCGTCCCAGCCGACGGTGGCCAACCCGTGCTCGGCGTTGCGGTCACCCATGACGTGCAGGTGTGGCGAGCCGTATTTCAACGTGCCGAGCTTGTCGAACGTCGCGAAACTCGTTCCGGCGTAGGCGGCTTCATAACCGAGGGCGCGGTCGAGCTCGGTGGCGTGGCCGATTGACTCGTGGATGGTGAGCCACAGGTTCGAGGGATCGAC
Source organism: Acidothermaceae bacterium (assembly GCA_025925185.1). The sequence goes on from JAICLV010000068.1 coordinate 6,412, forward strand.
GACGACGTCATAACTGCCGGCCTCGACCGACGCAGCCTTCATCTTTTCCGTTAGCAGAGTGGGAATCTCGTCGATCTCGGCGTCCCAATCCCAGCCGGTGCCGGTCATGAACTCCCAGCCGCGGCCAACCGGGGGTGCGATCGTGTCCATGGTTTCGAACTGGCCGGACTCCGGGTCGACGCGCACCGCGGTCAACGTGGGCAACAGCCGCACCCGCTGCTGCGTCGTCGTGGTGCCCGCGAGGTCGGCGTAGAACTTGTTCTCCAAGACTTGCGCGACTCCGGCGTCGACGTGGTCGACGCCCTCGGCGGCCAGCAACCGGGCCGACCGCTCGGCGAGCAGCGACACTTTGTCGGCGTCCGGGACGTCGAACGGGTTGACGTCGTAGGCGGAGATCCAGGTGGCGTCGGAGTAGACCGGCTCGTCGGCGAGCTCGATCGGCTCGCGGTTGATGCCGCGGCTCGCCTTCGCGATCTCGACCGCCTGCTCGGCGACCCGCGCGGCGGCCTCGGGGGTGAGGTCGACGCCGGCCGCGAACCCCCACGTGCCGTCGTGCACGACCCGGACCGCGAACCCGGTCTCCTCGTCGTCGAGCCTGCCCTCCAGGCTCGCGTCGCGCATGCGCAGCTGCTGGGTGCGGATGCGCTCGACCCGCAGCGACGCGTGCTCGGCGCCGAGTTCGCGCGCCCGGGTCAGGGCGGCGTCGGCGAGCTGGCGCGACGGCAGGGCGAGGAACTTCTCGTCGATCGCATGGAGCATCTGGCGGATCCCTTCGAGCCGAGGGCGGACCTGTCGTCACCCTAAACCGGGCCGCTGCTCCGCAACTTCGCTCCTCCGAGCTGATCACGTTCAGGGGGCTAACACGTCCGAGGAACAGTCTGTGGAGGCACCTCCGGACCCGCTGACCCCCTGAACGTGATCAACTCGGAGCGGGTGGTGGCGCAGAAAAAGGGGGCGCCCGGCCGGAGTTTCCTCCGACCGGGCGGCCCTATTAGCTACGCTCGGCGATAATCCGCCGGGCCCCGACGTCCCAATGGCCTTAGCGATGTGCCTTCCGCCGGCTTGTTGCCGCTTCTGCCCGCCCCCCCGGGCCGGGCAGACGGGGCAACAAGTCGGTGACGTCGAAGTATTCGGCGGTCTCGAGCAGCGGCTGTGACAGCGCGGCGAACTGCAGCCGGCCGCCGGTCTCGCTCGCCCAGTCCGCGGCGGCCACGAGCACGGCGAGCGCACGCTCGTGCACCTCGGTCACTTGACCGGCGTCGACCAGCACGTCGTCGCAACCCTCGGGCCGGGGACGCAGAAGTGCCGAGCGCAGCTCGGGGAGCGACTCGGCGCCCAGGGAACCGCTCAGCCGGACGACGATTCCGTCGGCGAGGACGTTCGCGCTGACGGTGCTGTTCGGGCTGTCAGCTGTCATCGTGCTCATCGGTGTCTCCTGGCAAGTCGTGCGAACCCGCGTGACATATGAAGCTTCGGCCCTGATCCGGCCGCTTGACAGGCCCGGTCGGCGCGTTTTCGGGTAACCCGGCGGGAGTGCCGTCACCCATCCGGCCGTTCGACCCGCGCTGCTCCAGATGGAGTAGGGCGGCGTCTCGACGGCCGTACCGATACCCTCGCCGAGGCGGCCCGGGAGCACCTCGGGACGGGCATCGGGAGGGTGGGCAGTGGGGCGTTCGGTCCTCGTCACCGGCGGCAGTCGCGGCATCGGGCTGGCCGTCGCGCGGTCGTTCGCCGCGGCGGGGGACCGGGTGGCCGTCACCTACCGCTCGAGCGGTTCCCCGGAGGGGTTCTTCGGCGTCCAGGCTGACGTCACGAAGGCGGCCGACGTCGAGGCCGCGTTCGCCGCGGTCGAGGTCGAGCAGGGCGCGGTCGAGGTACTGGTCGCCAACGCCGGCATCACCCGCGACACGTTGCTGCTTCGCATGACCGACGACGACTGGGACGTCGTCGTCGACACCAACCTCACCGGGGCCTACCGCGTCGCCAAGCGCGCGGCGCGCGGCATGCTTCGCGCGCACGGCGGGCGAATGGTGTTCATCTCGTCCGTGGTCGGGCTGTCGGGCGGCGCCGGGCAGGCGAACTACGCCGCATCCAAAGCGGGGCTGGTGGGGTTCGCCCGCTCGCTCGCCCGCGAGTTCGGATCCCGCGGCATCACCGCGAACGTCGTGGCGCCCGGCTTCGTCGACACCGAGCTCACGGCGGTCCTGTCGGCGGAGCGGCGCGCCGAGATTTTGAGCCAGGTGCCGTTGCGGCGCTACGCCACACCAGAGGAAATCGCCGGAGTCGTTCGCTTCTTGGCCAGCGACGAGGCGTCGTACATCACGGGAGCCGTCATCCCCGTCGACGGCGGCTTGGGCATGGGCCACTAGACACTGCGAATGGGGCATTCATGAGTTTGCTCAGCGGCAAGCGCTTGCTCGTCACCGGCGTCCTGACCGAGGCGTCGATTGCCTTCGACGTCGCCCGCCTCGCACAAGAAGAGGGCGCGGACGTCGTGCTGTCGTCCTACGGCCGGGTGATGCGGCTCACCGAGCGCATCTCCGGCCGGCTGCCCAAGCCGGCGCCGGTCATCGAGCTCGACGTGACGTCGCCCGACGACCTCGCCGCCCTGCCGTCGCGGGTCAACGAGCACCTGACCGGGCTCGACGGCGTCGTCCACGCGATCGGGTTCGCCCCCGAGGCTGCGTTCGACTTCCTCAACACCGGCTGGGACGACGTCGCCACCGCGCTGCACGTGTCCGCGTACTCGCTGAAGGCGCTCACCGTGGGGGCGTTGCCGTTGATGCCGGACGGCGGAAGCGTGGTCGGCCTCGACTTCGACGCCTCAGTGGCCTGGCCGCTGTACGACTGGATGGGCGTGGCGAAGGCCGCGTTCGAGTCGTGCGCGCGTTACCTCGCCCGCGACCTCGGCAAGCAGAACGTCCGGATCAACCTGGTCTCGGCCGGTCCGATCCGCACGATGGCCGCGAAGGGCATCCCGGGCTTCGACGACCTGGCCGCGGTGTGGGAGAAGCGCGCCCCCATGTCGTGGGACGTCACCGACGCCGAGCCGGCCGCGCGTGCCGTGGTGGCGCTGCTGTCCGACTGGTTCCCGAAGACCACGGGCGAGATCGTGCACGTCGACGGCGGCGTCCACGCGATGGGCGCCTGAGGCCGCGACCGCCGCACCATCGTGCGCGGCGCTTCGTCCACAAGGTCGCAGGGCGATTGGTCCGAACGGGGGAATTACAGCTAGCGTTTACCCGGTGCCAGGTCAAGGCGGCGCGCCGACGTGTCGAGTCGGAAGCGTGTCGTGAACGGACGGCATACCGCGCCCCTACGCCGCATCCTGCCGGGGGCACGCGGTCCGCGCTAGTCACAAAGGCAGGAGCGGGGGACCCACATCGGGTGCCCAGCACGAGCAAGCACGATGAGCACCCTTGGGGTGAAGCCGCGCCACCCGCGGCCGGGCAACCCTTCCGCCCGAACCCGACAGCTCACCTCGTTGGCGTTGGAAGGACGACATGGGTTCGCATCGCTATGCAGGTCCGCGGCACTCTCGGCCGCGCGGTCCCCGGCACGCCAGGCCGGCGCCGCCCAGCGCCGCGCAGCGCACGATGGCCGCCACCGGCGTCGCCGCCGCGATGATCGCGGGTGAGACCCTGACCCTCGCCGGCGCCGCCGGCGCGGTCACGCCCGACACGTGGGCGAAGCTTCGCATGTGCGAGGCGAGCGGCAACTACGCCACCAACACCGGCAACGGCTACTTCGGCGCGTACCAGTTCAACCTGGCCACCTGGCACGGCCTCGGTTACCCCGGCCTGCCGTCCGACGCGTCGCCCGCCGTTCAGGACCAAGCGGCGCAAAAGCTGTACCAGCAGCGCGGTTGGCAGCCATGGCCGGCCTGCTCGGCGAAACTCGGCCTGGTCGACGATCGGAAAGCTTCGCGCGACACGCCGCGACCGCCGCTCGCCCCGGTCACGCCGCCAGCCCAGCCCAGTCCCACGTCCGTCCCAGTCGTCGCCGTGTCGGCGCCCGCGCCCGCGCCGCCCCCCACTCCGGCCGGCGCCGCGCCCGCGTGGGGCGGTCGCTACCTGTCGGTGCGTGACGTCGCCACGGTGCGAGCCGACGTCAAGGTCTGGCAGGCCCAGATGAACGCCGCCGGGTACCACCTCGACGTCGACGGCCAGTACGGGCCGAAGTCAGCCGCTGCCACCACGCAGTTCGAAATCGACCATCACCTGTCGGTCGAGCGGCCCGGCGTCGTCGGCCCGCAGGTGTGGGGCGCCCTGTTCGGCAAGTGAGCCCTCGGCAAGTGAGCCGTCGGTAAGCGGGTCGTCCGCCGCGTCGGCGGCGTCGATCTCGCCGCGGCTGATCCCGAGCAGGTACAGCACGGCGTCGAGATAGGGCACGTTCACCGCGGCGTCGGCAGCTTCGCGCACCGCGGGCTTGGCGTTGAACGCCACCCCGAGCCCGGCCCGGCCGAGCATGTCGAGGTCGTTCGCGCCGTCGCCGATGGCGATCGTCTGGGCCAGCGGCACACCGGCCGCGGCGGCGAACCGCGTGAGCGCCGCCGCCTTGCCGGGCCGGTCGACGATGTCGCCCACGAGCCGTCCGGTCAGGGCGCCGTCCGCGATCTCCAACGTGTTCGCGGCGGCGAAGTCGAGACCGAGATCCGCGACGAGCGCGTCGGTCACCTGGGTGAACCCGCCGCTCACGATCGCCACGAGATAGCCGAGCCGCTTCAGTGTGCGGATCAGCGTGCGCGCTCCAGGGGTCAACGTCAGCGAGTCGCGCACCGCCGCGACTGCGGACTCGGGCAGTCCGGCCAGCAACGCCACCCGCTCGCGCAGGGACTCCGCGAAGTCGAGCTCGCCTCGCATCGCGGCTTGGGTGATCGCGACCACCCGGTCGGCACAGCCCGCGCGTTCGGCGAGCATCTCGATGACCTCGCCTTGTACGAGCGTGGAGTCGACGTCCATCACCACGAGGTGCTTCGCCCGTCGGTAGAGGCCGCTGCGCTGCACGGCGACGTCGACGCCCGCGTCGGCCGCCTCGGCGGTCAGCCGTGCGCGCAGCAGGTCGGGCTCCGCGCCCGAGACCTCGAGCTCGACGCAGGTCACCGGGTAACGGGCCAACCGCTCGATGCGGTCGATGTTCGCGCCGCAGCCGGCGATCGCTCCGGCCACCCGAGCCAGCCCGGCCGGGCGCAGCGGGTTGCCGAGCACCGTCACGTGCAGCGGCCCGGGCACCGGCGTCCCGGAATCGCCGTGGCCCACGGCGACCTCGAAGTCGAGCCCCAGCCCGCGCGCCATCGAGGCGAGGGCGTCACGCAGCGCCAGCTCGTCCGCGGCCTCGGACGACGCGAGGGCCACCACCACGCCGAGGATCAACCGACCACGCAGCACGATCTGCTCGGCGTCGAGCACCACCAGGTCGAAGCGTGCGAGTTCGGACAGCAGCCTCGACGTGACCCCGGGCCGGTCGCGCCCGGTCAGCGTGACGAGGAGGGTGCGTTGGTTGTGCCCGGCGGCGCTCACATCGGTGGTGCTCATGTCGGCGGTCACGGTATCGCCCTACGCCGGACGAGCCAGCAGCGCGCTCGCCGGAACGTTGAACGCGACCATCGCGACCTCACGCACGTCGTGCGAAAGCTCGCGCAACGTCGACGCCATGACAGCGGCGGCGGACGCCGACGCCGCGCCGGCGTCGGCAGTGGCCACGTCTAGCATCCGCCAGAGCGCCACCGCTCGCTCCGCCAGCGCGCGCGCGTC
>JAICLV010000059.1 GCA_025925185.1 Acidothermaceae bacterium
GCGCAGCTGTACGGCGTGTGGGTAGGCGCGGACGCCTCCGGCGAAGGCGTCGCCCCGCACCAGCACGACCTTGCCGAGGTGCCCGCTGACTGGGACGCGCTGATCGCGAACGGTCTGGGTCAGCTCACCCGGCCGTGGGGCACCGCGCCCGGCGACCCCGCGCTCGGCGCCCGCGCGCTCGCCCGCACGCAGGCCGACATGATCGCGGCGAACAGCCACTGCATACCTGACGTCGTCCACGAAGAGTGCCTTTCAGGCTTCATGACGTGGGGCGCGACGATCTACCCCACGCCGCTGTCATGGGGCGCGAGCTTCAACCCCGAGCTGGTCGAGCGGATGGCGAACCAAATCGGCGCGGCGATGCGCTCCGTCGGCGTCCACCAAGGTCTAGCGCCTGTGCTGGACGTCACTCGCGACTATCGCTGGGGTCGGGTCGAGGAGACCATCGGCGAGGACCCGTACCTCGTCGCCACGATCGGCACCGCGTACGTGCGCGGCCTGGAGTCGGCCGGCATTGTGGCCACGCTCAAGCACTTCGTCGGCTACTCGGCGTCGCGCGCCGGCCGCAACTTCGGCCCGGTCCACGCCGGCCCCCGCGAGCTGGCCGACGTCTTGCTCCCGCCGTTCGAAATGGCGGTCCGCGACGGCGGCGCGCGTTCGGTCATGCACGCCTACACCGAGATCGACGGCGTACCGGGCGCGGCCAACCACCAGACTCTGACCGAGTTGCTCCGTGACAGCTGGGGCTTCGAGGGCACCGTCGTGGCCGACTACTTCGGCGTCTCGTTCTTGCACCTGCTCCACCACGTCGCCGCCGACGATGCGAGCGCGGCCGCCCTGGCGCTCGACGCCGGCGTCGATGTGGAGTTGCCCACGATGCGCTGCTACGGCCGGCCGCTGGCGGACGCGGTCCGCCACGGTGAGGTCAGCGAGGACCTGATCGATCGGGCCGTCCGACGGGTGCTGATCCAAAAGTGCGAACTCGGCCTGCTCGATCTCGACTGGCAGCTCGAGCCGACGGCGCTCACCGATGGTGAGCGTGGTCTGGACGGCGACATCGACAGCACCCGCGGAACCCTCACGCTCGATCCCCCGGTAGCGCGCGCGGTCGCGCCCGGAAGCGCCGAACAGGCGATCGTGCTCGTCGCCAATGCCGGCACGCTGCCGCTGGCCGCCGACGCCAGCCTCGCCGTGGTCGGGCCGCGCGCCGACGACGCGCTCTCGATGTTCGGGTGCTACTCCTTCCCCAGCCACGTCGGCAGCCACCATCCCGAATTGCCTTGGGGAATCACGGTTCCGACGGTTCTCGAGGCGATCCGCGCCGAGCTGCCCGGCGCCACCGTGAGCTACGCGCAAGGCTGCGAGGTCGACACCCCCGACACGTCTGGAATCCCGGCCGCCGTCGCGGCGGCGAGCGCCGCCGACGTGTGCGTCGTCGCGCTTGGCGACCGCGCCGACCTGTTCGGTCGCGGCACCTCCGGCGAAGGCTGCGACGCGCTCGATCTGTCGCTGCCTGGCGTGCAGGGCAAGCTGCTGGAAGCGCTGCTGCAGACCGGAAAGCCGGTCGTCGCGGTGCTCTTGACCGGGCGCCCGTACGCGCTCGGCCAGTACGCGGACCGGCTCGCCGGCGTCGTCCAAGCTTTCTTCCCCGGTGAGGAGGGCGGGCCGGCGATCGCGGGCGTGCTGTCGGGCCGGGTCAACCCGTCCGGCCGGCTTCCAGTGAGCCTCCCGACGTCTGCGGGCGGCCAACCGGCCACCTACCTGACGCCACTGCTCGGCATGCGGACCGAGGTCAGCAACATCGACCCCACGCCGCTGTGGCCGTTCGGGCACGGGACTTCATACACCGCGTTCTCCTGGGACGACGTGCGCGTCGCGGGTCGGCCGGCCGACGACACCGTCGCCGAAGTCGCCACGGACGGTGAGGTCGAGGTCTCCGTCTCCGTGCGCAACGTCGGTAACCGCCGTGGCGCCGAGGTCGTCCAGTTGTACCTGCACGACCCAGTCGCGCAGGTCACCCGACCCGAGACGCGGCTTGTCGGCTACGCGCGCGTCGAACTCGACCCTGGCGAGCAACGCGTCGTCGCGTTCCAGTTCGCCGCAGACCTGTCGTCGTTCGCCGGCGTGCGGGGCGAGCGAATCGTCGAGCCCGGCGAGCTGGAGCTTCGCTTGGGTCGGTCGTCGGCGCAGACCGAGGGCGTTGTCCGGTTGCAGGTCACCGGCCCCGAGCGCACGGTTGGCATGTCGCGCAGGCTCGTCGCGCACGCGCTAGTGCGGTAACGGCGTAGCGATGCCGCGATCCACGCCAGCCCGGTTTCGCAATCCCGTGCTGCCTGGATCGCATCCCGACCCGTCGATTTGCCGCGTCGGTGACGACTACTACGTCGTCACCTCGACGTTCGAGTACTTCCCGGGCCTGCCGGTGCACCACAGCAAAGACTTGGTGCACTGGCGGTTGATCGGACACGTGCTCGACCGTCCCGACCAACTCGACCTTGACGGCGTGCGAGCCTCCGGTGGCCTCTACGCGCCGACAATTCGCCACCACGACGGCGTTTTCTACGTGATGTGCACACTGGTCGACGGCAACGACGCGAGCGGAAACTTCGTCGTCACCGCCACGGACCCGGCCGGCAAGTGGTCCGACCCGGCGTGGCTACCCGACGCCGACGGGTTCGACCCGTCGTTGCTCTTCGACGCCGACGGGTCCGCCTGGTATTGCGCGACCAGGCAGCTAGACGAGGCTGGTCACACGGCGGTGTGGGTGCAGCGGTTCGACGCGAGCAATCTGGCGCTGACCGGCGAGAAGTCCGTTATCTGGCAAGGCGCGTTGCAGGGTGCGCGCTGGTCGGAGGCCCCGCACATTTACCGGGTCGGCGACTGGTATTACCTGCTCACCGCCGAGGGCGGCACCTCGATGGAACACGCGGTCGTCGTCGCCCGCAGCGCGCAGGTCACCGGACCGTATCTCGGGTGCGAGCGCAATCCGGTGCTGACCGCGCGGCACCTCGGCGCCAACGCGCCCGTTGTCGCCACCGGTCACGCCGACCTCGTCGAGACCCAAAACGGCGAGTGGTGGGCGGTGCTGCTCGGCGTGCGCGACAGCGAGCGCGGCAACCTCGGGCGAGAGACCTTCCTCGCGCCGGTCACCTGGGAAGACGGCTGGCCGGTGTTTTGCCCGGGAGTCGGTCACGTGCGCCTCGCAGAGCGCCGTCCGACATTGGACGACGCGCGGTGGCCGACACCGCCGCGTTGCGACTCGTTCGACGACGCAGGGTTGGCGCCCGAGTGGATGTTCGTGCGCACGCCGCGCGAATCTTGGTGGTCGCTCGGTGATCGACCCGGATGGCTGCGACTTCACGCGCGCCCGGTGGCGTTGACCGACGCCGCGAATCCGAGCTTCGTCTGCCGCCGCCTGCGGTCACGCGACTTCACGGCGTACACCGCGCTAGAGCTCGCGCCGAGCTCGGACGACGAAACGGCGGGCGTCGCGCTGGTGCACAGTCCTGATTTCCAGCTGCGCTTTGAGATCTTCGGTGTCGACCGACGGACGGCACGCGTCGTGCGTCGCGCCGGGGGCGTAGACGAGATCGCCGGGACTCTGCCGGTCGCACAAGGGTTGATCCGGTTGGGTGTCGAGTCGCGCGGCACCTCCACCGAATTTCGCTTAGATGACGGCGAAGGCTGGCGCATCGTGGCACGATGTGATGCAAGCCATCTAAGTTACCGATCAGCCGGCGGCTTCTTCGGCGTCGTGATCGGCATGTTTGCGGCCGGCGGCGACCAACCGGAACCGGGGGTCGCGGACTTCGACTGGTTCGAACTCAGCGACGACTACGACGCCGAACTCGGGGGCGGTGCCGACGACACCGCCTCGTATCCTTGCAGGACCGATCCACCCAGGGAGTTCTCGTGAATACCGGCGAGCGCCGTCGTGTCACCATCGCGGACATCGCCGAAGAGGCAGGGGTCTCTGTACCGACCGTCTCCAGAGTCTTGAACGGCCGAATGGACGTCGCGCCTGAAACGCGAGGCCGCGTCGAGGAATTGCTGCAGCGGCACGACTACCGTCGCCGGGGGACGCCCAAGACCGGACAGGCCAGCCTCATCGACCTTGTCTTCACCGACCTCGACAGCCCTTGGGCGGTCGAGATCATCCGCGGCGTGGAAGACGTCGCGCACGACTTCGGCGTCGGCGTCGTCGTCTCGGCGGTTCACAGCAGGGCGACCTCCGAACGACGCTGGTGGCAAAACGTCCAGGCGCGCGCGTCTGACGGCGTCATCTTGGTCGCGTCGCATCTGCACCCCAAGCTCGAGGCCCAGCTTCGCCGCCATCCACCGACGGTGGTGGTCGACCCAGCAGGAGTGCCCACCGCCGACCTGCCGACCATCGGCACGACGAACTGGGCGGGCGGCCTCAGCGCCACCGAGCACCTGATCAGCCTCGGCCACCGAAGGATCGCCATCATCAGCGGGCCGCCGCGGCTGCAATGCAGCCGGGCCAGACTCGACGGCTACCGCACCGCCCTCGACGCCGCGGGGATCGGGCCCGACGACACTCTCGTCTACCAGGGCGACTTCTATCACGAGTCCGGATTCGCGGGCGGGCAGAAGTTTCTCGCGCTCGACCAACCGCCGACCGCGATCTTCGCGTCGAGCGACCAGATGGCTTACGGCGTCTACGAGGCCGTGCGCCAGCAGGGGCTGCGCGTTCCGGCCGACGTCAGCATCGTCGGTTTCGATGACCTGCCCGAAGCCCGCTGGTCGTCGCCACCGCTCACGACGGTCCGACAACCCCTGTCTGAGATGGGCGTGCTGGCCGCCCGCACCCTGCTGCGGTTGGTGCGCGGCGAGGAGATCGAGACGCTGCGCTTCGAGTTGGCCACCCAACTGGTGGTGCGCGAAAGCACCTCGACACCCCGCGACGCGTAACTCGGCCTTTAAGAGCCCCCCAGGCCCTGAAACTCGCGCTTGGACACTTCTGCTGCGAGGTTCAAGCACGAGTTTCGAGGTCGAAGGCTCGCCGTTCGCGGCGGTGCCGGCGCGTCGGTCACGTCGTCCGAAAGTTTCGGACTTTTCTCCGTGAGTCGATTCACAGTCCGGCCTTAGGTCATCACGTCGCATGCCGATACCCAGGTAGTGCTCGGCGCCCACGCGCCGCGCAGCGAGTGCGCCCGCGATGGCGCGCACGTGTGCCGAACTGACCGGGAGTCAAACGTTGAGTACCAACGTTGAGATGCACGCGACACCGCCCGCAGCCGACCTGCGGCGCGCCTTGACGGCGCGGCTGGCCGAGGCAGCCGTCGTGACGGTCGGCATTGTCGTGGCCGCCCTCTTGGCGAGCGGGCACCAGGTGGGCTACGCCATCGCGGTGGGCGCCGTCGCCGCCGCCGTCGTCATCGGCGTGGTCACGGCGGTGCATCGGCGTGAGGCGGCCGATCTGCGCGCGATGGCGGGCACGCTCGAAATGCTCGCGGACGGCGACCTCACCACCGACGTGCCGCAGTTCAACTCGGGCTCGGCTCATGAGATTTCTCGGTCCACAGCAGCACTGGTCCACAAGCTGCGCGAAGTCCTGACGGAGAACCAGCGCGTCGCCGAGCTGCTCGGCAACCAATGGCAGCAGATGAACGAGGTCGCCTGGGCGATGATGTCGATGTCCGAGGGCACCGTCAAAGACGTCGCAGCGGCCGCCGCCTCCGCCAACGAGGTCTCGGAGCGGATCGCCGTCATCGCGGCCGGCGCCGAGGAGACGGCCGCCACCATCAAGGACGTCGCCGACCACGCGTCGCAGGCTTCGACGGTCGCGGCGTACGGCGCGCGGCAGGCGGGTGGCGCCAGCGAGACGTTCGGCGAGTTGGAAGCGGCGTCAAACCGCGTTGAGTCGATCGTCAAGCTGATCGTGAGCATCGCGTCGCAGACCCACCTGCTAGCGCTGAACGCGACGATCGAGGCGGCCCGGGCCGGTGAGCACGGCCGCGGCTTCGCGGTCGTCGCGGGCGAGGTGAAGCAACTCGCCGAAGCGACCGCACATGCCACCGACGACGTCATCGCCACGATGCAAGACATCAAGAACGGCTCGCAAAGCGCGTCGGCCGCGATGTCCGGCATCACCACGACGATCGAGCAGGTGAACGACTCGCAGTCGGCGATCGCCGCCGCCGTCGTCCAGCAAACAGCCGTCACCGAGTCCATCGGCAGCAGCTCGTCGATCGCGGCCGAGCGCGCCACCACACTGGCTTCCAACGTGAAGGCGTTGACCGACGCCGTCCGGTTGAGCGCGTACAGCGGAGCGCAGGCCCGCACGGTCGCGGCCGACGTCCAAGGTGCGGAGTCGACGTTGCGCTCGCTGCTCGGCGGATTCCGCTTCACGCCGGTCGAGGTTGTCGCGTCGGACGACGTGCAGGTCGAGCTCACAGGCGGGGTCGAGCAAGCGAACGGCGTCACGACGGTGCAGAACTGGGTGCAGGGCAGCGGCCTCAACCAGTTCAACTACCAGGGCAGGTGGGGCCACGCGACCGCCAATGTCGAGGCCAACGGCACGAACTCGCACTCGAGCATGCCCGGCGACACTGCGACGCTGCGATTCGTGGGCACCCGAATCCGCTTCTACGGTGTGGCGGCGGCGAACCACGGTATGGCCTCGGTGTGCGTCGACAATGGGCCGGAGAGCGTCATCGACCAGTACTCGGAGAACCGCGTGCACGGCGTGATGAACTGGGAGAGCCCGGTGCTGCCGCACGGCGAGCACACGCTGAAAGTAACCGTGCTCGGCGACGGAAACCCACGGTCTCGCTACGTCTGGATCAACGTCGACCGAGTCGAAATCGTCGACTGAATCGACACTGTCGAGATCGTCGACTAACGCGGCGTGGCATCCTGAGGGCATGCCGATCGACCCTCGCCACGAGAACTTGTTGACGGCCCGCGACATCGGGGTGCTCGCGACCATCAAGCGCGACGGGCGCCCGCAGCTGTCGACCATCAACTACAACTTGGACGCCGCGCGCTCGCTTGTGCGGATCTCCGTGATGGACGATCGCGCGAAGGTCCGCAACCTGCGCCGCGACCCGCGCGCGAGCCTGCACGTCTCCAGCCCGGACGGTTGGCGGTGGGTCGTCGCCGAAGGCACCGCGCGACTTTCGCCGGTGGCGGCAAAGCGTGACGACGCGACAGTCGAGGAGTTGATCGACGTGTATCGCGCGATCCGCGGCGAGCATCCCGACTGGGACGACTACCGGCGCGCGATGGTCGAGGACAAGCGGCTGGTGCTGAGCATCGAGGTCGAGCGCACATACGCGTATCGCGAGTAGCGGTCAACCGGCACGCAACTGAAGCATCAACGACTCAAGCGCGAGCAACGGATTCGCGTTGGCGTCGAGCAACTGCCGGCAGACGAGGATCGCGTCGAGCCGGCGCAAGGTCGACTCGGGTGTCGAACTACTTGCCAGCGCGCGCATCTCGCCCTCCCGGTCGGCGTTCGCGACTTCGACGCCGGAGTTGAGCTGCAGCACCAACACGTCGCGGTAGAAGCCGGCGAGATCGGTGAGCGCGCGATCGAACGCGTCACGGCTCGTGCGTGTAGCGCGCGACTTTTGCCGCCCCTCAAGCTCTTTCAATGCGGACGACGCCGCGCGGCTGGCGCCGCGCGTGATCGCGGCGCCGCTGTGACCGCGACCGAGCCCGGTCGCCGAGGCTCCTTCGCCGAACGCCTCTTTCAGCGAAGCCGTCTCCGCCTCGTCCAAGTCGGTGGTGAGTTCGGCCGCCTCGGCGTTGACGGACTTCACCAACGCGTCAGCAGCGGCAAGGCAGGCGCCGACGTCCGAAAGCTGTGACGGGATGCGCAACACCGCGTCGCGACGGCCGCGGGCGGCTTTGTCGGTGGCGAGCCTTCGCGCGCGGCCGACATGGCCGGCGGAGACGCGAGCAGCGAACGTCGCCGTCTTGTCATCGACGCCGTCGCGCGTTTGCAGCATGGCTGCGACGGCGTCGATCGGTGGGGTGCGCAACGCCACCACGCGGCATCTCGACCGGATCGTCACGACGAGATCTTCTGCCGACGGCACGCACAGCAACCAGACCGTCCGCGCGGCGGGCTCCTCGATCGCCTTCAGCAGCACGTTCGCCGCGCCTTCGGTGAGTCGGTCGGCGTCCTCGATGACCATCACGTGCCAACCGGCGCCGGACGGCGAGAGCGCCGCACGGGACACGAGTTCGCGCGCCTCTTTGACTCCGAGCGAAAGCCCTTGCGGGCGAACGAATTCGACATCGGCGTGCGTGCCGGCGAGCACCGTGTGGCAGCCGGCGCACACGCCGCAGCCAGGCTCGTCGGCGGTGCACTGCAACGTGGCGGCGAACGCCCGCGCGGCGACAGAGCGACCCGACCCCGGGGGGCCGGTGAACAACCACGCGTGGGTCATGCCGACGCCACGCGCGGCGTCAAACAGCGTCTCGACCACCCGCTGTTGCCCGATCAACTCGTCGAAGACGCTCATGTTCCCCTTATTTGCGCCCGATTTTGATGGGTGCCGTCAGTTGGACGGTGCTCGACGCGGGCGGCACGACGGGCTCGAGGCGCCGCACGATGAGGCGGTGGATGACGTCCGGCGGGAGCGAGGCGTCGACGACGAGATAGCGATCGGGCGCGGTGTTGACGAGCTCGCGAAAGGCGTCACGCACCCGCTGATGGAACTCGAGCGACTCGGCCTCAAGGCGATCAGGGCCGTCGTCGCGCGATACCGCCCGGGCCAGGCCGTCCTCGACGCGAAGGTCGAGGAGCACGGTGACGTCAGGCTTCAACCCCGAGGTCGCGAACGACGAGAGGCGCTCGACCTCCCCCATCGACAAGTCGCGGCCCGCACCCTGGTAGGCCAGGGAGGAGTCGACGTAGCGGTCGGTGATGACGACCGCGCCGCGCGCGAGCGCCGGCCTGATGACCGACGCCACGTGCTCGGCGCGGTCAGAGGCGTACAGCAACGCCTCGGCGCGGGGCGAGAGCTCGCCGGTGTCGGGGTCTAGCAACAGCTGACGCAACCGCTGGCCGACCGGCGTCGCGCCCGGTTCGCGGGTGACGACGACTTCGTATCCGCGCGCCGCGAACCAGTCAGCGAGGAGCCGCGTTTGGGTCGACTTGCCAGCGCCCTCGCCGCCCTCGAACGCGAGGAAGAAGCCGGTCGTGACACCGCGGCCGGTGAGCGGGTGGTGGCCGCGCAAAGCGGCGCCGAGGTCGCGCCACAGCGGCACGTCGCGATCGTCCATCTGACGGTAGGCGATGATGCCGACCACGAACGCGATCGCACCCGCGCCCAACAACGTGAGGGACGGACCGTCGGCGCGCAGGACGATGTTTTGGAAGTGCAACGTGTGCAAGCCAATGGCACCCGAGATGAAGGGCCCGGCCACCACCATCAACAGCAAGGTGACTTGCATCATCGATTGCAATGTCGCCCAGGTGCGGCCGCGCTTGGAGTCTTCGACCTCCAAGCCGAGCAAGGTGTAACCGGTCACCCACGCCACACCTGAGCATGCGCCCATCAGCGTCGCGCCAAAGACCACGAGCACCAGGTTGTGGATAACCGCGGTGACTGCCAGCACGAGGCCGGCGGCCGTGATCGCGATGGCGAACAGCCGACGCCGCGACAGCTGACCGAGAAAGCGCGGGCCGAGGAACATGCCGGCCGCCAAGCCCACGAACACCGAGCCGAACAGCAGGCCGTAACCGGGGTCGCCACCGCCCAGGTCGGCGACGTACAGCTTCGCGAGCCCGACGACGACGCCCGCCGCCGCGAAGGCGCCGAGCATCCCGATGACGAGGCCGCGCACGACCTTCGTCTGGCCGACGAACTGCCAGCCGTCGATGATCGACGCGATCACACCTGGACGCGCGGCGTGGTCGTCACCGGCGGAGGCGTCGACCGCGCGGTCGCGTCGTCCGCCCTGATGCGACACCTCGTGCAACGTGAAGATCGTCGCGGCGGACACCAGGAACGTCGACGCGTTGAAGTACAACGCGAGATCGACCTGGTTGGTCGTGAAGAACGGCCAGCGGCTGGCGAGGATGCCGGTGAGGAAGCCGAGCACAGCGAAGACACCGCCGGCGACCGGCGCCGAGCCGTAGGTGGTGAGCAGGCTGAGCTGGTTGGCCCGCTCGAGGCGCTCGCGAGGAACCAGGTTGGGGACCGTGGCCTCCTTGGCCGGGATCCAAAAAAGGCTCAGCGTCTCGATGAGGAAGGTCGCGGCGAACAGCCACCACAGCGTGTGCACGAGCGGGATGGAGACGTAGAGCGAGAACCGCCCGATGTCGGCGATGACCATGGTCATGCGTCGGTCGAGCCGATCAGCGAGGGCGCCCGCGAGCGGCGCGAGGGTGACCGCTGGCAGCAGGCGGACGAACACCACGATGCCGACGGAGAAGTTCTTTGCCAAGAACGTGTGGCTGGTGGCAAGCGACGTGGCCAAGGACGTCTGCGCGAGGAAACCGAGCCAGTCGCCGAAGCTCGACAGCGAGAGCGCGATCCACAGCTTGCGGAACGACTTGATGCCCAGCACACCCCGGAAGCCGACGACACCGTCGGTGCCGGAGGCGGCGCGCAACGCCGTCGCTGGCGACGGTCCGGGCGACGGCGTTCGCTGCGACGTCTGCGGATCGCTGATGGCGTGCTCCTGCGGGCATGCGGACCGGCCCCCTAGCCAGCCCTCGCGACCTTCAGTATCCCGTGCCGGCGGCGAAATGCCGTCCTTGCCGCCCCCCGCATGGCTCTTACCCGGCCCTCGCGCCGCCCGCACGAGGCGCGCCGAATCGCTTTTGGTTGAGAAGACGACACACCGAGGCGAGCGCGATGCCCGTGCTGGAGATGAGGCCGGACGCCGTGGTGGCGGCGGGCGCGGCGTGACGACGCCTCGGGCGCTGCCTCGCGGCCGGGCGCGCGGTGCCCATCCCGTTCAACGCACCACACCACTCAGCGTGATCGGGAGGCGGCGGTCTTCTTCGCCGCAGACTTCTTCGCAGTGGTTTTCTTTGTCGCCGTCTTCTTGGCGGGTGCCTTGCGCGCGGTCTTCTTAACCGGCCCCCGGGCGCGTTTGTCGGCCAACAGCTCGGACGCCCGCTCCAACGTGATGGTCTCGACGTCGTCGCCCTTGCGCAGCGTCGCGTTCGTCTCGCCGTCGGTGACGTACGGGCCGAACCGGCCGTCGCGCACGACAACCGGCTTCTCGTTCGCGGGGTCGACGCCAAGCTCGCGCAACGGTCCGGCGGCGGGGCCGGAGCGTCGTCCGCGCTGCTTTGGTTGCGCGAGAACGGCGAGCGCGTCGTCCAAGGAGATCGAAAGCAGTTGCTCCTCGCTCTCGATCGAACGCGTCTCGGCGCCCTTCTTCACGTAAGGGCCGTAGCGGCCGTTGCTCGCGACGACCTCCTCGCCGTCGGAGACGCCGAGAATTCGCGGCAGGGTAAGCAGTTCGAGCGCTTGGTCGATCGTCACGGTGTCGAGCGACATCGACTTGAACAGGCTCGCGGTGCGCGGCTTTTGTTTCGAACCCTCGGGCAAAACCTCGGTGACGTATGGGCCGTAGCGACCGTCCTTGGCGACGACGTCGAGGCCGGTGCGCGGGTCGACGCCCAGCGCGCGCTCGCCGCTCGGTTTCGCCAACAACTCCTCGGCGTACTCGACGGTCAGCTCGTCGGGCGCCACCGCGTCGGGGACGTTGGCACGCTGCCCGTCGCGCTCAAGGTAGGTGCCGTAACGCCCCACCCGCACGACAATTCCCGAGTCGCCAAGCGGAAATGAGCTGACGTCGCGGGCGTCAATCTCGCCGAGCCGGTCATGCACCATCGCCTTCAACCCGGACGCCGGACCGGTCCCATCAGGAGTCCGCGTTGTGATCGGCTGTCCGTCACCGTCGATGGGACCGCCGAAGTAGAACTGCGTGAGCCACGCGGTGCGCGCGGTCTCGCCGTCGGCGATGCGGTCGAGGTCTTCTTCCATCTCGGCGGTGAAGTCGTAGTCGACCAGGTCGCCGAAGTGCCGCTCCAGCAACTGCACGACAGCGAACGCGAGAAACGTCGGGACGAGCGCGCTGCCCTTCTTGAACACGTACCCGCGGTCGAGAATTGTGGTCATGATGCTGGCAAAAGTGCTCGGCCGGCCGATGCCGCGCTCCTCCAGCGCGCGCACCAAGCTCGCCTCGGTGTAGCGCGCGGGCGGGTTGGTGGTGTGGCCAACCGGCTGCAACGACTCGACCCGCACGACGTCGCCCTCAGCCAGCGAAGGCAGCCGGCGCTCGCGGTTCGCGTCGTCGCTCTCGTCGTCCGAGCCCTCGACGTAGACCTTCAAGAACCCCGGGTGCGTGATGATCGTGCCCGACGCGGAGAACTCGGCGTCGACACCTTCGCGCGATGTGGCGCCGAGCCGCACGGTGACCGTTTGCCCTGTGGCGTCGGTCATTTGCGACGCGAGCGTGCGCTGCCAGATCAGCTCGTACAGCCGGAACTCGTCGCCGCTCACCTCGCCGGCGACCTCGCCGGGAGTGCGGAAATGGTCGCCAGACGGGCGGATCGCCTCGTGCGCCTCCTGCGCGTTCTTCACCTTTTTCACGTACTGGCGCGGCGAATCCGGCAGGAACTCACGACCGTAAAGCTCACGCACCTGGTTTCGCGACGCCGTCAAAGCGGTCTCCGACAGTGTCGTGGAGTCGGTGCGCATGTAGGTGATGTAGCCGTTTTCATAAAGCCGCTGCGCCACCCGCATCGTGGTCTGGCTGGAGAACCGCAGCTTGCGGCTCGCCTCTTGCTGCAGCGTGCTCGTCATGAACGGCGCCGCGGGAGAACGCCGATAGGGCTTGCTCTCGACGCTTCGGACGACGAAGTCGACGTTGCTCAAACCGTTAGCGAGCGACGACGCCGCGGGTTCGTCGAGGTGGACGACGTCCGCGTTCTTTAGTTGACCGCGTGAGTCGAAGTCGCGGCCGGTGGCGACGCGACGTCCGTCGACGGCGACGAGGCTCGCCTCGAACGACGGGGACGTCGCGAAGACCGCGTCGACGTCCCAATAAGAAGCGGCGCGAAAAGCGATGCGCTCGCGCTCGCGGTCGACGACCAGCCGGGTGGCGACGCTTTGCACGCGGCCGGCGGAAAGCCGCGGCATGACCTTCTTCCACAAGACCGGGCTGACCTCGTAGCCGTAGAGCCGGTCGAGGATGCGCCGGGTCTCTTGCGCGTCGACCAACGACTGGTTGAGCTCGCGCGGGTTGCGGGCCGCCTCTTCGATCGCGTCGCGGGTGATCTCGTGGAAGACCATCCGCCGCACCGGCACCCGCGGCTTGAGCACCTCGAGCAGATGCCAGGCGATCGCCTCGCCCTCGCGGTCTTCGTCTGTCGCGAGGTAGAGCTCGTCGACGTCC
>JAICLV010000010.1 GCA_025925185.1 Acidothermaceae bacterium
CACTCACCAAGGTCGCGGTCGCGGCGAACAGCGCCAGCGCCACCACCATCAACGCGATGATGGGAACCGTCGTGCCGGTCCGCCGCGCGCGCCGCTCGCCCGGTCGATCAGCAGGTCGGTCGGCGCCCCGCTTGCCCGTCGAGCGCCGCCGCGGAATCGGGATGGACAGCCGCTCGATCCGCTCACGGCGCCGCCGCCACCGCTCCTCACGCCGCCACGCTTCGACGTCGCGGGCTAGCTCGCGGGCGTCGTCCGGAATGACGAAGGCGGAAGCGGAGTCTCGGCTCGCGTCATGGCTGGAGTCTTCGCTGCCTGACGGCGGCTCGATCGGATTGCCGTTCATCGCGCCCACTCCCGCAGCCCATGCGCTGCCTGTCCTTGCCAGTATCGCCCCTCGTCGCGCGTCGATGCGCTGGCGCCCAGACGTCTGCACACACGTGCAGCGGCGGCCCGCCGGTTCGAACGGGGCGGCCAAGGGAGGTGCGGGACGGGCCGCGACCGGCCCGGAGACGCCCGCGACACAACGGCGAACACGGCGGAATGCGAGAAATACGCGAGCTCGCTGACGCATATCGGCGTCCATTTGTCAAGTCCTCGGACGAGTGCGAGTGAGCGGAAATAGGCCTCTGACCTGCGGTTATGCAAACAGCGGCTCGGTCGGTGGCCCGTTTCGCGTGGTATCCTCGATGAGGCGGAAGGGGTTTGTGCCACATGACGTTCGAAGTCGGCGAGACAGTCGTTTACCCCCATCACGGGGCTGCTTTGATCGAGGCCATCGAGAATCGGGTGATCAACGGCCAGGAGAAGATGTACCTCGTCTTAAAGGTCGCTCAGGGGGATCTCACCGTTCGGGTGCCCGCAGACAACGCTGAATTCGTCGGCGTCCGCGACGTTGTCGGGCAAGACGGCCTTGACCACGTTTTCGAGGTCTTGCGCGCGCCCCACACCGAAGAGCCCACGAACTGGTCACGGCGTTACAAGGCGAACCTTGAGAAACTCGCGTCTGGCGACGTCAACAAGGTCGCCGAGGTCGTGCGCGACCTTTGGCGTCGCGATCGCGAGCGCGGCCTGTCGGCCGGCGAGAAGCGAATGTTGGCGAAGGCCCGTCAAATCCTTGTGAGCGAGCTCGCTCTTGCCGAAGGCACTAACGAGGACAAGGCCGAAGCGATCCTCGACGAGGTGCTCGCCTCCTAAGGCCGCGCGTTAGCGCGCCTACGATGGGGCTGGCGCGTCGCGGTGATCATGCGGCGTCGTTGAGTCCGTCTGGGTGGTCGCCCCGACGGCCGAGCGCGGAGCGAGACATGACGGCGAAGAAGGGCGCGCCTAGCAGCGTCGTCGACTTGCTGCGTCTGTTCATCGTGCTGTTCTGCGCCGGTGTCGGTTACCAGGTCGCGCAACATCTCGACGAGACCAAGTCGGTGCTCGGCCCGTTCAACGGTGTCGCGGTCGGCGTGATCGTCGGATCGGGCGTCGGCTACGTGGTGGGCGGCGTCGTCGGCCGGACCGCGATCACGGTGGTCGGCCGCACCGAGCTGTCATTGCGGCAGGTCTCTGCCGAGCAGCTGGTCGCCGGCGTGTTCGGCGCCGCGATTGGCGCCGTCGTCGGTGCTGGCGTCACGTGGTGGCTGTTCCTTGTGCTGCAGCCGGTTCTCGCCTTTCCGCTCTTTGGTTTCGTGGTCGCCGTGATGGCGATTTTGGGCTATCGCATGGGCGCGGCGCGCCGTGACGACATGCTGCAGTTGTTCGGGTCGCACGCAGGCATGGCGCCGCGACCCGTCGCCATCTCCTCGCTGCCGCGCATCGTCGACACGTCGGTCGCGATCGACGGCCGCATCCTCGACGTCGCGCGCGTTGGTTTCTTGCACGGCACCCTGCTCGTCCCATCGCCGGTGCTCGCCGAGTTACAAGGTCTTGCTGACGCGGGTGACGACCTGCGGCGCGCCAAAGGCCGTCGCGGTTTGGCCACGCTCGAGGCGTTGAAGCGCGAGCCTGGCGTCGCCGTCGAGGTCTTGGACGACGAGGTGCCCGCGGTGGCCGAGGTCGACGCGAAACTCGTCCGGCTGTGCCTCGATCGCCAACTCCCGCTGCTTACCCTCGACACCAATCTCGCCAAGGTGGCCGCGCTCGCGGGCGTTCACGTCATGAACCTGCACGGCTTGGCCCTCGCGCTGCGCCCGCCAGTCTCGGCGGGCGACGACGTCGTCGTCCATCTGCTGCGTCCCGGCAAGGAGTCGGGCCAGGCGGTGGGCTACCTCGACGACGGGACCATGGTGGTGGCGGAGCGTTCGCGCGAACGCATCGGCGACGAGGTGACCGTGCGCGTCACGAGTGTGCTCACCACCGCGAACGGGCGGATGGTGTTCGGGCAGCCGCACGGCCTGTCGGATGCCCCGGCCCGGTTGCATTCCGCGCGGGTTAGCGGGGGGCGTTCGTGAGCGCCGCCCCCGGAGGCTGCCGATGAGTCTCGCCGCTGGGGGCGGCCGATGACGGTTGCGGCCATCGTGCCGGCGGCCGGTCGTGGCGAACGGCTTGGTCCCGGCCAGCCGAAGGCGCTGCGCGAACTTGGTGGTGTGCCGATGCTGGTGCACGCCGTGCGCGCCCTCTCGCGGGCGAGACTGGTCGACCTCGTGATGGTGGCCGCGCCGGCCGACGGCGTGACCGAGGTCAAGGCGTTGCTCGCCCTGCACGACGTCGGCGCCGAGGTGCGCGTCGTCGCGGGCGGCGCGGAGCGGCAAGAGTCGGTCGCGCGGGCGCTCGCTGCGTTGCCTGCGGACGTCGACACCGTCTTGGTCCACGACGCCGCACGTCCGCTCGCCCCGAGCGAACTCGTCGACGCGGTGGCGAGCGCGGTGCTGTCCGGGTATCCGGCCGTGGTGCCGGGGTTGCCGGCGTCCGACACCGTGAAGCGGGTGGGCCGCGCCGAGGGCGGGGTCGAACCGGTCACCGAGACGCTCGCCCGCACCGAGCTGAGACTGATCCAGACTCCGCAGGGCTTCGATCGCGCGCTGCTGACTAAGGCGCATGCGGCGGCCGACGAGTTGGCGACCGACGACGCCGGACTGGTGGAGCGGCTCGGGCAGCCGGTGGTGGTCGTGCCCGGTTCGATGGAGGCTTTCAAGATCACCCGTCCCATCGATCTGGTACTGGCCGAGGCGGTGCTCAGCGAACGGCGGGCCAACGGTGCCCTCTGAGTTCGTTGTGCCACGCGTCGGTGTGGGCGTCGACGTCCACCCGTTCGAGGCCGGTCGCGCGTTGTGGGTCGCCTGCGTGGAGTGGCCGGGTGAGACCGGCCTGGCCGGTCATTCCGACGGCGACGTGGTGGCGCATGCGTGCTGCGACGCGTTGCTCACGTCGTCCGGGCTCGGTGATTTGGGGGTGCAGTTCGGCACCTCGGCGCCGGAGTGGGCCGGCGCGTCGGGGGCTGCGCTGCTCGCGGAGACCGCGCGGCGGGTGCGCGCGGCGGGATTCGAGATCGGCAACGTGTCGGTGCAACTGATCGGCAACCGGCCGCGGCTGGCGGCGCGACGCGACGAGGCGCAGGCGGCCCTGACCGCCGCCGTCGGGGCCCCGGTTTCGCTGGCCGCCACCACGACCGACGGCCTCGGCCTGACCGGCCGCGGCGAGGGGCTGGCCGCAATAGCAACCGCCCTCACCCACCCCACCCCGGGGAAATGATCACGCTCAGGTGTCTCTATGAGGTTGTCAAGCGGCGGCGGGTTTGGGGTCGGGTGTTGTGGTGAGCGGTGGCTGGTAGGGCTGGCGGTCGCGGATCATGGCGTAGAGGACGTCGACGCGGCGGCGGGCGAGGCAGACCAGCGCGGCGGTGTGTCGTTTGCCGGCGGCGCGTTTGCGGTCGTAGTAGGCCCGGCTGGTGGGGTCGGCGAGGCTGGCGAATGCCGACAAGTACAGCGCCGACTTCAGCGCGTGGTTGCCGCGGCGGGAGCTGGTCTCGCCTTTGATGGAGGTGCCGGATCGGCGGGTGACCGGCGCCAGCCCGGCGTAGGCGGCGAGGTGTCCGGCGGTGGGGAAGGCGGACCCGTCGCCGACGATGGTGAGGATTTTGACGGCGGTCCTGACGCCGACGCCGGGCATCGAGGTCAGGACCGGGGCAAGAGGGTGGGCCTCCAGGCGGGCTTCCAGCTCGGCGGCGAGCGCGTCGCGTTCGGCGCGGACGGCGTGTAGTTGGGCGGCGACGCCGGCGATGACCCGGCCGAACTGTTGGGTCGCGGGCACGGTGAGGGTCTGGGTGTCCAAGGTGGCGAGGATCTTCGCGGGCAGCGTCTTGGCCAGCCGTGGGGAGCGCCCGGCCATGGCGGCGGCGATGCCGTCGGCCTCGAGCGCGCGCAGCGCCCGCGGGGTCGGGGCGGCGGCGAGCAGGTCCAGCACGCCGGCGCGCTCGAGATGCTTGCCCAGCAGGCGTTCCAGCGCGGGGTGCACGTGCAGCAGCGCGTCGCGCAGCCGGTTGGACAACCGGGTCGCCTGGGCGGCCAGGTCGTCGTCGTAGCCGGCCAGCACCGCCAACTCGGCCAGCGTCTCGTCCTCGCCGCCGACCGCGCGCAGCGTGTGCGGCAGGGTGCGGGCGGCGTCGGCGATGACGTGGGCGTCGCGGGCGTCGGTCTTGGCCTGGCCCGGGTGCAGGTCGGCGAGGCGGCGCATCGCCAGCCCGGGCAGGTAGGCCACTTGCACGCCCAGCGAGCGGGCGACCGCGACCGCCAGCGCGCCGATCGAGGCAGGCTGGTCGACCACCACCAGCAACCGCCCGCGCTCGCCGAGCTCGGCGAGCACCCGCCGAAGCGCCGGCTCGTCGTTGGGCAGCGCCTCGTCGAACAGCTTGTTCCCGGCGGCGTCCAACGCGCACGCGTGGTGCGCGCTCTTGCCGACGTCCAAACCGCAAAACACCGCGTAAGCCCCAGCGGCCGGCTTGTCGACTCCTGACAAAACGGGTCTCCTCTCGCGCGAGGCAGGCGACCTGGACGCCGCGCCGGCAGCCACGTTACGGACAGGCCTTCACAACTCAAGGCCAGGTCTCTATCAGCGGTCGCTGGCATCCGCCGACCCGGTGACAACACCTGAGAGATCATCAACGACAGGGCCTGAAAGTCATGCCGGGGCGGTCGGCCTGCAACCCCAACCTGGGGCCACGAAGAAGGTAACGGGGCCGAAACTCCCTGAGCGTGGCGTGCACGCCCCGCCCGGGGGGTCTACGCCTCGCTCGGGACGGTCGTGGTGCAGCTGGCTGGCTTGTCTAATCGGACAATTCGGCAGCGGCGGCCGGGCTCGAGTCCTGCAGGAATCGCTCACAGCGGCGCGCCTCGTCGTCCTCGCCGATTGCGGCGGCGGCTCGCCCGAGCGCATGGAGACTGCGCAGAAAGCCTCGATTCGGCTCGTGCTCCCACGGCACCGGGCCGTGGCCCTTCCAGCCGGCCCGTCGGAGCTGGTCGAGCGATCGGTGGTAGCCGGTTCGGGCATACGCGTACGCGGCGACGGGGTCGCCGGACCGAAGCGCGTCTTCCGCGAGCGCCGCCCATGCGGCCGCGTACGCGGGGTGTCTCGCGGCCACCTCACGGGCAGGGACGCCGGACGCGAGCGTCGTACGGGCCGCGTCGTCGTCCGGCAAAAGCGTTGCCGGCGGCTCACCGAGCAGGTTCGTCATGTCGCCAATGATGCGACATCGTCGGACGGCGACGGCGCACCGCCCGTACACGCGACGCGGTCGTGGACTACCGCGGTGGCGGTTGTCTTTTGATTCGATACGTCGGCGGGATGCTCGAATGGTGGGCGCGTTCGAACGCTGCCAGGGTCTTTCGCCGTACCGACGGAGACTTAGCGAACGACTCGGCCCAGTCGAGCCGGAACACCTCCAGGCCTGCCTGTCTGAGGCGATCCTCCCGGTGCTTCTCGTCGATCACGACCTGCTTGCCGTCTTCGCCGGTGTATTTGACGAGACCGTCGAATTCCCCGACGGTGTGGTGCTCTTCAATGAAGAAGTCGACGCGCCCGATCAACCCGGCATCGTCGAAAACCAACACCTGCTGCTCGGGTTGAGGCAGCCCAAGGACGTCGAAGGCGATCCGGGAGAGCGTCTCCCCGGGCGACTCGGAGTAGGGCGATGCGAATGACACCACCCTCGCCGCGTCGCGCGCGCCTATCCAGTCGGCGCAATAGGCCAGGACCTCTCTCAGTTCGGCGAGCGTTGCGAACCCCTTGTTGAGCGCGGACTCGGCAGCCACGAGCGCCGCGTCAAACGGAAGCTCACGCGCGAGGTCGACCGCCATCCGCGCGGCGGTCGTCGTCAAGATGCCGTCAATCTTGGTCAACTGGCCGGATGGCAAAGAGGCGTCGTGATGGCGCACGCCTGCCTCGGTGCGAGACGAGCCGGCTCGCTCGCGGCTGACGTTGACCAGCGAGAAGTCGGGTCGCAACAACGCCACGCGATGCAGCGCCGCACTTGTGATGTGGCTGGCGGCAACCTCAGGTCGCAAGCACAGCAGGACGGCGCGAAGCTGCAAGATGTGCCGCGCCGCCTCGTCGTCCGGCACCAACGCAGTTTCGACGTACACCCCGCGTCGCAGCCTCAGCCATTGTCGTCGCTTCACGAAGCGTTGAATTTCTCGGACGTCGAAACCCGCCGCGATCGCTTGCGCGGCGGTGAAGGGGCCGCCTTGTGAGGCGGCTAGTGCGGCGAGCTTTGGCGGCAGTCCCATGCGAACCAGACTGGGGGCGCCGCAGACCCCGACGGTCGGACCTCGGGCCAACTGTGCACGGCGACCTGGCGGGCTGTGGACGGCTCGGCAGGGGGCCCGAGCTGCGGGCGAGCCTGGGTCCCGAGCTGCGGGCGAGCCTGGGTCCCGAGCTGCGGGCGAACCGGGGTCCCGAGCTGGGCGGAGACCCCCCGAGCGAGGCGTACACGTCACGCTCAGGGAGTTTCGGCCCCCTGAGCGTGATCAACTTCCGCTAGGGGTTACTTGAGCTTGGTGCCGGTGCTTCGCAGGTTTTCGCAGGCCTCGACCACTCGGGCGGCCATGCCGTTCTCCGCGGCCTTGGACCAGGTGCGCGGGTCGTAGGACGTCTTCACGCCGACCTCGCCGTCGACCTTCAGCACGCCGTCGTAGTTCTTGAACATGTGGTCGACGACCGGGCGCGAGTAGGCGTACTGGGTGTCGGTGTCGACGTTCATCTTCACCACGCCGTAGTCGAGGGTCTCGCGAATCTCCTCCAGCAACGAGCCCGAGCCGCCGTGGAATACCAGGTCGAACGGCTTCTCGCGGCCATACTTCGCGCTCACTTCGTCCTGGATGTCCTTCAACACCGACGGACGCAGCTTCACGCCGCCCGGCTTGTACACGCCGTGCACGTTGCCGAACGTCGCGGCCAGCAGGTAACGGCCGTTCTCCCCGAGGCCGAGCACCTCGGCGGTGCGCAGCGCGTCGCCCGGCGTCGTGTAGAGCTTCTCGTTGATGTCGTGGGAGATGCCGTCTTCCTCGCCGCCGACGACGCCGATCTCGAGCTCCATGACGATCTTCGCGGCGGCGCACCCGGCCAGCAGCTCGCGGGCGATCTGCAGGTTCTCCTCGAGCTCAACCGCCGAACCGTCCCACATGTGCGACTGGAACAGCGGCTCCTGGCCGCCCGCCACCCGCTCCTTCGAGATCTCGATCAGCGGACGCATGTAGCCGTCGAGCTTGGTCGGCGGGCAGTGGTCGGTGTGCAGCGCGATGTTGACGTCGTGCTTCGCGGCCACGACGTGCGCGAACTCGGCCAGCGCCACCGCGCCGGTCACCATGTCCTTCACCTTCTGGCCCGACGCGAACTCGGCGCCGCCCCAGGAGAACTGCAAGATGCCGTCGCTCTCGGCGTCGGCGAAGCCCTGAATCGCGGCGTTGATTGTCGAGGACGACGTGACGTTGATCGCGGGATACGCGAACCGGCCGGCCTTGGCCCGGTCGATCATCTCGGCGTATACCTCTGTGGTGGCGATCGGCATTCCGGTTCTCCTACCAAAGTGCGGGCGAGGGAAGTTCGGGCATCGTCACGACCCGGACGACGAAAGCGCGGCCCGTGGTTGAGCTCGCCTCTAAGTATCTCGTATATGCGCGGCGCGCCCGCATGGGGCGGAGGTCCTGGCTACGACGGCGGATCGGCCTACCCGCGCCGACGTCGGGTACCGTCGCGTCGTGCCTCTGAACCTGCCCGAGCTCTCGCATGCCGGTGCGCATCTCGCGGCACTGAACCCGATCGACGCGCAGTCGATGATCTCGACCTTCGGGCTCGCGGGGATCTACGTGATCTTGTTCGCCGAGACCGGGCTGTTGATCGGCTTCTTCCTCCCCGGCGACACGCTGCTCGCCCTCGCCGGCGCCTTCGCCGCGCTGCCGGCGAGCGACTCCCAGCATCTGCCGCTGCCGGCCTTGTTGCTCGGCTGCCCGATCGCCGCGATCGCGGGCGCGCAGGTCGGCTACGTCATTGGCGCGCGCGGCGGACGGGTGCTGGCCAAGCCGGGATCGTCGTTCGCGCATTCGATCACCCGCATCGAGCCGCTGCTCGACCGGTTTGGGGAGGGGTGGGCCGTCTTCCTCTGCCGGTTCATCCCGATCCTGCGCACGTTCATGAACCCGGTCGCCGGAATCATCGAGATGCCGGTCCGCAAGTTCACGATCGCGAACATTCTCGGCGGCATCGTCTGGCCCGTCTCCATCTTGATCGCCGGCTATTACGCCGGTGTGAAGCTGCACATCGAGAAGTACGTGCTCCCGGTCGTCGCGGCCGCCGTCGTCCTCTCCGTCTTGTCGGTGCTGCTCGAGATCCGCCGCAATCGCCGTCGCCGAACCGCCTCCGAGCAGTAGTAAATAGCGTTTACTATTCCCACGGGCGCGCGACAATGGGCGGCGTCCCGTTGATCGAGCACGGAGGCCGGACGACGTGAGCGACGCTGACGACGCGATCGTCGCCCGCGACCTCACCAAGACGTTCGCGGTCGCCCGCAAGCATGTGGGGCGGCTCGCCGGGTTGCGCTCGCTTCTCGATCCGGTCTTCGAGAAGCGCACGGTGGTCGACCGCCTGACCATGAGCGTCGCGCGCGGCGAGCTGGTCGCGCTGCTCGGCCCGAACGGCGCGGGCAAGTCGACGTCCATCAAGATGCTCACGGGCATCCTCACGCCGACGTCGGGCGAGGTCTTCGTCAATGGCCGGGTGCCGCATCGCGACCGGGTCGCCAACGCCCGCTCGATCGGCGCCGTCTTCGGCCAGAAAACGCAGCTGTGGTGGGATCTCCCGGCTCGCCAGTCGTTCGCGTTGTTGCGCGACATCTTCGACGTGCCTCAAGCGCTGTACGACCGCCAGCTCGCCGACTTCGACGCCATCCTCGAGCTCTCGGAGTATTGGGACACGCCGGTGCGCAACCTGTCGCTAGGCCAGCGGGTGCGCTGCGAGATAGCGGCGGCGATGCTGCACGACCCGCCGATCGTCTTCCTCGACGAGCCGACAATCGGCATGGACGTCGTCGTGAAGGAACAGACCCGCGAGTTCCTGCGCGCGCAGGTGAACGAACGAGGTCGCACGATCGTCTTGACGACGCACGACATGACCGAGGTCGCCCGGCTGTGCGAGCGGGTGCTCCTCATCAACCACGGCCGGTTGATGTTCGACGGCACGCTCTCGGAATTGAAGGCGGAGCACGGTGGCACGTCGCACGTGAACGCCACGTTCGCGGAGCCGGTGCCCGTGGTCGACGTCGTGGGCGCGCGCCTCGTCTCGCACGACGGCATGCGCGCGGTGCTCGCGCCCGAGCCGCCCACCACCCCCGAGGACGTCGTCCGCTCGTTGATCTCACGCTTCCCCGTGGTCAACGTCGGCGTCGAAGAGACCAACCTCGAAGACCTCATGCGCGACGTCTACCTGTCACAACTCGACGCCGCGTCGCCCGCGGGCCGGCCGGCGTGACCAGCCCGACATGACAAGCGTCGCAATCCCGGACGTCGCACAGCGGCGCCCGCACCGCTCGTGGCGGTTGCTTCGGGTCGGCGTGCTGAACGAGCGCGCCTTCCGCATCCGGCTCGTGATCGCGCCGATGATGATCGCAGTTCAGCTGTATTTGTACGACCGGCTCTGGACCGCGGTCTTCCAGCACACCGAGAAGGCAGCCGGCCTGACGTTGAAGCAAACGCTCACCTACTCGCTGATGGCGTTGTTGATGGCCCGCATTCGGTGGAACGCGCGAACAATCAACGTTCGCGACAGCATTCCGATCGCCGTGCGCGAAGGCACCATCGTCTACTGGTTCTTGCGTCCGATCTCACCTGGGCGCTTTTACATGTGGCGGCAGGCCGGTGACGTCGCTTACGGCGCGATGTGGGCGGTGCTCGGATATGCCGTGCTGCTGGCCACTCATGTCATCGAACCGCCCGCCGGCGTCAAGGGTGCGATCGTGTTCGCAGTCAGCCTCTACCTCGGCCAGGTCGTGCTGTACTACCTCGGCCAAATCGTCGACGTCGCGATGTTTTGGATGCTCAGCAACAACGGCCTCGCGCGCATGTATTACTTCGTGCAAGATCTGCTGTCCGGAGTTTTCGTCCCGTTGCCGTTCATGCCGCCGCTGATGCTCGCGGTCGCCACGTGGTTGCCGTTCAGCAGCGGGGTCAACGTGCCGCTGTCCCTGTACGTCGGCCGAATCCCCCTCTCGCAGGCGCCCCGACAGCTCGCCCTGCAGCTGTTCTGGTGCGGCGCGCTCGCGCTGGTCACGAAGTGGTTGTGGCATCGCGCGTCGCAACGCGTCACGGTCCAGGGCGGTTGACCGCGATGACCACTCTCACCGCAACCGGCGGCGGCCAGCGCACGCGAGCTCACGAGTTGCGTCACGTCGCCCGAGTCGTGGGCAAGGTCACCGCGCTGAACTTCAGGGCGCGCATGGAATACCGCGGTGACTTCGTCATCTCGGTGTTGTTCGGCATCATCTGGCAGACCTCGACCCTGATGTTCGCCAGCGTCTTGCTCACCAGGTTCAACGGCGGGCTCGGCAACTTCCCCTCCTCCGGGGTGCTGCTCATCATCGGCATGCGGTTGCTGTCGCACGGGCTTTACGTACTCATCTTTTCGAACCTCGCGTGGTTACCGAGGCTCGTCGACGAAGGCCGCATGGACGGGTACTTCTTGCGCCCGCTGCCGGTGTTCACCCAACTCTTGCTGAGCCAGTTCAACGTCAACGCGATCGGCGACATCGCCGTCGGCGCCACCTCGCTCAGCGTCGCGATCTCCCTGGTGCACGTGCATTGGACTTTCGGCGCCGGCGCCTATGTCGCGGCCGCGGTGATCGGCGGCCTGCTCATCGAAGCCGCGCTGCAGCTCATGTTGTCTTGCCTGTTGTTGAGGTCGCCGGGGTCGCGAGTGCTCGGCAGCTGGGTCGACGAGCTGATGTCGACGTTTGGCAATTACCCGTTGTCGATCGTGCCTCGCGTCGTCCAGGGGCTGTTCACGTTCCTGTTGCCCCTGGCGTTCGTCGCGTACTTCCCCGTCGAGGTGGTGCTCGGCATCGCACCGAAGCACGGGGCGATGTCGGTCATCGTGCATTGGTCGCCGCTCGCTGGCCTGCTGCTGTTCGTCCTCGCGCGTCGGGTGTGGTCGTACAGCCTGCGGCACTACACGACGGCCGGGGGCTGATCGCATATGGGAGGTGTGGTCAGCGAGCCCGATGCGCCGATCGCGGCGCGACTGCCGCTCGCGTCGGCGGGAGGGCGCTGGCTCATCGCGGCCACCGCCCTTGGCTCCGGAATCGCCTTCCTCGACGGCACCGTCGTCAACGTCGCCCTCCCGAGCATTCGCCGTGATCTCGGCGGTGGATTGTCGGCGCAGCAATGGGTTGTCGACGCCTACCTGCTCACCTTGAGCGCGTTGCTGCTGCTCGGAGGTGCGCTCGGCGATCGGTACGGACGTCGCCGAACGTTCGTGATAGGGCTGGTGGCGTTCGCCATCACCTCCTTTGTCTGCGGGGTCGCTCCCTCCGCGACGGCGTTGGTCATCGCTCGCGCGGCGCAGGGTGTGGGCGGCGCGTTACTGGTGCCCGGCAGCCTGTCGTTGATCGACGCGGTCATCGAACCGGCCGACCGCGGACGCGCCGTGGGCGCCTGGGCGGGCTTGTCCGGCGTCGCGACGGCGGTCGGTCCGTTCGTCGGTGGCTGGTTCGTCGACGCAGTCTCGTGGCGCCTGGTGTTCTTCATAAACCTGCCGATCGCCGCCGCCGCGATCGCGATTGCCGTCCGCCGCCTGCCCGAGAGCAAAACGCCATCCCGCGGCGACCTCGATGTGGTCGGCGCGGTCTTGGTGACAATCGGCCTTGCCGGAGTCATCTACGCGCTTATCGAACTCCCTTCACGTGCCCACGACGGCGCCGCTGCGGCGACGGCGATCGTCGGCGCCGGCTGTCTGGCGGCGTTCTTTGTCGTCGAGTCGCGTCACGAGGCGCCGATGCTGCCGTTGGGGCTCTTCCGGTCGCGGCAGTTCAGCGGCGCGAACCTAACGACGTTCGCGGTCTACGCGGCGCTCGGCGGGGCCATGTTCCTGCTTGCCCTCCAGTTGCAGGAGTCGTTGCACTATTCGGCGTTGAACGCCGGAATCGCGATGCTGCCCATCACCGTCATCATGTTGGTGTTGTCGCCGCGGATGGGCGCGTTGTCAGGTCGGCCGCGGCTGCCCATGACCGCGGGGCCGATCGTCGCGGGCGTCGGCCTCGCGCTGATGGCGCGGGTGACCCCCGGCAACGGTTACGTCGAGACCGTGCTGCCTGCCGTCCTCGTATTCGGACTCGGGCTTTCCATCACGGTCGCGCCACTGACCTCCACCGTCCTCGGCGCGGTGCTCGACGACCAGGTCGGCATCGCGTCCGGTGTCAACAACGCGGTGGCCCGCGTCGCGGGATTGCTCGCGGTCGCCGTGCTTCCGGTCGTGGCGGGCGTCAGCGAGGGCGGTGGCTTAGGGCCGGGCTTCGGTCGGGCGATGCTGCTCGCGGCAGCACTGTGCTGGGCGGGTGGGCTGGTCTCCTTAGCCACTATCCGCTCTGGCCCGCGCAAACCCGAGACGGCCCGCCCTTAGGGTGGAGCGGTGACGAGTGTGCTTGGTTGTTGGCGTTATCCGGTGAAATCCGCTGCGGCGCAGGCGGGTGGCAGTCTTCGGTTGACGAGCGACGGCGTTCTCGGCGACCGTGCGTGGGCCGCCATCGCGCGCGACGGCACCGTCGTCAGCGCCAAGCACCCGCGCGTCGGCGGGCGGCTGCTCGAGGTACTCGCGTCGTATGACGATGCGACCGGCGGGGTCGCGGTCACTGTTCCTGGCCATTCGTCGCGACCCGCGGGTGACGACCAGCTCAACGACGAGCTCACCGAATGGCTCGGCAGGTCTGTCAAGCTCACCGACGTCGTGCCCACGAAGCTTCAACTGCACCGGCTGTGGCCGCACGAAGAAGGCATGATCCCGGAGTGGGTCGCGAACGCGCATCCCGACGAGGAGGTGCTCACCGACGTCGCGGGGGCGGCGCGCGGCCGGTTCGTCGACTATGGCCAGCTGCACCTCGTGACAACCGGTGAGCTCGCCAAGCTCGAAGCAGAGGTTGGCCGGCCGGTGAACCCGGTGCGCTTTCGCCCGAACCTGCTCGTCGACTTGGCGGAGGATCCGCTGCCCGGGCAGCGGTTTCGCGTCGGCGAGGTCTCGTTCGCGATCGACCAGCCGACGTCGCGCTGTGTCATCCCGTCGCTTCCGCAGGCGGGCGTCAACGGGCTCGACACCGAGGTTCTCAGCCAGCTCGCGCGGCATCACCGAGGGGCCGTGGGAGAAAGAGGCAAAGCCGCGTTGTTCGGTTGCTACGCGATCGTCACGCGGCCGGGTGTCGTCAAGCGCGGTGACGAGGTCCGGCTAGAGGACTAAGAAAGCCCGAGGTCGCCGAGCGAGAACGCCGCTCGATACTCAAGGCCGGCTGCTTCCACCGCGGGCGCCGCGCCCCGCTCGACGATGACGGCGACGCCAACGACGTCCGCCCCCGCTTCGCGTAACGCCTCGACCGCGGTGAGCACCGAACCGCCCGTCGTCGACGTGTCTTCGACCGCGAGCACCCGTCGTCCGGCGACGTCGGGGCCTTCGATGCGGCGCTGCAGCCCGTGCGCCTTGCCCTCTTTGCGGACCACGAACGCGTCGAGCTTGCGCCCGCGGGCGGCGGCCGCGTGCAGCATCGCGGTTGCCACCGGGTCGGCGCCAAGCGTCAACCCGCCGACGGCGTCGTAGGACAGGTCGTCGGTCAAGTCGAGCATCACTGAGCCGACGAGCGGGGCGGCTGTCGCGGCGAGCGTGATGCGTCGCAGGTCGATGTAGTAATCGGCCTCGCGGCCAGAACTCAACACCACCTTGCCGTGCACGACGGCCTTGCTGGTGATCTCCGACAACAACGCGTCACGGTCGCTCATGACGCAGAGGGTACTGGCAGGCTAGGGACGTGATTCCCGCGACCGTGGTCCTGCTCGGCAGCCCGCTGTTGGCGCCTGGGTCGTGGGGTGCGCTCCCCGACGCGATCGAGGGCGTCGACCCCACCGTTGACGTGCTCGACGTGCAAATTCCGGACGACGAGACCCCGCCGTTCGGGCAGCGCTACTTGACGGCCGTGGTCGTCGCGGCGAACGAAGCGAGACCCCGGACGCCGCTGGCGCTCGTGGCGCATTCGGCCGCCGGCCCGTTATTACCGGGCATCGGCCGCGGGTTGCGCGACGCCGGCCATCGGGTCGGCGGCTACGTCTTCGTCGACGCTCGATTGCCCGGCCCGGGTCGGCCAAGCCGGCTCGAACTGGCGAGGCGCGAGGAAGAAGCGCGGGCCGCCGCGCTCGAAGAGTTGTTCGACCGTGGGGGGAGGTGGCCGGACTGGACACTTCCCGGCGTCACCACCCGTCCGCGCGGGCGCGCATTCTTCGAGGAGCCGCTCCCGACGAGCGACGACTGGCCAGACGCGCCATGCGGCTACCTGCGCACGTCGTCCGCCTATGAAATGACTGCGCGGCAGGCGAAATCTCGTGGCTGGCCGGTGATCGAGCACGCCGGCGACCACCATGTGCCGTGGCTCGACGACCCACGCGGAGTCGCCGCCGCGCTCTTGCGACTCATCGACCGGCTGTAGCGGCTCAGGTCGGAATGCCGCCGTCGTCGCCGCCGCCGCCGTTGTCGCCACCGCCGTTGTCGCCCACGCAGGCTTGACCATGGTCGCCGCCGTTTCCGCCCCCGCGGCCCATGTCTCCGGTGTGCGGGTTGCCGCCGCTGGAGTTGTGGCCGCAGTTCCCCCAGCCCTGGTCGCCGCCGTTGGCCGGTGTCGGCGCCTCGGGCGTGGTGATCGAACCGCCGGGGCGGTTGCTGTTGTCGGCAAAGGCCGACGCGGGGGCGGCGAACGCTCCGAGCGCGACAGCCGCGGTGATCGCGACGATGTACCGGCGCACTACTCCTCCTTGTGACTACACGGTTTGCGTCGCAGCGCGGATCGATTAGGCGGTTTCTCCGAACTGCGCCTACTTTGTCGACCTGTCGCACTGGCTCGGCGTACCGCCGAACGGGTTGTGCCGTCAGCGATTGCGCCGCCTGATGCCTCGGTCGCGCGCGAGGCGCGCAGTCAACGTTGACGGCAACCGGGTGCCGATCCCGACGAGCAGCCGATACCGCCGGCTCGGAACGCTGATCGTCTTGCCTTTCGCCAAGTCGCGCAGACATTCGTCGACGACGCGGTCGACCGTCAGCCACATGAATGCAGGCGCCGCCGACGCGTCGACACCGCTGCGCTGATGAAACTCGGTGTGCACCAGCCCAGGGCACAGCGCGATCGCGCGCACCCCGGTGTCAGCCAACCGCAAACTCAGCGCCTGGCTGAACTTCACCGTCCACGCCTTCGCGGCGCCGTAGCTGTTGTACGAGATGAGCCCCGCCACGCTGGCAACCGTGATGATCGTCCCGCGATCGCGCGCCAACATCCCCGGGAGCGCCGCCTTCGTGAGCCGGAGAGGGGCGCGGGTGAGAACGCGAAGCATCTGATCCTCGGCCTCGACGTCCGACTCGACGATGTCGACGCCGAGCGAATAACCGGCGTTGTTGACCAACACGTCGATCGGCCGCGTCGCGTCCGCCAGGCGCTCTTCGACCCGCGCGCACTCATCGTCCAGGCTCAAATCGGCGGCGAGCACCTCAACGTCGACGTGCCAGCGGGCGCGCAGTTCGTCGGCCTTCGCGTGCAGCCGCGTCTCGTCGCGCGCCACCAGCACGAGGTTGTGCGCGAGGCGGGCGTAGCGGTCGGCAAACCCGGCGCCGATGCCCGACGTCGCCCCGGTGACCAGCGCGGTCGTCATGCGAACAACCCTGCCAGACGGCACGTCCCCCGTCGTCCGGGCCTACGCTTGCGGTCGTGAACCGCAACCCTTTGGCGTCGCGACTGCAAGGTCTTGGCGCGACGATCTTCGCCGAGATGTCGGCGCTCGCGCTGGCCACCGACTCCATCAACCTCGGTCAGGGATTCCCCGACGTCGACGGGCCCGACGAGATCAAGCAACGCGCGATCGACGCGATCCGCGAGGGTCGCAACCAGTACGCGCCCGGCCCCGGCACGCCCGAGCTGCGCACCGCCATCGCCGAGCACCAAAAGCGTTGGTACGGCATCGATTTAGATCCGGACGACGAGGTGCTCGTGACGGCGGGCGCCACCGAGGCCGTCACCGCCGCGATGCTCGCGCTCGTCGACGACGGCGACGAGGTCGTCGCGCTCGAGCCGTACTACGACTCCTACGTCGCCGCGATCACGATGGCGCGCGGAGTGCGGGTGCCGGTCACCTTGCGCGCGCCCGACTTCCGACTTGACGTCGACCGGTTGCGAGCCGCGATTTCGCCTCGCACCAAAGTGATTCTCATCAACTCGCCGCACAACCCGACCGGCACGGTGTTGAACCGCGCCGAGCTGCAGGCGATTGCCGACGTCGCAATCGAGCACGACCTCGTCGTCGTCACCGACGAGGTGTACGAGCATCTCGTCTACGAGGGCGAGCACATGCCGATCTCGACGCTGCCCGGCATGTTCGAGCGCACGCTGTCGATTTCATCGGCAGGCAAGACCTTCGGGCTCACCGGCTGGAAGGTCGGCTGGGGCACCGGCCCGGCGCCGCTTGTCAACGCGCTTCGCACCACCAAGCAGTTCATGACCTACACCAACGCGGCGCCAATGCAGCCGGCGATCGCGCACGGCCTGATGATGGACGACGCGTACTTCACGACGCTGGGCACGGACATGCGGCGCAAGCGTGACCTGCTCTGCAAGGGCTTGGCCGACGCCGGCTTCGACGTGTTCGTGCCCGCAGGCACCTACTTCGCGACGGCCGACATCCGCCCGCTCGGCTACGACGACGGCTTCGCGTTCTGCCGCGAGTTGCCAAAGCTCGCGGGTGTGGTCGCCATTCCGCACGCGGTCTTCTACGACCACGTCGAGATCGGCCGCCCGCTCGTGCGGTTCGCGTTCTGCAAGCGGGACGAGGTGCTCACCGAGGCGGTCGAGCGGCTCGGCAAGTTGTCGCGCTGAGTCGATCGGTTCAGTTCAGCTGATCCGCCGCGACCACGACAGCACGGAAACTTCTTGCGCTGTGTGGCGACGAATTGTTTCCACCCTAAAGTCCGGCAGCGCTTACCGCAGGGGGCAGACAGCGGACGACGTTCAGGTCGCCGCTCATCGTGACCTCCCCGGCAGCGTGTGGCACCAGCACGGTGTCGCCGCGACTGATCTCGACGGTGCCGCCGAAGTCGCCGTCGAGCTTGCCGTTGCCATCGAGGACGACGAGCACACCGTATTGCGGTTTCAAGGTCACGCTGCCGTCGGTCACGATCTGAACGGCGCGGAAGAACGGTTCGGCTTTCGGCGCGAGAACGCTGCGCGAGCCGGCTACGCCGGAAAGCGCTCCTCGGCTGACGCATGACGAGAGCCGGCCGTTGCTCCAGCCGGTCCGGTCGACGCAACTCAACGCCAGCGCCGACGGCAACCCGAGCTGCTCGTCGGCGCGGCTCGCCAGGCCGAACTTCTCCCACTCGAGCATCACCGAGAAATCGGTGGGCTCCTGCAGCTCGATGATGAACACTCCCGCGCCGATCGCGTGCGGTGTGCCCGCCGGGATCAACACGGTGTCGCCGCGTCGCACCGGGATGCGGTTCAGCGTCTCCAACAGCATCTCGCTGCTTTGCGACTTCACCCACGCGTCGACGGCGGCTTGGTCGACGTCCGCCCTGAAGCCGACGTAGACGGCGGCGTCGCTGTCGCTGGTGCCAATGACCAGCCACGCCTCGGTCTTTCCGAACTGGCAGTTGAGATGCTGCTGTGCGAACGCGCGGTCGGGGTGCACGTGCACCGGCAACCGCTCGCCCGCGTCGAGCAGCTTCACCAGCAGCGCCGGGCTCGTGTGATACACCGCAGCATGCTCGGAACCGAGATATGCGATTGGGTCGGCCGCGATCGCGTCGCGCAACGTGGTGCCGTCGGGCATTGTCGAGAGCCCGGCGTCCTGCCCGAACAGCGTGGTGGTCGACGCCACCCAGTCCTCAGGCCCGAACTCCTCGGCGCGACCGGCATTTCCCGTGCGGAAAGCGGCGATGGCCCGACCTCCGCGATAGAACTGGCGAGGTTGGTTCGGTGGCAACTTCACAGGCTTCACGGCTTGACCTCTCCGGAGCCACGCACGAGGAGCCTCGTGGGTAGCGTCTCGATTCTTGTGGTGCGGTGCGGATCGTCGAGGCGCGCGAAGAGCAGGTCTGCGCTGGCGCGTCCGAGTGCGGCGGCGTCTTGGGCGACGACGGTGATGGGCGGGTCGAGCAGGTCGGCGAGGGCGAAATCGTCGAAGCCCACGAGCGCGACGCGCGAGGGCTGATCGCGGATCGCGCGATACGCCCCGACAGTCAAAAGGTTGTTGCCCGCGAAAATGGCGGTCGGCGGGTCGGGCAGTGCGAGTAAGGCCCGCACGGCGTGCTCGGCGGCGTCGGTGTCGCGGACGCCAACCCGCACCAGCCCAGCGTCGTCCGGAATCTTGCTGTCTTTCAAGGCCTTTCGATATCCGTCGAGGCGCTGGGCGGCGGTCCAGATGGTGACGACGTCGCCGATGAAGGCGATGCGCCGATGTCCGTGCTTGATGAGGTGGGTGACGCCTTCGGCGGCGCCTTCGGCGTTGGCGGTCACCACGGCGTCGGCGTCGAGGCTCGTGGGCAACCGGTCGGCGAAGACCACGTTGGTGCCGCACGCGAGTTCGCGGGCGAGGTAGGAGTGGTCGTCGCCGGCGGGGACGATGATGAGACCGTCAACGCGGCGGGCGCAAAATGCGTGCACCAGTTGGCGTTCTTGCGCCGGGTTGGCCGAGGAGTTTCCGGCGAAAAGCAGGTGCTCGCGGGCGCGCGCCCGTTCTTCGACCGCGCCGGTCAGCGTCGAGTAGAAGGGGTTCGCGACGTCCTCGATGATGAGCCCGATGCTGGCGGTCACCTGGCCGCGTCGGCGCAACCCGGCGGCGATGTCGTTGCGGGTGAAGCCGAGCTCGCTGATCGCGGCGCGCACCCGCTCGGACGTGCTGGCGACCACGCCGGGCTCGTCGTTTAAGACCCGCGACACGGTCTTCAAGCTCACCCCGGCGTGCGAGGCCACGTCGCGCATCGTGGGGCGGCCGCGCATCGTGGGGCGGCCGCGCGCGGCAGGCACGGCTGGCGTCTTTGACAACGTTGTCATCGCTCGCGACTATGAGCCTTGCGTCGGGGCACTGTCAACCGAAGGCCGGAGGATCACCCATGATCGTCGTTTGCGGCGAGGCGTTGATCGACCTGGTGCCGGCGGGCGGCGATCTGTGGCGCGCGCTGCCGGGCGGTAGTCCCGCCAATACCGCGGTTGCGCTCTCGCGCCTTGGCACGCCGGTGACGATGCTCGCCCGCCTCTCGGACGACGCGTTCGGCGTCGCCCTGCGCAAGCGTTTCACCGACAACGACGTCGATCTGCGATGGGCGGTCGACGCGACCGATTCGACGACGCTCGCGATCGTTGGGCTCGACGATTCGGGCGGCGCGCGCTACACGTTCCACGTGCATGACACTGCCGACTGGCAGTGGCAGGACTCGGAGATTCCGCCGTCGTTCGGGCCTGACGTCGCGACGATTCACGCTGGCTCGATGGGCCTGATCGGCGAGCCCGGCGGCGCGGTGCTCGAGGCCATGCTGGTTCGCGAGCGTGGCCGTCGCGTCATCTCCATCGATCCCAACGTGCGGCCCATCATGTGTGAGGACGTGGCGGCGTACCGCGAGGCCGTGGAGCGCTGGCTCGGCATCGCTCACATCGTCAAAGTCAGCGCGGACGACGTGACGTGGCTTTACCCCGACCGCGAGTTCCTCGAGGTGGCGCGGGAATGGGCTGCGCGCGGGCCGTCGCTGGTGGTGATGACACTGGGGGCGGACGGCGCGGTGGCTTTCACGTCGTCCGGCGCGTCGCATCGCGTGCCCGGGGTGAAGGTTGAGGTCGTCGACACCATCGGAGCTGGTGACACGTTCACGGCCGGGCTGCTGCACTCGCTGAAGGCGCAAGGGCTTCTCGATGTCCAGGCGCTTGCTCGGCTGAGCGATGCCCAACTGGATGAGGCTCTGCGCTACGCAGCGCTGGTGTCGGCGCTGGCCTGCACGCGCGAGGGCGCCGATCCTCCTTATGCCCAGGACGTCGTATAGCCCGACCTGCCACCGCACTCTCGGCGCAACTGCGCGGGCGGGTCAGGCCGCCCGCACTTCAAGCGCATCCTTGGACGGCGGCAGGTCGACAACTGCTGTGTCGCCGTCGTGGATTTCGCCTGCCAGCAGGGCCTTCGCCAGCTTGTCGCCGATCGACGCCTGCACGAGCCGCCGCAACGGCCGCGCGCCGTACAGCGGGTCGAACCCGGTCAACGCCAGCCACTCCCGGGCCGCCGGTGTCACGTCCAACGTGATGCGCCGATCCGCGAGCCGCTGCTGCAACCGCGCGATCTGCAGGTCGACGATCTGCGTCAGCTCCTCGGTGCCGAGCGCGTCGAACAAGATGACGTCATCGAGCCGGTTCAAGAACTCCGGCTTGAAGGTCGCCCGCACCACACCCATCACGGCTTCGCGGCGCGCGTCGTCGTCCAGCGTCGGATCGACCAGGTACATCGAGCCGAGGTTCGAGGTGAGGATCAGGATCGTGTTGCGGAAGTCGACGGTGCGACCTTGGCCGTCGGTCAACCGCCCGTCGTCCAGGACCTGCAAGAGAATGTCGAAGACCTCGATGTGTGCCTTCTCGACTTCGTCGAGCAGCACGACGCAGTACGGCCGGCGGCGAACCGCCTCGGTGAGTTGGCCGCCCTCCTCGTAGCCGACGTATCCAGGCGGTGCCCCGACGAGGCGGGCGACGGAGTGCTTCTCGGAGTACTCGCTCATGTCGATGCGCACGATGGCGCGTTCGTCGTCGAACAAGAAGTCGGCCAGCGCCTTCGCGAGCTCGGTCTTGCCGACGCCGGTCGGGCCGAGGAACAGGAACGATCCGGTTGGCCGGTCTGGGTCGGCCACGCCGGCGCGTGCGCGCCGCACGGCGTCGGAAACCGCTGCGACCGCGCGCTTCTGGCCGATCAGCCGCTGCCCGAGCACCTCTTCCATGTGCAACAGCTTGCCGGTCTCGCCTTCGAGCAGCCGCCCGGCCGGAATTCCCGTCCACGACGACACGACGTCCGCGACGTCGTCCGGGCCGACCTCTTCCTTGACCATCGGCGCGCCACCATCGGCACTCTCCGCGGTCGCCGACGCGGACGCCAGTTCGCTTTCCAGCGAAGGAATCTCCGCGTACATCAGCCGCGACGCGGTCTCGAAATCGCCGTCGCGCTGCGCGCGCTCGGCGACGCTGCGCAGGTCGTCAAGCTTCTGCTTCAGCTCACCGACCCGGTTGAGGCCGGACTTCTCCTTCTCCCAGCGTGCGACCATCGCGTTCAGCGACTCCTGCCGATCGGCGAGTTCGCGGCGCAGCTTCTCCAGCCGCTCAAGGGAAGCGGGGTCGTCCTCGCGCGACAACGCCATCTCTTCCATGCGCATGCGATCGACCGAGCGGCGCAGCTCGTCGATCTCGACCGGCCACGAGTCGATCTCCATGCGCAACCGCGACGCTGACTCGTCGATCAGGTCGATCGCCTTGTCGGGCAAGAACCGGCCGGTGATGTAGCGGTCGGACAACGTCGCGGCGGCCACCAACGCAGCGTCTGCGATTTGCACTTTGTGGTGCGCCTCGTAGCGCGACTTCAAGCCGCGCAAGATGCCGATGGTGTCTTCGACCGACGGCTCGCCCACGAGCACCGGCTGGAACCGCCGCTCCAGCGCGGGGTCCTTCTCGATGCGCTCGCGGTACTCGTCGAGTGTGGTCGCGCCGACCAGCCGCAGCTCACCGCGGGCGAGCATCGGCTTGAGCATGTTGCCGGCGTCCATCGCACCCTCGGCCGCGCCCGCGCCAACCACGGTGTGCAGCTCGTCGATGAAGGTGACGACCTGCCCCTCGGCATTCTTGATCTCGGAGAGAACGGCCTTCAGCCGCTCTTCGAACTCACCTCGGTACTTCGCGCCGGCGATCATCGCGCCGAGGTCGAGCGCGATCAAGCGCTTGCCGCGCAAGGATTCGGGCACGTCGCCGGCGACGATCCGCTGCGCCAACCCTTCGACTACGGCGGTCTTGCCCACACCTGGCTCGCCGATCAGCACCGGGTTGTTCTTCGTGCGCCGTGACAACACCTGGACGACTCGGCGGATCTCGGTGTCTCGCCCGACGATCGGGTCAAGCTCACCAGCGCGCGCACGCTCGGTGAGGTCAACGCCGTACTTTTCCAAAGCCTGATAGGTGGATTCGGGGTCGGGCGAGGTCACCCGCCCGGTACCACGCACCTTCTCGAACGCGCCCAACAACGCCTCGGGCGTCGCGCCATGGCGGCGCAGCAAGGCGGCGATCTCGCCACCCTCGTCAGCGAGCCCAACGAGCAGATGCTCGGTCGAGACGTACTCGTCGTCCAGGGAAGAAGCGCGCCGCGACGCGGCGGTGAGCACTTGCATCGACGGCCGGTCGAGCCCGGGCGCGGCGACGGTCGCGCCACTGGCCCGTGGGAGCCGGGAGACGATCTCCTCGGTCTCGTTGCGAATAGCCGCCGGCGACGCGCCGACCGCCTCGAGCAGCGGCGAGGCGGTGCCGTCGGGCTGGGCGAGCAAGGCCAGCAGCAGGTGCGCCGCCTCGACGTGCGGATGCCCCTCGGCGGCGGCCCGCCGAATCGCCTCGGCGACAGCCTCCTGGCTCTTGGTGGTCAGCTTGTAGGTGTCCATCCCTCGATCTTTCTGCGTTGTCGGGCATCGTGCTACCCGCAGCCGGCGCGGATTGCACTTGACATAACGTCCGACGCCTCGCATCTCATCCCCGCGGCCGGACGATGTCGCCCACTTACACTGACCGCCGTGACGGTCGAGCGCATCCGCGGCTCCAGTGCCCGGGCGGAGGTGGTCGAGTATCTGCGAGGCCGCGAGCCCGAGTCGACCGCCGTGCTCGCGGCTTTGGTGCGTCCGCGGCGCAGCCGGCATCAGAAGGTGTGGGTCGTGCGCGGCAGCACCGGCATCGGCGGCGTGCTGGTCTCGACCCGCTTCTGCTTCGATCGCTGGCACGGCTCGCTGTTGCTCGACGATCTTTCCCATGCGCAGGAGATGGCGACCGCACTAGACCGGTCGAACTTGTGGACGGTCACCGGCCCCTTCGACGCCCTCGACGCGGTGCTCCCACAGGTGACCCGCTACCGCAGCTCCGGCCGAACTCGGCTCCACTTCGTGCCCTACGTGCCGCGAAGTCTCCCGGCCGGCGCCGGCGGATTTTCGCCGTCCGATTTCTCGCGGTACGCCGACTTCACGTTGCGAAGAGCGACGCCGCGCGACCGAAAAGCCCTCGTCGCCTTGTACACGACCGACCCGCGCATCGCGCAACTACCGCGCTCAAGGGTTCCCGGAATCGTGCGGCGCGCCCTTCCGCACACGCTCGTCGCGGCCTCACCGAACGGCATTACGGGGGCGATCATGTCGACGCCAGGGATCGAGTACAACATCGTGAACCGGCTCGTCGTCGATCCTGCCGGCCGCGGCGGGCGGCTGTCGTATGTGTTGGCGCTGCACGCCGCCCTCGCGGCGCTGGCTGACGGCCGGGGGTGTTGCGGCTTTCGCAGCGAGCCGGAGGACCCGCGCGGAGCATTGAGGATGATGCGATCTTCCTACTCAGAATCGCTCGACTTCGGCGAGTCGCAAGCGTGGCTGAACGTGTCGCTGTGGCCGCCAAGGCGATTCCGGGGCCACAACCGATTGCGGTTCGCGCTCGAACGCTTGGAGAGCCGTCTCAGCGAGGCGGTCGCCGCGCCGGAGAAATCAAACAAATGAGGACCAGCCGCGACACGCGAAGCTGGTCCTCACCCGTGCTCGTTCTAGCTGAGCCAGTTGCAGCAGCCGTCGTTGCCGCCGCCGCCACCACCGCTCCCCTGGGCTGATCCGTACGGGCCGCTGAGCTGCGCGACGATGCTGGTCTGCTCCTCGATCGCAGGAGCGATCCAAGTCTTGCTCATCCTTTTGACCTCCCCTCCACCGGTCGGACTCGGGCAGTCTACGGCTCAAGTTCCACGCCGTGAAGGCCGATACACCGAGTGGCGTCAGATTAGCCCGATCAGGCGACGAGCAATCCACCCCAAACGCTCGCGTGTCGCAAAGCGACGAACGGAGTCGCCTTGCTTGACGTGTGTGACGAGACCGACGAGCCGGTCGGCAACCACCGGTTGATCGCGCCACCGCCGGTTGTCGCCGCGGAAAAGCGCCCGGCCCTCGGCGTCCCGCTTGCGATAGCGATGGACGACGATGGTGCCGTCCGCGTCGCAGAACGCCCAGATCTCTGCGATCCTCGGACGCCGGGCGCGTGCGACGACGCGCACCTCGCTGCCAGCCAAGATCGTGGGGAACATCGACGTGCCATCGACCGGTAACCACACCGATTCGCGCGCGCTTGACCGCAGCAGCGCCGCGACGTCCTCGGGGCGCGGTCTCATGTTCGCCGACCTTCCTGTCCGCCTTACCGTGAACGACCCGGGCCTGGCCGCCGAGATCCGCGAGTTGTTCGGGCCGATGGCCGAGCACCCAGGGCCCTACGAAGCGGAGATCGTGGTTGAACCGCACGCCCCGGCCAAACCCGAGCGTGCGCCCGACGAATTCTACGAAGTGATCTCGCTGTGGCGGGACGGCGACGAGCTCCTTGTCGATAGCGGCGGCGCTCTGCGCGCGCACGCCACCGCGTCCCGAGCGGTCATCGGTGGTGCGACCGGCGACGGGCCGGCGGGCGCCGTGATGCTCCGTCGCATCGTGCATCACGTCATCGCGCACCTGTTGTCGTTGAACGGCCGACTGGTCGCGCACGGGGCGGCAGTCGGTCGCGACGGTAAAGCGGTGCTGCTGCTAGGGGGAAGCGGCGCCGGCAAGTCGACGTCCGCCTACCTCGCGAGCCTGGCGGGTTGGTCGCTGCTCAGCGACGACCTCGTCGTGGTGCGGCGCGACGACGAAAGCGTCGAAGCGGTAGGCATTCATCGTGCGCTGGCCGTCCCGCCCGACGTCTCGGAGGCCGACGCGGCAGGCATCGAGTTCGACTTTCGCGGACGTAGGCGGCCGAACGTGGTTCTTGACGCCCGGCCGTTCCGGATCGCGGCCGTCGCCGTCGTCGCGCATGGTGTCGGCGAGGGACGCCTTGACGTCGTCACCGGGGTCG
Source organism: Acidothermaceae bacterium (assembly GCA_025925185.1). The sequence continues at coordinate 25,811 of JAICLV010000010.1, forward strand.
ACATCGCGCGGGTGTTCCTTGCCTCCGCGCCGGCCGCCGGTAACACCCACGTCGCGGCCGAGGTGTTGCGAAGCGCAGGAGCGCTCGCGACGCTGCCCTGTTTCCAGTTGTTCTTGCCCGATACGGCGCAGGGGCGGCTCGCGCGTGTGGCCGGGCTTTTCGACGACATCGCGCGACGAGGGGGCATCGCGGATTGAGCTCAGGCCGGGAGAATCGCGCCCGCAGCCTCGAGTTTGCCCAAGAACGCGTCGATGTCGGCGCGCATTTGCGCCGGGTCGGCGTCTGGATACTCGAAGCGCAGCCGCGCGACGACGTCGTCGCAGCTGCCAGGTGTCGCCAGCGCAGCCCACACCTCGGCACCTGTCGCTGTCAGCGTCACGAACTCCGCCCGCTCCGGGTTCATCATCATCAACCGGTCTTCGACCTTCTGAAAGACGATCGCGGGGTTGCGTCGATAGATCATGACTCGGGTCGCTCCATGACGGATGTCGAGCGGTGAAGCGGGGGCGGTCTCGCGCACGGCACTAAGGTACGGGCCCAGCCGTCACGGCGGGCTCAATCCGCGGAAGCGGCGCCGTTGCGCGTCGCGTCGTAGTCACCTCGGGCGGCAGCGCGGGCGTCGGGCATGCTCGCGGAGGACGCCGAGGCCTGCGCCTGCTGCCACGCGAAGACCGCGGCTTGGCGGATCGGCACCAGGTCGCGCCGGTGCGACGCGTGCGCCTCCGCGACTCGTTGGGCGACCAGCGCGCGCATCGTGTCGAGCTCGTCGAACGCCTCCGAGAGCCGTTTGCGCAGCGCCTCCACCTGGTTCTCGAGCTCGAGGATGCGCTTGATGCCGGCGAGGTTGACCCCCTCCTCCTGCGACAGGCGTTGCACCTCGCGTAGCTGCTCGATGTCGCGCGCGGAGTAGCGGCGGCCACGACCGACCGCGCGATCGGGCGACACTAGGCCGAGCCGGTCGTAGGCGCGCAGCGTTTGCGGATGCAGTCCCGATAGCTGCGCGGCCACCGAGATGACGAAAACCGGGGTGTCGTCGTCGTAGTCGTACATCGCCCGCCTACCTTCCGGCCCGGCCGGTGCTCAGGTGGGCGCGCGGGTTTTCGCCCGAAGTTGCCGCGCGGTACGCCTCGAGCGCCTCCTTGGCCTGGCCCGAAACCTTTCGCGGCACCGCCACCTCGACGGTGACAAGCAGGTCGCCCTTCGTGCCGTCCTTGCGCGCGACGCCCTTGCCGCGCACCCGCAGCACCCGCCCACTGGTCGTGCCAGGGGGCAACTTGAGCGTCACCGATTTCCCGTCAAGCGTCGGCACCTTTATCTCCGCGCCCAGCGCGGCCTCGGGGAACGTGACCGGCACGGTCAACGTGAGGTTGCCACCCGAGCGCCCGAACACGGGGTGTGGCTTCACGTGCACGAGGACGAGCAGGTCGCCAGGCGTTCCTCCGCGCTCGCCCGGGGAACCCTTGCCCTTCAAGCGAATTCGCTGTCCGTCATCGACGCCCGCGGGGATGCGCACCTGCATGGTGCGCTCGCTCATCGCCCGCCCGCTGCCGTGGCAGACCGGGCATGGGTCGTCGACGATGAGCCCGCGGCCGCGGCAATCGCGGCAGGGTTCGGAAAACGCGAACCCGCCCGCGCCACGCGACGTCGCGCCGGTGCCGTTGCAGGTGGGGCAAACCCGCGGCATCGTGCCGGCCTTGGCGCCCGTGCCGCGGCACGCGGTGCAGGGTTGCGGACTGGCCATGCGCAGCGGCACGGTGACGCCGCCCGCCGCGTCTTCGAAGCTGATGGTCGCTTCGGTTTCGATGTCGGCGCCACGCCGCGGTTGCTGGGTGGTTGTGCGTCGCGCGCCGCCGAACAGGCCGCCGAGCAGGTCGCCGATGCCACCCGCCGCGCTCGCCCCGCCGGCCCGTGCGTTGCCCAAGATGTCGCCGATGTCGAAGGTGAAACCGCCCTGGCCGTCCCCGCCGGTGGCGCCTCCCGGCACGCGGAAGCCGCCGCCACCGAACAACGAACGCGCCTCGTCGTACTCCTTACGACGCTTCTCGTCGGACAACACGTCGTAGGCCTCGGAGATCTCCTTGAACTTCTCCTCGGCCTTCGCGTCGTTCTTGTTCGCGTCGGGATGATACTGGCGCGCCAGCTTGCGGTACGCCTTCTTGATCTCGACCGCCGTCGCGTTCTTCGGGACGCCGAGAGACTTGTAGTAGTCCTTCTCGATGTAATCGCGAGTGCTCACGGCGTCCCTCCCTTCTGGGTCATTGATTCACTCGGACGACGATGCCGCGTCATCTGCTCCCGATTCGGTGGCGGGGAACTGCTCGGTCGGCTCCGCGACCGCCACGCGCGCGGGACGCACCACGCGGCCGGCGTAGCTATAGCCCGGCTGCAGGATTTGCACGGCCGTCGGCTCGCTCACGTCGTCCGAGTACGAATGCATCAACGCCTCGTGGTGCGTGGGGTCGAACGGGTCGCCGGATTCGCCGAACTTCACGAGCCCGAGCTTGCCGACAGTGGCCTCCAGCGACTCTGCCACCTGCTTGAAACCGCCGTCGAGTTCGCCGTGGTCGCGGGCTCTCCCGATGTCGTCGAGCACCGGCAGCAACGCCGAAAGTGTCTCCGCCACCGCGAAATCGCGCACGGCCTCGCGGTCGCGCTCGACGCGCTTGCGGTAGTTGGCGTACTCGGCCTGCAGTCGCTGCAGGTCGGCGGTTCGCTCTGCCACCTCCGTGCGCAACTGCGACACCTCCACCGAGCTGACGTCGCCGGGGCCGCCACGGATGTCGGTCGGGCCGGCGCCCGAGCCCGCCGAAGCGGGCTCGGGCACTGCGCCCGTGGTCGGATCGAAATGGATTCGCCGTTTGTCTCTGATGATCGGCTCCTCCCGCGGTTCGGTCACTTCATCCCCGCACTTGCCTCGTCGCCTACGTTGCTCACCGGTCCCCCTCGTCAACGATCTCGGCGTCGACCACTTCGTCTTCGGCCGACTGCTGCGTCGTGCCAGCGTCACCCGCCTCGCCGGCGGTCGCCCCCGCGCCAGCCTGGCTCGCCTGGGCGTTCGCGTACATCGCCGTGCCGAGCTTTTGCGCCTCGGCGGCAAGCTGCTCGGTGCCGCTCTTGATGGCGTCGATGTCGCCGCCCTCAAGTGACTTCTTGAGGTTCGCGATCGCCTGCTCCACCGACTCCTTCTCCGTGGCGGGAACGGTCTCGGGGTTCTCGCGCAGCAGCTTCTCGGTCTGGTAGACGAGCGACTCCGCCTGGTTGCGCACTTCGGCGTCCTCGCGTCGGCGCTTGTCCTCCTCGGCGTGCGCCTCGGCGTCGCGCATCATCCGCTCGATGTCGTCCTTCGGCAGCGCGGAACCGCCGGTGATCGTCATCGACTGCTCCTTGCCGGTGCCGAGATCCTTCGCCGACACGTGCACGATGCCGTTGGCGTCGATGTCGAAGGTGACCTCGATCTGCGGGATGCCGCGCGGCGCCGGCGGCAGACCGGTCAGCTCGAACATGCCGAGCTTCTTGTTGTA
>JAICLV010000091.1 GCA_025925185.1 Acidothermaceae bacterium
CGACGCGCTCGCGGTCGGCGTCGCGGCGTGGCGATTGGGCGCGGGGCGCGCCCGCAAGGAGGACCCGGTCGCGTTCGGCGCCGGCGTGGAGCTGCACGCCAAGCCCGGCGACGTCGTCCAGCTCGGACAGCCGCTGATGACGTTGCACTGCGACGACGAAGGGCGGTTCGCGCGTGCCATCGACGCGCTCGCCGGGGGGTATGAAATCTCACCGGCCGAGCAACAGTTCGCGCCGCCGCCGCTCGTCATCGACACGGTAGGAGCATGATGCCCAAGTTGGTCGAGTCACCCGCCCGAATTCCCGTGCCCGGCGGGAAAATCATCGACGAGTACGTGGGGCACGTCGCCACTTCGACGTCGAGCGTCTCGGTCGCCCATATGCAAGCCCCGGCGGGCTGGAGCGAACCGGCGCAAGCGCCGGAGTTCGACGAGTTCACCGTCGTGTTACGCGGCCGATTGCAAGTCGAGCATGACGGTGGCGCGCTCGAGGTGACGGCCGGACAGGCGGTCGTCACGGCCGCCGGCGAGCGGGTTCGCTACTCCGTCGGCGCCGATGGGGCGGAGTACATCGCTGTTTGCCTGCCGGCGTTCGCGCCCGGTCTCGCGCATCGCGAGGACGACGAGTGACGTCGCCGGCCACCGTCGAGCAGATCCGGCACGCGCCGAAGGCGCTCCTGCACGACCACCTCGACGGCGGGGTGCGGCCGGCCACGATCGTGGAGCTGGCAACCGAAATCGGCTATCGCGGCTTGCCGACAACCGACGCTGACGATCTCGCGAAATGGTTCGTCGACGCCGCGTCGTCCGGCTCGTTGGAGCGCTACCTCGAGACCTTCGAGCACACCCTCTCGGTCATGCAGACCCGCGACGCGTTGGTGCGCGTCGCGGCGGAGTGCGCCGAAGATCTCGCGGCCGACAACGTCGTCTACGCCGAGGTGCGGTTCGCGCCCGAACTGCATGTCGACGAGGGACTCGAGCTCGACGAGATCGTGGAGGCGGTGCTCGAGGGTTTTCGCCTTGGCAGCGACGGTCGCGACATCCGCGTGGTCGCGTTGCTCACCGGCATGCGGCACGCCGCACGCTCTCTCGAGATCGCTGAGCTGGCCATCCGCTACCGCGACGCCGGGGTGGTCGGCTTCGACATCGCTGGTGCCGAGGCAGGCTACCCGCCCACCCGCCATCTCGACGCCTTCCAATACATGCAGCGTGAGAACGGCCACTTCACCATTCACGCGGGCGAGGGATTCGGCCTGCCGTCGATCTGGGAGGCGTTGCAATGGTGCGGGGCCGACCGGCTCGGTCACGGCGTTCGGATCGTCGACGACATCGACTTCGTCGACGGCTCGCCGGTGCTGGGACGGCTGGCCGCATACGTGCGCGACAACCGGGTGCCGCTGGAGATGTGCCCGTCGTCGAATGTGCAGACCGGCGCGGCGCCGTCGATCGCCGAGCATCCGATCGGCCTACTACGCAAGCTGTACTTCCGCGTCACGGTCAACACCGACAAACGGTTGATGAGTGGCACCTCGATGAACCTCGAGTTCGAGCGGTTGGTCGAGGCTTTCGGCTATAGCCTGCACGACCTACAGTGGTTCACCATCAACGCCCTCAAGAGTTCGTTCATCCCGTTCGACGAGCGGCTCGCGCTGATTAACGACGTCGTGAAGCCGCGCTACGCGAAGCTGCGCGAGAACGAGGGGTAGCAACAGTGGCGAGTCCGGTGAAAGTCTCCGAAGCCGTGAGATCCGCGCTCGCCGAGGGGCGGCCGGTCGTCGCGTTGGAGTCGACGATCATCGCGCACGGGCTGCCGCGACCGCAAAACCTGCAGGCTGCGCACGACTTCGAGGCGATCCTCACCGACGCCGGCGTCACCCCTGCGACCATCGCGGTCATCGACGGCGTGCCGACGGTGGGCCTCTCCGACAAAGAGTTGGAGCGGGTGGCGCTCTCCGACAACGTCGTGAAGGTCAGCAGTCGCGATCTCGCGGTCGCGGTCGGCCGACGGGCCACTGGCGCCACCACCGTGGCGGCCACCTCGACGCTGGCCGCGCTGGCCGGCGTCCGGGTGTTCGCGACAGGAGGTCTCGGCGGCGTGCACAGGGCGGCGAGTGAGTCGTTCGACGAGTCGGCCGACCTCGTGACGCTGTCGCGAACGCGGATCACCGTCGTGTGCGCCGGTGTGAAGTCGATTCTCGACATCCCCGCCACGCTCGAACGACTCGAAACATTGAACGTCCCGGTCGTCGGTTATCGAACGAACCACTTCCCGGCCTTCTACCTGAGCGACTCCGGCTACGAGCTCGAGTGGCGAGTCGACTCGCCGGAGGAGGTCGCGGCCATCATGGACGCGGGCGACCAACTGGGCGCACGCGGCGCGCTGGTGGTCGCAAACCCGGTTCCGCTCGACAAGCAGCTCGATCCGGACGTCCACGACGGCTTGCTCATCGAGGCCATGCACGCCGCAGACGAAGCCGGCTTGCGCGGCAAGGCGGTCTCGCCGTTCCTGCTCGACTTTTTCCAGCGCGAGAGCGGTGGGCGCAGCTTGCAGGTCAACCTCGACCTCGCCGTCAACAACGTGTCGCTCGCGGCCGACATCGCGAACGCGTGGGCTCAGCTGTCGCAATCGGCACAGCCCGATGCGACGTGACCGTTCTCATCGTCGGTGACGTCATCGACGACATCGTCGTCCGGCCGTCGTCGCGATTCTCGCCTGACAGTGACACCCCCGCGCAAATAACGCATGTGCCCGGCGGTTCGGCTGCCAACCAAGCGGCATGGCTCGCCTCCCTCGGCACGCCGGTGCGATTCGTCGCGCGCGTTGGGGGGACGGACGTCGAGCGGCATCGCGGCTTGCTCGAATCCGTTGGCGTGGAGGCGATTCTCGTCCCGGACGACGACGCGCCGACTGGCACCATCGTCATCGTTTTGGGGGAGCACGGTCGGCGTGACATGTACACCGACCGCGGCGCGAACGCGCGGCTGCGCGCGAGCGATCTGCCGTTGTCGTTGCTCGAGGGTGTCGAGTTGTTGCATGTCAACGGCTACGCCTTGTTCACGGAGGACGCGAGGCAGGCGATGATGCGGCTGATCGACGAGTCTCGACGTCGAGAGATCCAAATCACGGTTGACCCCTGCTCGGCGGCCTTTCTGCCTGCTGGCGAGCATTTCTTCGACTGGACGGCGGGAGCGGCGGTTTGCTTCCCGAATGGAGATGAGGCGGTGGTGCTGACCGACTGCTCGGACGCGGTCGCGGCCGCGCAGGCGCTGACCGCGCACTATCGGGTCGTCGTCCTAAAACTTGGCCGTGACGGCGTCGTCGTCGCGCGCCGCGATGAGGCTCCGGTGCGGCTGCCTGCCGTGACCGACGTCATCCTCGACACGACGGGGGCCGGCGACGCGCTGTGCGCGGGATTCTTGGCGGCGTGGCGGAACGGTTCCGACGCGGTCGCCGCGGCGGCCGCCGGATTGCGGATGGCGGCGGTCGCGGTGTCGCTGGCGGGTGGCCGACCGGTAGCGAGCCGGTAGTTTAAACTAGTGAGATCGTAATAAAATAGCGCGCGGGATTTCGAGGAGGCAGGAATGGCGATCGCAGAACGCACGGCCACCACCGTCTGGAGTGGCACCCTTGCCGCGGGGAAGGGCGTGGTCACCGGCAAGACGGGCGCGCTCGCCGAACTGCCCGTCACGTGGGCCGCGCGAACCGAGCAACCCGGTGGGCTGACCAGCCCGGAGGAGCTCGCGGCCGCTGCGCACGCCTCCTGTTTCTCGATGGCCCTTGCGCTCAAGCTCGGCGAGGAGCACGTCACGCCCGATCGGCTCGAGGTCGCTGCGACGGTCACCCTCGACGAGGTTGGTGGCCTGCCGACGATCGTCTCGTCGTCAATTTCGGTGCGCGCGCAGGTGCCAGGAATCGATGACTCGCGATTCCAGCACGTCGTCAAAGCGGCGGCCGCGTTGTGTCCTGTCTCACGTCTCTTCGCGGGCGCCTCGATCGACGTCACGGCCGAGCTAGGCTGATTTCGGATCGTGGACGCGGTCGCTGCGGTCGTGCTGTTTCTTGGCGCCGCGATCTGGGTCGGCGGTTATGTGACGGTGACGGTTGTGGCGCGGGTCGCCAGCCGCACACTGTCCGCCAATCAGCGAATCGCGTTCTTTCGGCTTTTCGGCCGGGTGTTCGGCGCCGTCACGACAGTGGCGTACGCCGGAGTGCTGGTCGGCGGGGGCGTGCTGCTGCGTGACAGGCCATGGGACGCGACGCACATCTCGGCCGCGGTCGTCGCTGCCGCGATCGTCATCGCGACGGTCGTCGGCGTGTGGCAAGCGCGTGCGATGACCCGGCTCCGGGCCGCGGCCGCGGTCGCAGCCGGGGCCGACACGGGCAACGCGGAGGTCGTGGCGATCGTCGCTCGCGGCGCCCGCTCCGCCGCGCTGTTGCGGCTGGTGATCGGCGTGCTCACGTTCATGCTCGTCGGTCTCGGGCTTGCGCTCATGGCTGATTAGCCACGAGCGGGTCACTCGCCGACGGCGCGCGGCCATCCCCTCGAGCGCTCGTTCGCGGCGGCGATGCGCAATTCGTCGGCCGGAGCCGGCCGCCCGATGAAGTAGCCCTGGGCGACGTCGCAGCCATACTGCTGCAGTTTCAGGAGGGTCGCCGCGTCCTCGACGCCTTCGGCGACGATGTTGAGCCGCAGACTATCGCCGAGGCCGATGATGCTGCGAATCAGCGCTTCGGCGGTGTGCGCGCCGGCCGGATCCGCCAAGCCACGCACGAACGAACGGTCGATTTTCACCTCGCGTACGGGGAACCGCTGCAGGTACGAAAGACTTGAGTAGCCGGTGCCGAAGTCGTCGAGGGACAGCGCGACACCGTTCGCGGCCAGCCGCCGCAACACCGGAAGGGTGCGGTCGGGGTCGCCCATGACGCTGCTCTCGGTGATCTCGAGGACCAGGTGATCGGGCGTGAGCCCGGCGTCGGCGAGTGCCAGCCCGACCATCTCCGGTAGCGACGGGTTGCTCACGTTCTTGGCCGAGAGGTTCACCGCGACGGTCAGGTCGAGCCCGTCGTCAAGCCACGCGCGGCACTGCCGCAACGCCATCCGCAACACCAGCGGCGTGATCTGCTCGATCATGCCGCTCGACTCCGCGAGCGGGATGAACGCGTCTGGGCCGAGCAGCCCGAGATGCGGGTGATTCCAGCGCACCAGCGCCTCGACGCCGGTGACCTGCTTCGAGCTGAGATCGATCTTCGGCTGGTAATGCACTACGAGTTGGTCGCCGCGCAACGCGGCCTGCAAGTCGGCGCTTAACGCTAACCGCTCGACGCGGCCGCGGTCGAGCTCGGCCGTGTACACGACGACCCCGGTTGGTTGCGACTTCGCCGCGTACATCGCCGTGTCTGCGTTGCGCAACAGGTCGGCGTGTTCGCTCGTGGTGCCACTGACGGCGACGCCGATGCTGGCTTGCGTCGCGACATAGGTGTCGCCGACTCGGGCCGGCTCGCTCACGGCCACGATCATCTGGCGGGCGACTCGCACCGCGCCGTCGAGCAGGTCCGGTTGCGGGCGCATCAACACGGCGAACTCGTCGCCACCGAGCCGGGCCACCAGGGCGGACGGCGGGGCGGCGTCCACGAGTCGTTGACTGACGACCTTTAACAACTCGTCGCCGACGTGATGGCCGAGGGCGTCGTTCACCTCTTTGAACTGGTCGAGGTCGATGAGCAGGACGGCGATCTCGACGGCGCTCTCGTCGTCCGCCGTCTCGCGAAGGGTCGCCTGCAAGAGTGCGCGGTTCGCGAGCCCGGTGAGAGTGTCGTGGGTCGCCTCGTAGCGAAGCCGGTCGAGCAACCGCGCGTTTTGCAGCGAAACCGCGAGGTGACCGGCCAACGCCTGCAGCAGCGTGAGGTCCTCCTTGGTGAAGCCCGTCGTCTCGCCGAGTCGATCGATCACCACCAACGTCCCGCTCACCGCCGCCGATCTCACCGGCACGATCAGCGCCTCTTTGCACCCGCGCGCGCTCAGCCAGGACTGCATGCCTTTGTCGCGCGCCCGTCGCGAAACCAACACCGGCTCGCCGAGGGCACGCACGCGGCTGAGCAACCAGTCGTCGGTCGGTGGCGCCGCGGTCACGACACCGTCGTCGGCGGCCGCCAGCTGCGTGATGCCCGTCGGCTCGTAGAGCATCAACTCGGTCGCGGCGGCGTTCATCAACGTGCGCACCCGCGCGAGCATCTCCTCGCTCGCGCTGCGCCCGAGCGCCGGTGTCGCGGAGTCCTCGATGAACGACTGCACGAAAGACAGCGCCTCGTGCCGCCGGTGCAGCTTCTGGTAGCTGCGATACCCGAGCGCGCCGCACGCGAGCAGCAAGCCGAGCAGGCAGTAGCCGACCGAACCGAACCTGGTCAGCAGCAGCACCGCGAACGCTACGGCGCTGCTGGCCAACGAAAACGGGATCACCGGAGTGGCGACGTCGATAATGGTCTTGCGGGTCATCGTGCCTTGGTACAAGCGGATGATGACCAAGACCAGCCCGGTCATCGCGACGTCGAGCAAGGCCATCACGATGTAGAACCGGACGACGTGCGGCAGCGTCAACGCCTGCGGGTGCGAGCTGACGCGGTGGATCGCGAAGCCGGCGGCGGCTGCCTCGAAGGCGTAAGCCGCTGTGTTGTACGCGATCTTCACCTTGGTGGGTCGCTGCACGATGAACGCGAGCAAGGAGCCGACGACCCGTGCGCCGACGACGACGCGGACGTCGCAGACGGCCAATCCGAGCGCGAGCGGAATACCGGCAAGCGCGTACGAGTACGCCTGAAGGCGGAACTCGACGTGGATCAGTGCGAACTCGGCCCCGAAGAACAGTGCGGCCAGCCCTCCGGCGGCAACTGGCCACGGCAGGCTCGGCGCGACGTCGAAGGCGGAGCCAGGCTCGCTCATGACCGAGAACGCGATCGCCGCCACGGCCAAGGTGGCGGCGATCGCGACCGTGACGGTCGGAGGTGACGCTCGCTTCGACTTCATTGCCGCACGCCGGCTACCAGATCGCGCCTGACCAGCGCGCGGTCGACCACCTGGCCGTCGACCACCTGGCGGTCGACCACCTGGCGGTCGACCAGCGCGCGGTCGACCACTCGGCCGAGGACCAGCGCGCGGTCGACCACCGCGCCGTCGTCCAAGGAAGTGCCTGCCAGTGCTGGGCGTCCGCCCACCCGCCGCCGGTCCAGGCGGCGCCGTTCCAGTTGCCCCCGTCCCACGCGCGTCCCGCGGCCGACGCTGCCGACCACGACGCGGCGTTCCACGGGTTGCCGCTGATGTCGAACTCGCCGATGAGCGCGGCGCCCGACGGGTCGGCCAAGTGGTAGCCGCCGCGGGCGGCCTCAAGCGAGCCCAGACCCGTCGCGCGGGGGAAGCGCTGCGTCATCCTCGTGAGGTCGGTCGCCGAGACCCGCCCTGCGACGATGTCGGCGACCTCGTTCGACGCGGCCACCAGGTTCAGTTGACCCGCGCCTGCCGCGTACGTCGAGTTGATGGGCAGCGGCTTGGACGTGCCGACAAGCGCGGCCTTGACCTGGTCGGGGGTGAGCTGCGGGTCTTGCTGCAGCAGCAGCGCGGCCGCGCCGCTCACCACCGCCGCGGCCTGCGACGTGCCGCTACCGCGGAACAGCCGCCCGGAGCTGTCGCCTGCGACCAGGCCGCTCGGATGGTTCACGTCGACAAAAGACCCAGGGTCGCGCAGCGACACGATCGAGTTGCCGGGGGCGATGAGATCAGGGTGCCTGGCGGCGTTGCCGCCGTTGCTAAAGGACGCGACGTCGGGCCTGGTGTATCCGTCGGTCGCGCTGCCGTAGCTCAGCGCGCCCACCGCGATGATGTACGGGTCGACCGCCGGGTCCGTGAGCGGTGCCGCGTTGCCGTCGTTGCCGGCGGACACGACGACGACAATGCCGTGGTGCCAGGCGTTTTCGACGGCAGCGGCGAGCGGGTCGAGTTCGTAGCTTTGCGTCGACTCGGTGCCGAACGACAGGTTGATCACCCGCACGTTCATCCCGTTGTCGTTGCGGTGCTGCGTCACCCAGTCGAGCGCGGCGATGACCTGGGAGATGTCCGTTGAGCCATCCGTCGTGGCCAGCTTCAGCGCGAGCAATCGCGCGTCCGGTGCGACGCCAAGTTGGGTGGCGTAGTTCGTCACGATGGGGGCGCCGGTCCGCTGGTTGATTTTCGTCGGGTCGTGCGCCGCGATGATGCCCGCGAGATAGGTGCCGTGGCCGAACGTGTCGCTGTCGCCGAGACCGCTCGTCGCCTCGATCGAAAGGTCAGGGCCCTGAATCACCTTGCCCGCGCCGTCCAGCCCTGGCACGGCGGTCACGCCAGAGTCGAGCAGCGCGACCGTGACGCCTTGGCCGGTCAGCGCGTGGCCGTTGCCGTCGGTTTGCGACCACAACGTGCGCGCGCCGATGCGGCTCGTGACGGTGTAGAGGGAGCCAGGGTCGCGCTCCGGGATGTTCATCCCACGCGCGTTCTCGGCGTGCGCGTCGGCCTGCGGGTCGCCCCACGCCGCGTCAAGCCAGTTCGAGTGTTCGGCCGAGGAGGCGGGCGCCGACGAGGTCGCGTGCTGCGTCGGTACAGCAGTCGGGGCACTCGCCGCAGGCGCGAACGCCAGTGCGACGAGGACGCTCAAGAGCCCGGGCGTGGCGGAGCGCCAGCGACGTCCAAGACTGTTTCGACCGAGTTCTCGTGCCATCCGTGGCCCCACCCAACGCGTCTCGTGAACCTTGCGATTGGAGTATCGGGAGCGGCGAAGATCAACAGGGGAGCCTCGTAGCGCAACTCAGGTGCGCCGTTCGGAGCAAACCGGCGCCGATTGTCTAGCTCACACCCCTATGGGGTGCCAGACGGTCTTGGTCTCGACAAAGGTCGCGATACGACGCAGGCCCGGGTCGGCGCCCCAGTCGGTAGCGGTCTGCGCCGGCCGCAGCACGCGCTTCACGTTCTCGCTCGCGGCACGCTCGAGCTCCGGCCACAACTCGTCCGAGGCGCCGGTGAGGTCGATGGCGTTGACGTCGAGGTGCGACGCCAACCAGGGGGAGATCTCAGCGGTGCGGCCGGTCAGCAGATTCACCACGCCCGCAGGCAAGTCCGAGGTCGCCAGCACCTCGGAGAGGGTGATGGCAGGCAGTGGCCGTTCCTCGCTCGCCACGACGACGACCGCGTTGCCGCTCACAATGACCGGCGCCACAACCGACACGAGGCCGAGCAGGCTGGATTCCTGCGGCGCCACCACCGCCACGACGCCGGTCGGCTCGGGGATGGAGAAGTCGAAGTACGGTCCGGCGACTGGGTTTGACGAGCCGAGCGCCTGCGCGTACTTGTCGGCCCAGCCGGCGTACCACACCCAGCGGTCGATCGCGGCGTCGACAATCGCGACGGCCTTGGACGACGCGACGCCTTCGGCGCCGGCCACCTCGGCCTCGAACTGCTCGCGGCGGCCTTCGAGCATCTCCGCGATCCGGTACAGGATTTGGCCGCGGTTGTAGGCGGTGGCCTTGGACCAGCCCTTCGTCGCGGCGCGCGCGGCGACGACCGCGTCGCGGGCGTCCTTGCGCGACGCGAGCGCCGCGTTGGCGAGGAAATTCCCGTGCGCGTCGTTGACGACGTAGCTTCGGCCGGACTCGCTGCGCGGGAAGGCGCCGCCGATAAACAGCTTGTAGGTCTTCCGGACGGCGAGTCGCTCACTCGTGAGGTCGCTCATCGCAGGTAGGCCTCCAGCCCGTGCCGGCCGCCCTCGCGGCCAAAGCCCGATTCCTTGTAACCGCCGAACGGCGAGGTGGGGTCGAACTTGTTGAACGTGTTGGCCCACACGACGCCCGCGCGCAACCGGTTGGCGATCGAGAGGATGCGGCTCCCCTTGTCGGTCCAGACGCCGGCCGAC
>JAICLV010000093.1 GCA_025925185.1 Acidothermaceae bacterium
GACGCGCGGCGATCGAAGCCGCGCGCCGCTGGTCGCTGTGCGCCGTTTCGTTCGACGCGACAGCGCCCGACAATCGCGCGGACGCCGACGCAATGGCCGCGTCGTACTGTGTCGACGCGTCGGGTGGCGCGGCCGCCTGCTGGACACGCAGTTGCGCGAGCTCGGCCTGTGCCGACGCGGCAGCGCGAAGCGCCGACGATGACCGCGTCTGCGCGTCCGCGAGCGACGACGCGTAACCACGCAACGCGGCGCCTGCCGACGAGTACGACGCGACAACCTTGTCGAGCTTCGGCGGCAGCGTCGCCGTCCGCACGGAGGCACGGTCAGCGGCGTCGCCTGTCCACGACGTCCCCGCCAAAGCGCGAAGCTTGGACGACGTCTCCGCGACGTGCGCGGCGATCGCCGCAAGGGTGCGCGCCGATTCGCCTACAACAAAGGGATCGCCGGCGATCGGCGTGAGCGTTCCGGCGGGCACGCCAGAAACGCTAGTGAAATCGGCGAATCCGCCGCGTCACATGCGACGCCGACTGTGGAAAACCCTCAGTCCTTGGCGAAGTTGCGCATCCACTCGCTGACTTCGTCGAGAGAGAGCACGTCGGCGTACTTCTGGTCCATGTCGAACAGGTTCATCGCACGGGTCGCCTCGTGTCGGTCGTACACGCACTCCTCGACCACGATCATCCGCAGCCGATAACTGCAACCGTCGACGACGGTGGCGCGAACGCATCCGCTGACCGCCTCGCCGCAGACGATGAGCGTGTCGATTCCCTGGCCGATCAGATACGGCGCGAGCGGAGTGCCGAAGAACGCGCTCGGCGCGGTCTTCTTCAGCACCACCTCACCTGGCAGGGGTGCTGCCTGCTCGACGATCTCGTAACGACGACGCTGCCGCTCGTCCTGCGACGAAAGCGCGTTGCCAGCGACTTTGCGACCAGGACGCCAGCCGGCCATGCCCGACTCCGCGGCGCTCAGCCCGGTCAGGTGGATGACCGGGATGCCCGACGCGCGTGCCGTGGCGAACAACTCGGTGATGCGCTCGAGCGCCTGCCAGCCGGCGAGGCCAGTGCTGCTCGGCCACTCCTTGATCGATTCGAGGATGGGTTTGGGCTCGTCGCCGATCGCGGCCCGGTAGTTGTCGACCGACAACACCGCGGGGCGCAGGCCGAATCCGCGTTCGACCTTTGGCTTGGCCGTTGCGAGGTGGGCACGGTCTTGGTCGGTGAGGAAGGGGTCCCACACGCGTTGCGACATGGCGTCTCCCGATCTGACAGAGGTTGCGGATAATGTATCCGATAACGTCGAACTGGGGAAGCGTTCGCCACTACATCTATGCTTGCCGGTAGGCAACTATCGATGGAGGCGGCGGTGGACGCGGCGAACCTTGCGCGGTTGCGCGTCTCCGTCGGCCGGCTCGAGCGCCACCTCGCGGCCGCCGCGCGCGACCCGCGGTTGACCCCGACGCAGGCCTGGATCCTCGCCGCCGTCGTCCGGCATGGCTCGATCGGCATCAGCGAGCTCGCCGTCGCCGAGGACGTCAACCCGACGATGCTCTCGCGGGTCATCGGCAAGCTGGACGACGCGGGTTTGATCCGACGGGTGCCCAGTCCACGCGACCGGCGTGCGGCGTTGGTCGAGCCGACGGCGGCCGGCCGACGATTGAAGCAGCGCATGCAAGAGCGCCGAAACGCGGCGCTGGCCGAGGCGCTGGCCGAATTGTCGGACGGCGAGGACGCCGCGCTGGTTGCCGCTCTGCCGGCGCTTGAGACGCTCGCGACCGCTGCGAGACGGCCATAGCCCCGGGCCTGCAGCGAGTCTTCGGCTCGCTCGCGATTCCGAACTACCGCCGGTATTTCGTCGGTCAAGTCGTGTCACGCATGGGCACCTGGATGCAGCGGTTCGCCCAATCGTGGCTGGTATATGAGCTGACGCACAACGCGACGATCGTCGGCGTCGTCGTCGCGCTGCAGGCGTTGCCGACGTTGGTGATCGGACCGTATTGCGGCGTTCTCGCCGACCGTTTCGACAAGCGCAACCTGCTGATAGCGCTGCACATGATGATGGGTGTGCTTGCGCTGATTCTCGGGCTGTTGACGGTGCTGGACGTCGTCCAACTGTGGGAAGTCTTCGCGCTCGCCCTGCTGCTCGGGGTAGGGGAGGCGGCGGAGAACCCGCCCCGGCAGGTCTTCATCTTCGAAATGGTGGGAGCCGACCAGCTTCCGAACGCCGTCGGGTTGAACAGCGTGCTCAACAACATCGCGCGCGCCGCCGGGCCGGCGATCGGCGCCGTGCTCGTTGCCACCGTCGGCCTCGGCACTTGTTTTCTCGTCAACGCGGCCAGTTTTGCCGGTGTGATCACCTCGCTCGTCATGGTGTCCCGCGCCGAGCTTTATCCGGCGCCGCTGGCCGCGCGCGCTCGCGGCCAGCTGCGCGCTGGCCTGGCATATGTGCGACGCAGCCCGTCCTTGTGGGTGCCCCTCGCGATGATGACGCTCGTCGGAGGGCTCGCCTGGGAGTTCCAAACGACGCTGCCACCGATGGCGACGCAGTTGCACGGCGGCGCCACCGCCTACGGTCTGATGACGGCGGCGCAGGGGATTGGCGCCATCGGCGGCGGATTGCTGGTGGCGGCGATGCGGCGGTCGGGCGTGCGGGCGTTGGTGACCAACGCGATCGCGTTCGGCGGCTCCATGACGCTGATGACGTTCGCGCCGAATCTGACAACCGGCCTGGTGTTCATGGTCGTGGTCGGCATGGCCGCCACGAGCTACTCCTCTACCGGTAACTCGACGGTGCAGCTGAACGCCGACCCGCACATGCGCGGACGCGTGATGAGCCTGTGGGCGGTGGCGTTCCAGGGCTCGACGCCGATCGGTGGCCCGCTGGCCGGCTTCGTCGCGCACTCGGCTGGGCCTCGTGCCGCGTTAGCGATGGGCGCGGCGGCCTGCTTCGGCGCCGCCGGGCTTGGTGCGTTCGCAATTGGACGACGGGACCGCGCGTCGCAGGTGCGGCCCGATGTCGCCGTGGCCGTCTCCGCCGACGAAAAGGAGTGACCATGCCGCACGGCGCCGCACGCATGGGATCCGCGCGGCGGTATTCGGTCGCTTAGGTCCACGAGTATGCTGACGGGCGGAATCGTGCCCGCGCTGTTGCGAGGTGAGGAGGCGAGCAGGTGACCGAGGAGCGCCTCGAAAGCCGGGCAGGAGCATTCCGTGAGTCGTTGAAGACGATCGAGGAACGCACCCAGTCGTTTATCAAAGACGCGATCTTAAGAGGCGAATACAAGCCCGGCGAGCGACTCCGGCAAGGCGAGCTCGCCACGCTGCTGGGCGTGAGCCGGATGCCGGTTCGCGCCAGTCTGCGCAAGCTTGAGGCCGAGGGGCTCGTCGAGATCAGGCCGAAGGTGGGGGCCGTCGTCCGCGCCCTGCGGCCGGAACAGGTCATCGAGATCTATGAGCTGCGCGTCCTGCTTGAGACCTACCTGCTTCGCCACGCCGCTGCTCGGTTGACCCCCGAGCGGCTCGAGCAGATCGGCGGCGAGCTCGGCGCCGCCGACCCAGCGGCGCCCACGGCCGACGGCTGGGGGCGGCGGCATTCGTTCTACCACAGCCTGTATGAGTTCGCCGACCGGCCGCGAGCGCTTGAGATGGCCGACCGGCTTCGCCTGGCAGTCGGTCGCTACCTGTTACAACAGCGAATCGACGAGTACAGCGATGCGCACCTTCAACTGCTCGACCGGCTGAAGGCCGGCGACGTCGACAGCGCGGTTGCGATGCTCGAGGAGCACCTGAGCAAGGTCAGCGTTGAGTTGCAGCAGCTGCTGCGTGCTGACGCGGAGCAACTTCCGGCGAGCTGACGATCGCGCGCGCCTCGGCGGGTAGCGCCACCTCACCGGCTCGTCGTCTCGCCACCAGCCACTCGCGCAGCCGATTGAACGGACGCGCCGCGTTCCAGCCGCAGATTCCGACGACGTCTCCGTCGTCGGTGGTCAACACGATGCTCCCGCCGGACGGCGAGACGCCGTCGAGCCGTGTGATTTCCTGCGGTTGCTGGGTTTCGCCGCATTCGCCAACGACCTGAATCCGAGAGCCGTACAGCATCGACCAGAAGAACGGCGGATCGCGGTACTCGACACTGCGGCCAATGCCGACCGCGTTCGCGCCCGCGACGGCGCCCTGTTGACCGGCGTCGTTCCAGTGCACGCTTCGCCGCGACGCCGCACCGTCGCCGCGACGCTGCCGGGCGACGTCGCCGGCAGCGTAGATCCCTGGGACATTGACGCCGAGGTCGGGTCCGCAGATGACGCCGTCACCGACTTCCACGCCGCTGCCATCGAGCCAGTCGACATTCGGCGTCGCGCCAAGCCCTGCCACCAGCAGGTCGGCCTCAAGCACACGGCCGTCGGTTAACTCGACCGCCTCGACTCGGCCGGCGCCGCGCAGCGCGGCGACACCAACGCGTCGCAGCATGCGCACACCCTGGTCTTCGTGCAGGCGCGCGTACTCGTGCGCCAACGTCCTGCCGAGCGCGGTCGCCATCGGCAGCGGGTCGACGTCGACGACGGTGACGTCGATTCCACGCCGCCGAGCGCTTGCCGCGACCTCACCGCCGATGAAGCCGCCGCCGACGACGACGAGGCGCGGCATCGCGTCAAAGGCCGCGCGAATCCGCATCGCGTCGTCCCAGGTGCGCAATACGTGCGCGTTCGAAAACGCGCGAGCGCTTCGCAGCGGTCGCGCGGTCGCGCCGGTGGCGATCACGAGCGCGCCGTATCTGAGTGCGTCGCCACCGGCACGGACCACGCGGGCATCGGCGTCGAGGCTTTCCACGCGCTCGCCAAGCCGTAGCTCGATGCCCAGTTTCTGGTAATGCTCTACCGGCCGTAGAACCGTCGTCTCGACATCAGCGATCCCCGCCAGCACGCTTTTCGACAGCGGCGGACGGTCGTAGGGGAGGTGCTTTTCCGCACCGATCAAGGTGATCGGGCCGTCGTATCCGACGTCGCGCATCGCTTCCGCCGCGCTGACGCCCGCGAGCGATGCGCCCACGATGACAACGGATCGTGGCGTTGCGGCAGGCACTGTTGGCTGTCACGCCGACTCGTAGACGACGTCGCCGTCGTCCGACACGATTCTGATGGCGTTGGTCGGGCACTCCTGTGCCGCGACGAGCAACACGTCGTCCGGGGTGCTCGACGGGACCGGCTCGGACTGGTTGTTCTCGTTGAGCTTGAACGCCGCGGGCGCGATGCGGGCGCACTCCGCGTAGCCGGTGCAGATCGAGTGGTCGACTTCGGCGTGGTAACTCATCGAGTTCCCTTCGGGTTGGACCCGGCCAGCTCGGCGGCATTCCCGAAGATGACGGGATAGGTGCTCCATCGCGTCCAGCGCACGGTGCGGTCGTCGCGTTTCGCCTCGCGTTCGGGGTCGGGTCGCACGCCGATCTTCGCGACCGCTTGCGCCATCGACGTGACGAGCCCGGTGAGGTGGTCGTCGGCGTCTCCGGACACCGTCGGAAGTCCGGCCGCGACCGTGCGCCCGATGCAGATGTGCGGGCCCGCCCCGAACGACAGCCCCCACGGCTGATGGCCGGCGGGCACGGCTCGCAGTGGGTCGAACTCGGCTGCGTTCGCACCCCAGATTTGCGGGTCGATATTGGCTTGGTAAACGTCGAGGACGACCGTTGAGCCGGCCGCGACGGTGACCGCGCCTACCGCCGTCTCGCGTTCGGCGAAGCGCTTGATTCGCGGCGTGGTCGGTCGCACGCGGATCGTCTCTTGCACGCATCGCTGGGCGAAGAACCGGTCGTTGACGAGCTTGTCCCAGGCGCCGTCGTGGTCTTTCGCCCAGGGGATGAACAGCGAGAACAAGTTGACGACGGTCTGGCCGCTGGTGTGCGTGCCGCCTTGGAGGTAGGTCGCGGTCTCGCGCAGGATCAGCGCGGGATCGAGGCGGAGCTCGGGGCTCATCCGATGCCGCAACAGCAGTGTGAGCACATCCGACTCGCCGGTCTCGGCGCTGACGACGGTCTCGTCGCGCATCGCCGCAAGCCGCTTCTCGTACGAGGCGCGGAAGAAGCGCTGCTCAAACGTCTGCAGCGCGTCGCGTACCTCGTCGCGCACATGATCGACACTTCCGACGGTGTCGAGGATCGAGCTGCCCTGCGAGAACACCATCACGAAATGGGCGAGTTCGCGCAGCTCCTCGGCGTTGGTCGTGTCGCAGTCGATGCCGGCGCGCCGCGCCGCGAGCACGACGGCGAGCACCTCGCAGATTTCGAGGAGGTCGCCGCGGTCGCCGTCGATGAGGCGCGGCAGCAGTTCGTCGATCACATCGGGGAACAGCTCCCGCTCATACCGCTGCAACCGCTCACGTCGGAAGATCGAGTTCTCGACGCGCCGACGCGCCTTGTGGTCGTCGCCGTGGCAGACGCTCACCACGCGCTCGCGAATGTTCCCTTGCTCGAACGTGCGCTTGTCGAACGTCCGCGACAGGTCGGGGTTGAAGAGCGCCTGGCGGATCAGGCGGCCGTCAGTGACGACGATCTCCTCGGGCGCTGCGGCGTCCACCGCCATTCGGGCCTCCTTCATCTCGAGGGGGAGCCATCGGTCCGGTACACGGTATACGGGATCCCGCCTCCGGTAAAGCTAATTCCCGCACGTCGCAGCGCGCGGGTTTCCGTCATGAATCTCGGGAGATGGTTGACCGTTTCTTGGATCCCGAATACCGTAGCCGGTCACCACGGGACGGCGGAACCGGATGCGAGAAGGCGGTCCCTTTCTTCGACGCATGGCGTGTCTCAAGGGCGAGCCGCCAAGGATGCGAGGGCTTTTTATGCACAGAGTGGGTGGAAGGCGGCGGCAAGCGGGCGTCGTCGCGGTGTTGGCGGCCGTCGCACTGGCGATGACCGCGTGCTCGAGTTCAACGGGAACGACAACCGGGAACGGGGGAAACTCCTCAGGCCCCGGGACCTCCGACTCGACGTCCGGCGGGTCGGCTGGCACGTCTTCGGGCGCGTCTTCGGGCGCCTCGTCTGGCGCGTCGCAGGCGGCGGCGAAAGGCGATCGGCTGTCGGTCACCGCGGAGCAGGCGTGCGCGGCGGCCACCGCCTCGGAAGGCGGTCAGCTCACCTACTGGGCGGAGACGGACCCGGACATCTTCGCGAAGGAGATCAAGCCGTTCCAAGAGAAGTACCCGGGCATCAAGATTGACTACAGCTCGCTTCGGCCATCCGACATCGTCCAGCGGGTCATCTCCGAGGCGCAGGCGAACCATCCGCTGTCGGTCGACGCGGTTGCCGGCTCGTTGTCGGATCTTCAGACGTTGCTCGACCAAAAGCTCGTCACGAGCGTCGATTTCGCCAAGCTTGGTGTTCCGGCCGATGACCTCATCCAGCAGGGCGACGTGTCGGTGTACCGCGTCTACCGCGATCCCCAGGGTCTCGCCTACAACAAGGACCTGGTGAAGCCGGAGGACTTGCCCAACACGTGGGCCGAACTCGTGGATCCCAAGTGGGCAGGGAAAATCATCGCCGACCCTAGCGCGCGATACCTGGCCGGCCTCTCACTCGCCTGGGGCGAGGACAAGGCTGTCTCCTGGTTGCAAGACTTCATGAAGACCGGCAAACCCATGGTCTTGAAGGGCGCGACGGCGAGCATGCAGAAAGTCTCGACCGGCGAGGCGCTCGCCACGACGAGCGCGACCTATTCGGCATACGGTCCGTGGAACGCGAAGGGCGCGCCGATTGGCTTCAAGTACCTCGACCTGGTGCCCACCTTTGAGTACTACGCCATGGTCTTGAAGGGTGCCAAGCACCCGAACGCGGCAGCCTGTTTCCTGTCGTGGCTGTCGACACCAGAAGCGATGGATCAGCAGCTGCAGCTGGAGTACAAGCAGAACCTGTCTGTGCCGAAGGGCGTTCCTGACGGTGCCAAGGTCGTGTCGGTGACCAGTGCGGCCGACGCGGCGCTCACCGCTGACGCTGCGACGAAGATGGCGAAAATCCTCGGCGGCAGCTGACGCGGCAACTCACGGTGTGGAAGGGATGATGTCGATGGATGACTTGCCGTCGGTGCGGCTCGCCGCGGTGCAGGCCGCACCGGTCCTGCTGGACCGGGATCGGACGGTCGCTCGCGCCTGCGAGCTGATCGTGGAGGCCGGTTCTCACGGCGCGCGCATCATCGGGTTCCCGGAGAACTTCATCCCAGGCCACCCGTATTGGTATCAGTTCTACAACGGGTACGACGCACGCTGTAAGAGCTTCAACATCAGGTACTTCCAAAACGCGGTGGCCATTCCGGGAGATGCGGTCACCGCGTTGGGCGAGGCGGCTCGTCAGGCGGAAGCATGGGTGGTGATCGGGGTAGCAGAGAAGGAGCCCGACTCCTACGGCACTATCTACAACACCCAACTGTGCTTCTCGCCTGACGGCACGCTCGTCGGGAAGCACCGCAAGTTGGCGCTCACCAACTCGGAACGGCTGGTCCAGCACTACGGCGACGCGAGCACGCTGGGCACGTACCAGACGCCGTTCGGGCGCCTTGGCGGGCTGATTTGCGGCGAGCATTTCAACAGCCTCGCCCGCACGTCTTTGCTCCTTGAGGGCGAGGTGATCCACGTCGCGAGCTGGCCGGCGCTCGCGGCGCGCAACGGCCCCAAGGGGTACCACTCGATGGACGTGCGGGTGCAGTTCACCGCGATGGAGGGGCGGATTTTCGTCATCTCGGCCGCGTCGTTCTGGACTGACGAGATGTTCGACGTCCTGGAGCTGGACGACGAGGCTCGCGGTCAGGTGAAGACGCGTGGCGGCCATTCGGGCATCGTCGACCCGAGTGGTGACTACATAGCCGGGCCGATCGACGGCGAGCCCGCGATTCTCTACGCCGACGCGGATATCGCCGAGACGGTGGCGTTGAAGATCTCCCAAGACGTAACGGGTCACTACCAGCGCTTCGACCTGTTCGACTTGCGGGTGAACCGGGATATTCGCAGCTCGCGGCTGCCGTCATAGACCTGTGGATAAACGCGTTCAGCTGAACCGAATTTTGCACAGGCTATTCGCCGCTCACTAGCACCGCGTGCGCCTCGTGCACCGTGAATGTGGTCGTGATCGGCGGCATCGTCAGCGGCGCGATCGGAAAAGCTTGACCGGCCGCCGTGAAGGTGGCGTTCCACGTTACGGTCAACGTGACGGACGCGTGGGCGTCCGCGGCGGTGTACGTGTGCGAGACGTAGTGCGCCGGGTCGACGCGTGGGTCGGTGCCGTCGTACGGAATTCCCGCTCCGGTAACTGTCGCGCCGTCGTCGAACGCCCAGGTGAAGGTGGGCGTCGCGACAAGCGTCCCGGGCACTGGTTGCTGCACCTGCATGGTGACCGGTTGCGGCTGCGGAACACTGACAATCATTGGCAGATTGACAAGAGCCGTGCCCGGCGGTTGAACATTAGGCACCGGTATCGGCACATGCGTCCGCTCGTACTCGCTGACGTCTTGCACGACTTGCTGCACTGGGATGGGGGCCGGGCCCGCGCCGGTGCACACTTGGGAAACGACGACCCAGGGACCGGTAGTCGGTGTCGCCTCACGCCGCCAGATGTCCTCGTGGATACCGGTGCTGCCGTTCTGCGTGCAGTACTGGGCCGCTGCGGTGCAGTTGACGGCTTCGCCGGGAAGCGCGGTGGGGCATGCCGGTGTCACGGCGTACTGGTACGTCACGCCGGGCTGGTTCGGAAACGAACCGGTAGGAACGGGAACCAGCACGTTCGTTGTCGGGTCGTAGATGTACTCGTAGCCGTCGCTTGTTGGTGTGGGGCACAACAACGTGCCTTGGCCGTTGCATTGCGCAGGGTCGCC
>JAICLV010000200.1 GCA_025925185.1 Acidothermaceae bacterium
GGCGTGCACGTCGTGGGCGTCCCGAAGACCATCGACAACGACCTGTCGGCCACCGACTACACGTTCGGCTTCGACACCGCGGTCAACATCGCCATGGAGGCGATCGACCGGCTGCACACCACCGCCGAGTCGCACCACCGGGCGCTGATCGTCGAAGTCATGGGCCGCCACGCCGGCTGGATCGCGTTGCACGCGGGCATGGCTGGCGGCGCGAACGTCGTCTTGATCCCCGAGGTGCCGTTCGACATCGAGAACGTCTGCGAGTACATCGAAGAGCGCTTCCGCAGCCAGTACGCGCCGATCGTCGTCGTCGCCGAGGGCGCGACGCCCAAAGAGGGCACGATGGAGCTGCTCACCGGCGAACTCGACGCGTTCGGCCACGTCCGCCTTGGGGGAATCGGGCAGCGGCTCGCCGACGAGATCGAGAAGCGCACTGGCAAGGAGGCCCGCACCACGGTGCTCGGTCACATCCAGCGCGGCGGCACCCCGACGGCGTTCGACCGGGTGCTCGCGACCCGCTTCGGGCTGCAGGCGATCGACGCGGTGCACGACTCCGACTGGGGCAAGATGGTCGCGCTTCGCGGCACCGACATCGTGCGCGCCAGCCTCGAGGAGGCCACGGGCGAGCTGAAGGTCGTGCCCGCCTCGCGCTACGCCGAAGCCCAAGTCTTCTTCGGCTAACCGCCGCCGCCGCGAGTTGATCACGCTCAGGGGGCCGAGACTCCCTGAGCGTGTCGTGCACGCCCAGCTCGGGGGGTCTGCGCCCAGCTCGGGCCGTTTCACCGTCGGACCTCTTGGAGCGGCGGCTGGATAACGCCGCCAGGCCCGGGCGAGCTCGCCGGTAGACTTCCGCCCGTGCAGCAGATCGAATCGTGGCGTTCGCTACCGGCCGCCCAGCAACCCAATTGGCCGGACGACGCCGCGCTGCGGCGGGTGGTCGAACAGCTCGGCGACCTACCGCCCCTCGTCGTCCCAGAAGAATGCGACCGGTTGCGGGCGCGGCTCGCCGACGTCGCCCAAGGCAAGGCGTTCCTGCTGCAAGGCGGCGACTGCGCCGAGACGTTCGCCGACGCCACCGTCGAGAAGGTGCGCGACAAGACGAAGATCCTGCTGCAGATGGCCGTGGTGCTCACCTACGGCGCGAGCGTCCCCGTCGTCAAGGTCGGGCGCATGGCGGGCCAATACGCCAAGCCGCGTTCCAAGAACACGGAGGTAGTCGACGGCGTCGAGCTCGGCAGCTACCGAGGCGACGCGGTCAACTCAATCGAGCGGACGGCGGCGGCGCGCGTCCCCGACCCGACGCGGTTGCTTGAGGCTTACCACCGGGCGGCCGCGACGCTGAACTTGATTCGCGCGCATGCGACCGGTGGCTTCGCAGACCTGCGCAAGGTGCACGCGTGGAACTCCGACTTCGTCCGGCGTTCGCCGGCGGGCCAGCGGTACGAGTCGATCGCGATGGACATCGACCGCGCGTTGCGTTTCATGCAGGCGTGCGGATTCGACCTCGACGGCGCCGACGTCGCGCACCAGGTGGAGCTTTTCGCGAGCCACGAGGCACTTTTGCTCGACTACGAGTCGGCTTTGACGCGCTACGACGACGACCGCGGCGCCTTCTACGACCTGTCGGCGCACCTGGTGTGGGTGGGGGAGCGCACCCGCGACCTCGACGGCGCGCACATCGATTTCGCCCGCCAGATCGCCAACCCGATCGGCGTCAAGCTCGGCCCGACGACGTCGCCCGACGCCGCGGTCGCGTTGCTCGAAAAGCTCGACCCAGAGCGGATTCCCGGCCGGATGATGTTCGTCTCGCGCATGGGTGCCGACCGGGTGCGTGACGCTTTGCCGCCGATCGTCGAGAAGGTCAACGCCACCGGCGCCGAGGTCATCTGGAGCTGCGACCCCATGCACGGCAACACCATCGAGTCGGCGAGCGGCTACAAGACGCGGCATTTCGACGACGTAGTCGATGAGGTCACCGGATTCTTTGAGGTGCACCAAGAGCTCGGCACGATCCCTGGTGGCGTCCACGTCGAGCTCACTGGCGAGGATGTCACCGAATGCCTCGGCGGTGCAGACGACATCGTCGACGCGCACCTCGGCGACCGGTACGAGACCGCGTGCGACCCGCGGCTCAACGTCGGGCAGTCGCTTGAGCTCGCCTTCCTCGTCGCGTCAATGCTTCAAGAAGGACGACGCGCGCGCGAGACGCGCTAGCGGCGGCCACGCGCCGGCTCTTCCTGGGTCGGCCGCCTGCGCGGTGGGGACATCACTTTCCGAGTGGGCAGAGGTCGCGCCAACACGCTGAGCGCGTAGCGCGCGTTCCTGCCCACTCGGCCGAGAGGGTGCACCCGGCTGCGATCACCCGACAACGTCAGCACCCCAACTGAAGGACGCGCTGTAGCGTTGGGGGATGTCGTTGCAGACCTTCGCCAACCTGCCGCTTCGGCCGTGGATCGCCCCCGCGTTGGGCGCGGGCCTGCTCCTCGCCGGCGTTGCGATGGCGCTCGGCGTGTCGAGCGCGTTCGGGCCGATCATCGCGGTGTCGGTGGCCGCGGCCATTCTCGGGATCGGTCATTGGCGGACGACGCGAACCGTCGACGGTCGTGCTCGCAAGCCTGTTCGCTGATGGACCGCTGCTCGCCGGCGCTGTCGCCGCGACGCTTCTCGTCGTTGATTTCCCTCAACGCGCCGTGCCTAGCGGCTGGCTACCAATGACTATCCGGCCGGCCGCCGGGCGCTGCCTTCGGCGACCCGGATGGCAGCTTCGCGGTCGGGCACCTGTAGCTTCCGCAGAATCGCTGAGACGTGCGTGCGCACGGTGACAGGGGAGACGTAGAGCCGCTGGGCGATGTCGGCGGTGGTGCGACCCTGTCGCATCAAATCGAGCACTTCCCACTCGCGGTTCGTCAGCCTTGCCAGCGGGCCGCGCGGCCGCACCCCGGTCTCCTCACGATGCCGGAACTCGTCGATTAGCTTCGCCACCAGGCTGCGCGGCAGTGCTGCCTCGCCGTCCAATACTCCTTGAAGGGCAAGGGGTAACCGGCGCGGGTCGATGTCCTTGAGCAGGTATCCCTTCGCGCCCGACTGGAGCGCATCCATCAGGTCCTCGTCGTCGCGGGAGACGGTGAGGACGACGATGGAGGTGTCGGGCAACAGCGCGCTGATCTGGCGGGCAGCGGCGATGCCGTTGCCGGGCATGTGCACGTCGATCAGGGCGACGTCGGGCCGCTCGCGCACTGCCGCCTCGACTGCCGCCGGTGCGGTGGCTGCCTCCCCGCACACCTCGAATCCGGCTTCTTCGAGTGCCATGCGGACGCCGAGACGCGTCGGCGCATGATCGTCAGCGATCACCACTCGAACCGTCACGGCACCCAGACCTCCACCCTCGTCCCGCGGCTTCTCGCCGAGTGGATCGAGAACTTTCCACCTCGTGCTTCGGCGCGTTCGCGCATCGAAACGAGCCCGAGGTGGCCGGCCGCGTTCTCCACCTGTGCCGGGTCGAAGCCGCTGCCGTCGTCGGCGACGCAGAGAAGCACGCCGTCACGTTGGCGCAACTGCACCTTCACCCGGCTGGCGCCGGAGTGCCGGCAGGCGTTCGAGACGGCCTCGCGCACGATGCGCACGAGCGCCTCGCGCGTGTCCTCGTCCGCCTGGAATTCGTTGTCAGCTTCAAAATCAAGGCGGACGCCGAGGCGGCGCGCCACCTCCTCCGCCGCCTGCGCGACCGCGACGTCCAGCGGTTCATCGAGCGATCTGGTGAGCGCGGTGATCGCGCGGCGGGACTCGTCGAGGGCGCGTTGGGCTGCACTGGCGATCAACGTGGCGTGTCCGCCCGCGCCCGCGTCGCCCGCGAGCCAGCGGGCCTGCGAAGCGATGAACGCCAACTCTTGGGCCATCCCGTCGTGCAGGTCGCGGGCTACCCGGCGGCGTTCCTCGATTGTCGCCGACTTGGCGGCCTGAACGGAATAC
>JAICLV010000086.1 GCA_025925185.1 Acidothermaceae bacterium
GTGTTGCCCGCGCCGAACCGGCTGCGGCGACGTCCGGATTTCGCGGCGGTGGTCCGGAACGGCCGTCGAGTCGGCCGCGCCCGCCTCGTCGTCCATCTCGAGATCTCGGAGGACGCGGGGCTCCGCGCGGGACTGCCCCGCGCGGGTTTCGTCGTCGGCCGCACCGTCGGTGACGCGGTGACCCGCAACCGGGTCAAGCGCCGACTCCGCCACGTCGTCCGCGATCGGCTCGCCGACCTGCCGAGCGGCGCGCGGCTCGTGGTGCGGGCGCTGCCGGCGGCCGCCGCGGCGTCGTCCGCGCAACTCACCGGCGACCTCGACTCCGCGCTCGCGCGGGCGAACCGGCGCGCGTCATGACCGGCCGTCCGCGCGATCTTTCCGGCGGCGCCGCGAGCAGTTTGCCGGCTCGAGTGCTGCTAGTTCCGATTGCCGGATATCGCCAGTTCGTCAGCCCGCTGCTTGGTCAGCGCTGCCGGTTCTATCCCAGCTGTAGCGCGTACACCGCTGCGGCGATCGCGCGGCACGGCGCGCTGCGTGGGTCGTGGCTCGGGCTCCGCCGGATCGCCCGGTGCCACCCGTGGAACCCAGGTGGCGTCGACCCCGTTCCGCCTGCGAAGCAATCTCGCCGGTCGGGCGCCCAACCCGACGGTGGCACTAACGCAGGAGTGGCAGGAGCGACCGGGTGCTGAACTGGCTGTACGACATCGTCACCAGGGTCGTCCTGGCGCTGCACAGTGTGCTCGCGCCGCTGTTCGGTGACAGCAGCGGCGTCACCTGGGGCCTGTCGGTCTTCTTCTTGACCATCCTCGTCCGCATTTTGCTGTTCCCGTTGTTCGTCAAGCAGATCAAGTCGCAACGAGCGATGTCCGAGCTGGCCCCGCGGATAAAAGAGCTGCAGACCAAGCACAAGAACGACCGGGAGCGGCTCGGCCAAGAGACGATGGCGCTCTACAAGGAGCACGGCGTCAACCCGCTGATGGGATGCCTGCCGCTGGTCGCGCAGGCGCCGGTCTTCTACGCGCTGTTCCACGTGCTGCGCTACATCTCCAACCACGGCGGCAGCGCGACGCCGTCGCCTGGTTTCAAGCCCGAGTACGGCTGGACGGTCGACCTGCTGCAAAGCGCCGGCCACGCGCACGTGTTCGGCGTGCCGCTGGCGCTCGGCTTCCGCACCGCCGACAAAGCGAGCCTTTTCGAGGCAAGCGCCACCACCGTCAAGGTCGTCACGGTCATCGCCATCATCGTCATGGCCTCGACCACGTTCTTGACGCAGCGGCAACTGATGGCGCGAAACGCGAAGTCCGGCAACCCGATGGCGTCGCAGCAAAAGATGCTGCTGTACGTCCTGCCGCCACTGTTCGCGCTGTTCGGCCTGAACTTCCAGATGGGCGTGCTCATCTACTGGGTGACGAGCAACGTGTGGTCGCTCGGTCAGCAGCACTTCGTCATCAAGGCGATGCCGATCGTGCAAGGCGGGGCCGCTGGCGGCGCGGCTGGCGGCGGCGCCGGTGGTGGTGGCGGGTCCGGTGGTGGTTCCAGTGGCGGGCCGGGTGGCGGCGGAGTGCTGAGCGGGCTCGGCAAGCGCGCGAAGAAGGAGCCTCCACCACCGCCTCCTCCGCCGGTCGTCATCCGTCGTCAGCAGTCGACCCGGCCGCCTAAGAGCAAGCGCGACGGTAGACGGCCGCAACGGCCCGGCAGTCCGCGTTAACCGACGCCCCCGGACGCGGTGAGGTCCGCGGCCGCGGCCGGCGTCACGTGTGATGAGTTTTGGATCGAGTTACCTACGGGAGGCCCCACGGTGGCAAGCGCGACCGACGACCCCATCGACTCCGTTTCCGACGACCGCGTTTCCGACGACCGCGTTTCCGACGACGTTTCGGCGGAGCCCGGCCTGGAAGACCCGGCCGCGAGCGGCCCCGAGGTCACCGAAGGCGGTGCCGACGACCTCGGCGACGCCGGTGGCGACGCCGGTTCGGACGACGCACCACGCGGCGCGGACCTGCTCGAGCGCGAGGGCGAGGCGGCCGCCGACTACCTCGAGGGCCTGCTCGACATCATCGACGTCGACGGCGACATCGACATGGACGTCGACGGCGACCGCGCCGTTGTCGCGGTGATCGGTGAGCATCTGCGCCACCTCGTCGGCCAGGGCGGTTCCGTGCTCGACGCGCTCCAAGAGCTGACCCGGCTCGCCGTGGCGCGCGAGACTGGCGCGCGCAGTCGGTTGATGCTCGACATCGCCGGCTACCGCGCGCGGCGACGCGCGGAGTTGGCGAAGACCGGAACCCAGGCGGCCGCGAAGGCGGCGTCCACCGGCGAGCCGGTCGCGCTGAACCCGATGTCTGCGTTCGAGCGCAAGGTCGTGCACGACGCCGTGGCCGCCGCCGGTCTGCGCAGCGAGTCCGAGGGCGTCGAGCCGGAGCGCTACGTCGTCGTGCTGCCGACCCGGCGCGACGGCGCCGACGAGGGCGTCAGCTCAAACGGCAGCGCAGGCGCTGGCAGTGCGGATGCTGACACGGATGCTGACACGGATGCTGACGCGGGTTCCGACGCGGGTTCCGACGCGGGGGTCGAGGCGACCGCGCCCGACGAGGTCCAGACGCCCGCAGGCGAGTAATGGCGTCGCGGTTTCGATGATCCGCGCGTGATGGCGCCGACGGTTGACCTCCCCGCCCCGCCGCCACTGGCGGCGGCGGTGTTCGGCGACCGATTACCGTTGGCCACTCGCTTCGCGGCACAGCTCGCCGGCGCGGGTGTCGAGCGGGGGCTGGTCGGTCCTCGCGAGACCGAGCGGATATGGGACCGCCACCTGCTGAATTGCGCCGCGATCGGCGCGCTCATCCCCCACGGCGCGATCGTGGTCGACATCGGTTCAGGCGCCGGTTTGCCCGGCGTGCCGCTGGCGATCGCGCGTCCAGACCTCACGATCGTGCTCGTCGAGAGCATGCTGCGCCGTACCACCTTTCTTTCCGAGGTCGTCGCCGACCTCGAACTGACCGGCGTCTCGGTGCGGCGGGGCCGCGCGGAGGAGTTGCCCGAGCAGGGGTTCGCGGACGCCGTCACGGCCCGGGCCGTGGCGCCGATCGACAAGCTCGCGCGGTGGGCGCTGCCGCTAACGAAGGACCGTGGCGCGGTCTTGGCCTTGAAGGGCGAAGGCGCAGCCGAGGAGTTGGCCACGGCGTGGCCGTCGCTGCGCCGCATCGGCGTCGGCGACGCGCGACTGCTCGCACTCGTCGCAGATCAGGCGGCGGCGTCGCCGATGCCGGGCATCGGGATCGTCCGTGTTCCGGAGCCCGGGTCCGACGAGCAAGCGAGCGAGCGCGACCGGATCGCGCTCGTCGTCGCGCTGTCGCGATCCCCCCAGCCCTCTCGCGTGTCGCCTCGATTGGTCTAGGCTGACGTGCCCACACGGCGTGACGGACGGCGGCGTGAACGGACGGCGGAAGGTGCGGCGGTGCCAGGGATGGGAGGACGAACCAATGGACGATCCGATCGCTGGCGCGAACGTTTCACGTGAAACATCCGCCGAGCCCGCGGCACCCGCTGACGTTTCACGTGAAACCAACGAGCCGCGCCAAGACGACGACACGCCGATCGCGACGGCAGCCGCGACCGCGGTGCGCGTGATGGGCCGCTACGGGGAAGGCCTGCCTCGTCCAAACCGCCGACGCATCATGACGGTCGCGAACCAGAAGGGCGGCGTCGGCAAGACGACGACGGCCGTCAACATCGCCGCGGCGATGGCGATGCGCGGCCTGCGCGTCCTCGTCGTCGACCTCGACCCGCAAGGCAACGCGTCAACCGCGCTAGGTGTCGACCACCACGCCGAGATCCCGTCCGTCTACGACCTCCTGGTCGAGGGCAAGACGCTCGGCGACGTCGCGGTACCGGTGGCGGAGATCCCCGGGCTGTGGTGCGTGCCGGCGACGATCGACCTCGCTGGCGCGGAGATCGAGCTGGTTTCCCTCGTCGCGCGCGAATCGCGGCTGCAACGCGCGCTCGCCGATGCCGCGAGCCTGGCCGACGGGGGGATCGACTACATCCTGATCGACTGCCCGCCGTCGCTCGGTCTGCTGACGGTGAACGCCCTGGTCGCCGCCGAGGAAGTGCTGATCCCGATTCAATGCGAGTACTACGCCCTCGAGGGACTGGGCCAGCTGCTGCGCAACATCGAATTGGTGAAGTCGCACCTCAACCCTGGCCTGCATGTCTCCACGATCCTGCTCACCATGTACGACGCGCGCACCAGGTTGGCCTCGCAGGTCGCCGACGAGGTGCGGGAGCACTTCGGCGACACCGTCTTGCGCACAGTGATCCCGCGCAGTGTCCGGGTGTCCGAGGCCCCGAGCTACGGCCAGACGGTGATGACCTACGATCCCGCCTCGCCGGGGGCCTTGTGCTACCTCGACGCAGCTCGAGAGATCGCGGTCCGTGGCGCCGAAGGTCCCGAACCCGGGCCAGCACAGGAAGGCACATCATGGTGAACACCCGTCGCGGCGGACTCGGACGGGGTCTCGGCGCGCTGATTCCGACCGCGCCTACCCGGCCAGCGACGCCGACACCGAGCGGGTCACCCGCCGACACCGCAGAAACGCCGGATGCCCGGGGGGCCGGCAGGTCGGCGGCGGCCGCCACCGCGTCGTCCGGCTTCTCGGCCGATCACCGCACCGGCCGCGGCGGCGGCCTCGCGGCGGCCGAGATGGTCCCGGTGCCTGGCGCCCGCTTCGCCGAGCTCGCGGTGCGCGACATCCGCCCCAACCCGAAGCAGCCCCGACAGGTCTTCGACGAGGCGGCGCTCACCGAACTCGCGCACTCGCTGCGCGAGGTGGGGTTCTTGCAGCCGGTCGTCGTCCGCGAGGTGGACGGGTCGGATGCACCGGCCTACGAGCTGGTCATGGGTGAGCGGCGCTGGCGCGCGGCGCAGCAGGCCGGGCTCGAGCGCATCCCGGCGATCGTGCGCGACACAAGTGACGACGTGCTGTTGCGCGACGCGTTGCTGGAGAACCTCCACCGCGAGCAGCTGAACCCGCTCGAAGAAGGCGCCGCTTACGCGCAGCTGCTCGAGGAGTTCGGGGTCACCCACGACGAGCTCGCTAAGCGCATCGGGCGGTCGCGCTCCCAGGTGACGAACACGATCCGACTGCTGAACCTGCCGGCCACCGTGCAGCGCAAGGTGGCCGCCGGCGTGCTGTCGGCCGGCCATGCCCGCGCGCTGCTCGGCCTCGACGACGCCGAGGCCCAGGAGCGCCTGGCGCAGCGCATCGTCGCGGAGGGCTTGTCGGTGCGCGCTGTCGAGGAGCTGGTCGCGGTCGGCGACGACGGCGCGCCGCGCAAGCGCGCCGCCCGGCCGGCCCGGCACCACGCGCCCGCGCTCGACGATCTGGCGGCCGGCCTGTCCGACCAGTTTGAGACCCGTGTCAAAGTCGAAATTGGCCGCAGCAAAGGGAAAATCACGATCGAGTTCGCGTCGATCGACGACTTGGAGCGAATCGTCGCGACGATGGCGCCGGAGCTGTCACCGAAGGCGCGGGCCGCTGCCGGAGGCTGAGCCACCCACCGATCGCGACGTCAGGCTGGCGCGCCCGGCGCGGACATGCCGCGCGTGGCCGCGTGCTGTAGCAGGTCGCGACAAAGGGCGCCGAGGTCGATGCCGGCGGCCGCCGCAGCGAGCGGCAGCAGGCTGGTGGCGGTCATGCCGGGTGAAACGTTGGTCTCGAGATACTCGACGACACCGTCGGCGGTGACGACCACGTCGGTGCGCGACAGGTCGCGAAGTCCGAGCGCGCGATGCGCGGTGACCGCGATGTCGGCCACGGCGGCCGCAACATCGGATTGGAGCCGCGCCGGGGTGTGGTACTCGGTCATCCCGGCGGTGTACCGGGCGGCGTAGTCGAACGACCCGCTGACCGGCGCGATCTCGACCGCGGGCAACGCGACCGGACCGTCGCCGGTGTCGACGACGCTGACGGCGAGCTCGGTGCCGGCGACATGCCGCTCGAGCAGCGCGACGCTGTCGTAGGAGTAGCAACCGACCATCGCCTGCGGTAGTTCGGCGGCGTCGCGCACGACGGAGACGCCGAGTGCCGAGCCGCCGCGGGCAGGCTTCACGACGAGCGGCAGCCCGAGCCGTCCGACGACACGGTCGAGCAGCACCGGCCCGCCGAGGTCGCGAAACGCCGCGTGCTGCAGCGCGACCGACGCCGGAGTGCGGATGCCCGCCCGCGACACGATCGCCTTCGCCGCGGGCTTGTCGAACGCCAGCCGGGCGGCCGCGCCGGTGGCGCCGACATACGGAACGCCGCTGAGGTCGAGCGCGTCGCGCAGCGCGCCGTCCTCGCCTTCGACGCCGTGGACGGCGATGAAGACCGCGGCCGGTGGTTCGTTGACGAGTCGGGGCAGCAGGTGCGCGTCGACGTCGACGAGTTCGACGTCGACGCCGAGGTTGCGCAGCGCGTCAGCGACACGTCGCCCGGACGCGAGCGAGACCTCGCGCTCGAACGACATGCCGCCGGCGAGGACTAGGACATGACCTAAATCGCTCACGGGTTTGGTGCTCCTGCCCCGAAGGTCGAGACGATGTCGAGCTCATCGTCGAGCACCGCGGCGAGTCGCCGCACGCCCTCGCGCACCCGGTCAGGATCGGGCAGACTGTACGAAAGCCGGAGGTTTCGCCTGCCCTGTCCGTCGGCGTAAAAGCCGGTGCCCGGCACATACGCGACCCGGCCTTGGATCGCGCGCGGCAGCATCGCCTTGGCGTCGACGCCTTCGGGAAGCGTGACCCAGACGTAGAAGCCGCCGGCCGGGTGAGTCCACGACGAGCCGGGCGGGAACGACGCGGCGAGCGCGTCGAGGCAGGCGTCGCGACGGGCGCGATACAACTCGCGGTAGACCTTGACCTGCTCTTGCCACGGGTGGTGCGCGAGGAACTCCGCGACCACGAACTGCGACAGCGCGACCGGGCACAGCGTCGTTGCCTCGCTGGCCATCACCAGCTTCTCCTTGACGCCGGGCGGCGCCACCGCCCAGCCGACCCGCACGCCCGACGCGAACGTCTTCGAGAACGACCCGAGGTAGATCACGCCCTCGCTGACCCGCGCGCGCAGCGCTGGCAGCGGCGGCCCGTCGAAGCCGAGCAGCCCGTACGGGTTGTCCTCGAGGATCAGCAGGCCGGCCTCGGCGCAGATCGCGATGATCTCGTCGCGGCGCTCCTCGGCGAGGGTGATTCCCGCCGGGTTGTGGTAGTTCGGCACGGTGTAGAGGAACTTCGCGCGCCGTCCGGACGACGTAACCTGCGCGATCGCCTCTTGCAGCGCCGCCGGCACCAGCCCTGCGTCGTCCATCGTCACGTGGACGACCTCGGCCTGGTACTGGGCGAACGTGCCGAGCGCTCCGACGTACGAGGGCGCCTCCGCGATCACCACGTCGCCGGGGTCGAGGAAGATGCGGGACACGACGTCCAAGGCTTGCTGCGACCCGACCGTGACGACGACGTCGTCGGGGGAGGCGGAGATGCCTTCAAGCGCCATCACGCCGCAGATGAGCTCGCGCAGCCGGGGGTCACCCTGCCCGCCCATGTATTGCAACGCTTGGGCGCCGCGCTCGGCGATGAGCTTTGCGGTCATCTCGGCGATGCTGTCGAGCGGCAGCGCGCTCACGAACGGCGAGCCGCCGCCCATGCTGATGATCTCGGGCCGGTTTGCCACTGCGAAAAGTGCTCGAATCTCGGACGTCGTCATGCCGTGCGTGCGCTCGGCGTAGCGGTCAACGTAAGGATCGAGGCGCGATCCGCCCGAGATCTCCACCGCAGTAACCTCCTGGCCGCCGACACTGCGAATGGCCGGCAGCGGTTCGATGAGACCATCAGGCTACCGGCAGCGCCGGGCGCGGGCCTCGCCATTACCTTTCGGCCGGTCGCCGTCCGGTCACCAGCCCGCGGTAAAAGAAATTACGATGGTTCGCGAACTCCGAGCTGCGCTCTAGTCGGGCTCCGCGGTGGCGTGTTGGAGGCGACCATGTCGCGACGTGTCGTCAGCTTCACCCTCGACAACCTCGACGACCTTCCTGGCCGCTGCCGCAAATGCGTCTTCTGGGAGCTCGACCCGGTCAGCGGCGAACGCGCGCGAGAGGCGGGCGACCCAGCTCTGGAGAAAGAGGCGTGGGTCTCGGCGATGCTGTTGGAGTGGGGCAGCTGCGGGAAACTGATTCAGGTCGACGGAGTCACGGCCGGCTACGTCTTGTACGCGCCACCGGCCTATGTGCCGCGGTCGGTGGCGTTTCCGACCAGCCCGGCCAGCCCCGACGCAGCGCTGCTGATGACCGCGCACGTCTTGCCCGAGTTCACCGGCGCCGGCCTGGGCCGGATGTTGTTGCAGGCGGCCGCCAAAGACCTCACCCGTCGCGGCGTGAAGGCGATCGAGGCGTTCGGCGACAGCAAGTGGACGACGCCAGCGTGCATGCTGCCGACGGATTTCCTTCTGTCATTGGGATTCAAGACGGTGCGCGCGCATCCGAGGCATCCTCGGCTGCGACTCGACCTCAAGACCGTGCTGTCGTGGAAAGAAGACGTCGAAGGCGCCATCGAGCGGCTGCTCGGTTCTGTGACGCCGGAGGGCGCGCTCAGGCCGGTCTGACGCCTGTTGGCCGGTGCCAGCCGGTGCCAGCCGGTGCCAGCGGGCGACCGGTCGCTAAGCGAAGACCGCTGCGCGGGCGAGCTCGATCGCTTGGCCCACAGGCAACTCGGTCGGTGTGTACAGCCGCTGAATCGCCACCACGATGGCTTCGGCCAGCGTGTCGCGGAACTCTTGACGCGCGAGGCGGGCCGCGTCGCCCGGGTTGGTGAGGTAGCCCATCTCGATGCGCACGGCAGGCATCCGGGTTCGGCGCAACAACTCCCAGGTCTTCGCGTGGCTGCGGCAGTCGAGCAGGTCGGTGCTGGCCAGGATCTCGACCTGCAGCAACTCTGCGAGCCGCGCCCCGACCAGTGACCGATCCTTCGCCGTGCCGTAGTAGTACGTCGAAAACCCGTGGCAGGACGGGTTTGCGTCGCCGTCGACGTGCAGCGAGATCAGCAGGTCGGCCTCCGCCGCGTTGGCGAAAGCGGCGCGCTCGGCGTCGGTGGGTGGATGCTCGGAGCGATCGAGGACGCCTTCGCCGCCCCGTGTGCGAAACGCTTGGGCGCCCGCGGCGGACAGCCGGCCCTCGATCCGATTCGCGATGTCGTCGACGATCGCGGCTTCGTCGAGCTCGCCGTTGGTGGCGCCGCGGTCGCACGCCCCGTGACCCGGGTCGATGACGACGAACTTGCCGGCGAGCGTGGGGCCGCCGTGATGGAGCCGCTCGTACTCGCGCAACTCGTTGGCCTTGCCGCCCACGACGGTGCGGGCGAGCTGGCGCAGCGCGCGAAACGTGGCGGGACCGCACGTGCCGTCGGACGGCAGCCCCACGTTGCGCTGGAACTCGCGCAGGGCCGCCTCGGTGCTCGGCCCGAAGACGCCGTCGGCTCGGCCGCAGTCGAAGCCCATGTCGATCAGTCGGTGCTGCAGGGCGGCGACGTCGTCGCCCACGTAGGGGTGGCGGACGGCGTAGGACAAGATCCGATCGCCTAGCCGCCAGCGGGCCTCGTCGAGCACCCGGTACGTCTCGCGGTCGACGACGCCGTCGACCCGCAACCCGCGCTGCTGCTGGAAGTTGCGCACGGCCCGATCAACGGTCTCGTCAAAGACGTCGAGGGTGGCGAACTCGGCCGCCTCGACCGCTGCGGCGACGCCGGTCGACGTGTTGATCGCGGTCTCGACCAGTCGCGGCGCGGACGGCGCGGACGGTGGAGCCAAAAAGCCCAATTGCACCAGCCGATGCCGCAACTCGAGCACGGCAGCGCAACGCGACCCGAGGCGAAGCGGCGGCTCGGCTCGGGGCGCGAGATGGGCGTGCGGTTCCTGCATGGGCGAGATCCTCGCGATGGGGCGGTGGCGCGGGGCCCGCCCATGCTATCGGTCTAGAGGAAAGCTTCCAGATCCTTCAACAGCGCGGACTTCGACTTGGCCCCGATGATCTGCTTCACCACTTGGCCGCCCTTGTACACGTTCAAGGTGGGAATCGACAAGATCGAGTAAGCGCGGGCGGTCTCGGGATTCTCGTCAATGTTCAACTTGACGACGCGGACTTTGTCGGCGTGCTCGGCCGCGATCTCCTCGAGCACCGGCGCGACCATGCGGCATGGGCCGCACCACTCCGCCCAGAAGTCGACGAGCACCGGGGTGTCGCTGCTCAAGACCTCGTCGGTGAAGGTGGCGTCGGTGACTTCTGGGGTGGCTCCCACGGTCGGGGCTCCTATTCGTGAGTAGGGAACGAGA
>JAICLV010000147.1 GCA_025925185.1 Acidothermaceae bacterium
TCGTCGCGGCGGCCGTCGGCGTCGGCGAAGACTCCTACAAGCGGGCCCGCACGCTGGTCGACGCGGGCGTCGACATCGTGGTCGTCGACACCGCGCATGGCCACTCGACCGCGGTGCTCGAGATGGTCGCCCGCCTCAAGCGCGATGTCGCGGTAGATGTCATCGGCGGCAACATCGCCACCCGCGAGGGCGCGCACGCTTTGGTCGAAGCAGGTGCGGACGGCGTGAAGGTCGGCGTCGGGCCGGGCTCGATCTGCACGACGCGGGTCGTCACCGGCGTCGGGGTGCCGCAGGTGACGGCGATCTACCAAGCTGCGCAGGCGTGCCGCTCCGCCGGCGTGCCAGTCATCGGCGACGGCGGCTTGCAGTACTCCGGTGACATCGCCAAAGCGATCGCCGTCGGTGCCGACGCAGTGATGCTCGGTAGCTTGCTGGCCGGCGTCGAAGAGAGCCCGGGCGAGCTGATTTTCATCAATGGCAAGCAGTATAAGAGCTATCGGGGTATGGGTTCGCTCGCCGCCATGCAGTCTCGCGGCGAGGCCCGCTCGTACAGCAAAGACCGCTACTTCCAGGACGACGTGCTCTCCGACGACAAGCTGGTGCCCGAGGGTATCGAAGGCCAAGTGCCGTATCGCGGACCGCTCTCGGCCGTCGTCCACCAACTCGTCGGCGGCCTGCGCTCGGCGATGGGCTATTGCGGCGCCGCCACCATCGAGCAGATGCACGACGCCAAGTTGGTGCGCATCACCGCCGCCGGGCTCAAAGAGTCGCATCCGCACGACGTCCAGATGACCACCGAAGCTCCGAACTATCACTCGCGCTGAGATTTCCTGTGTAGAAAGGCCCATTTCTTGTCTCGGAAGGCAGCGTGATGGCCGAGGTCTCCATCGGCATGGGTAAGACCGCTCGGCGGGCGTACAGCTTCGACGAGATCGCGATCGTGCCTTCGCGGCGCACCCGCGACCCCGAAGAGGTCTCTGTCGCGTGGCAAATCGACGCCTACCGGTTCGAGGCGCCGATCATCTCCAGCGCGATGGACAGCGTCGTCTCTCCCGAGACCGCCGTCGAGATCGGCCGCCTTGGTGGCCTTGGCGTGCTCGACCTGGAGGGTCTGTGGACCCGCTATGACGATCCGAAGCCGTACCTTGACGAGATCGCGCAACTGCCAGACGGCGACGTCGTCCGGCGGACGAGGGAGATCTACGCCGAGCCCATCAAGGAAGAGTTGATCGGCGCGCGCATCAAACAAATTCGCGACGCCGGCGTGGTCACGGCGGGCGCGTTGTCTCCGCAGCGCACCGCGCAGTATCACAAGGCCGTTCTCGAAGCAGGCGTCGACCTGTTCGTGATCCGCGGTGCCACGGTGTCTGCCGAGCACGTCTCCACTCGAGCCGACGCGCTCAACCTCAAGAAGTTCATCTACGACCTGGACGTGCCGGTCATCGTCGGCGGGTCCTACACCTACCAAGCGGCGCTGCACCTGATGCGCACCGGCGCCGCGGGGGTGTTGGTCGGTGTCGGCGGCGGCGCCGCGCACACCACAAGGTCGGTTCTGGGCATCGGCGTCCCGATGGCGACCGTCGTCTCTGACGCGGCCGCGGCACGCCGCGATTACCTCGACGAGTCGGGCGGGCGCTACGTCCACGTGATCGCCGACGGTGCGATGCGCACCGGAGGCGACATCGCAAAAGCCATCGCTTGCGGCGCCGACGCGGTCATGATCGGGTTGCCGCTGGCGCGCGCCACCGAGGCGCCGGGGCAGGGCTGGCACTGGGGTGCGGAGTCGCGTCATCACGAGTTGCCGCGCGGTCAGCGCTACCACGCCGGAACGGCCGGCACCCTGCACGAGATCCTTTACGGTCCGGCCACCGACGCGGAGGGCACCACCAACCTGGTGGGCGCGCTGCGCAAGTCGATGGCGACCTGCGGTTACTCCGACCTCAAGGAGTTCCAGCGCGTCGAGGTCGTGGCGACCAACTAGCGCTACTCCAGCCGTCTTACGGACATCCGTCCGTCGAGCTTTTCCCTCCTGGGTCTCTTGACACCTGCGTGCGAACGGCGGCATGGTTTTGTCTCAACCGGATGACGGACATCTGTCCGCAGAACGGTCGGGCGCTCTGCACAGAGGAGGCACGCTATGGACGAACGCGAAGTCCCGGTGCTCATTGTTGGCGGGAGCCTGGTCGGGTTGACCACATCGCTGCTGCTCGCCTCTCGCGGCGTGCCGCATATGGTGGTCGAACGCCATCACGGCACCGCGATTCATCCGAGGGCGGCGTCGTTTCATCAGCGAACGATGGAAATCTTCCGCGGCGTCGGCCTGCAGCACGAAATCGAGTCGGTCGCGGAACACGAGTTCGTGCAACACGGCGCGATCGTCTCTGTCGAGAGCCTGTGCGGCAAGGAGCTGAAGTACTTCTACAAGTCGTACAGCGAGGGCGTCGAAGGTCTCAGCGCCACGTCGCGGTTGTTCATCACGCAGGTCGGACTCGAGCCGCTGGTTCGCGCCAAGGCGGCGGCGCTGGGCGCCGAGCACCACTACGGCATGGAGCTGGTGAGCTTCGAGCAGGACGCCGATGAGGTGCGGGCCGTGGTGCGTTCGCGCGACGAGGGCGACGAGCAGCTCGTGCGCGCGCAATACCTGGTGGCCGCCGACGGAGCGCACAGCGTGATCCGGGAACAGCTCGGCGTGCCGATGCAGGGCCGTGGCACGTTTGCCAACTGCATCACGATCTACTTCCGCGCCGACGTCAAGCCGATGCTCGGCGACCGCAACCTCAGCGTCGTCTACGTCAATCACCCGACGCTGCTGGGCTTTTTCCGTTTCTCCATCACCGCCGACTCCGGATTCCTCGCGGTGTTCGTCACAAGCGACGCTGACGGGGGCAACCGCAGCACCGACATCGCCGCCGACATGAGCGACGAACGATGCGTCGAATACGTGCGCACCGCGCTTGGCTGCGGGCCCGAGGTGTCCATCGAGATTGATAACGTGCAGCCTTGGAACGCGTCCGCTGGGTGGGCGCAGACGTTTCGGCAAGGTCGCGTCCTGCTCGCAGGCGATGCGGCGCACGTGGTGCCGCCGACCGGCGGGTTCGGTGGCAACACGGGAATCGCTGACGCGCACAATCTCGCCTGGAAGCTCGCCATGGTGCTCGACGGCGCCGCTGGACCCGAGCTGCTCGACACCTACGACGCCGAGCGCCGACCGGCCGGCGCGTTGATCTCCGAGCAGGGTTACACGCGCTACGTCTTACGGGTCGATCCGACGCTGCCGCAAGACGACCTCGCGCCGCCGCTTGACGACGCGAGCATCGAACTGGGCATCGTCTATCGCTCGGCCGCCGTGGCCGCTCCCGATGGCGGCGCGGGCGCGGCGCCTGACGCGCCGCCGCTTGACGACCCGCGTGCCCCGTCGGGCCGCCTCGGCGCCCGCGTTCCGCATGTCGAGGTGAGTCTGGGCGGGCGACTGCTGTCGTTGCACGACGTCGTCGGCCGCGGGTTCGTGTTGCTCACCGGTCCGGACGGCGCCGCCTGGACGGCGGCGGCGCGCGAGGCCGCC
Source organism: Acidothermaceae bacterium (assembly GCA_025925185.1). Next base: position 3,563 of record JAICLV010000147.1, read on the forward strand.
GCGCGGTGCGCGGTGCAGCTCGACGCGTACCGCGTGGGGCCTAGCGGTGACCTCGTCGCGGCGGCCGGCACGTTCGGACGCGCGTTCGCGCTACCGCCTGACGGGGCGGTGATCGTGCGGCCGGACGGCCATCTGGCCTGGAGCGCTGGCGGCCCGGTCGAGGGCGCGCCCGACGTCATCGAGGACGTGTTGACGCGCGTGCTGTGCCGCAAGGGCGCCGCGCGTCCCGCCTAGCCGCAGTCGTTAGGCGCGGCCGCGGGAGAGTTCGAGCACCGTCAGCGCGAGCTGGCTGCCACCGCGGCCCAGGCCGTCGACATACGCGTTCACGATCTTCAGTTCGCGGGAGTGTTGCCGCCGCGGCCCCCCGTGCGACATCCGCACCGCCTGGATCTGCTTGGAAACGGCGACGCGCCGCTGCACGATGCTGATCAGCTCGGCGTCGATCTCGTCGATCTCCTCGCGCAGCTTTGCCACCATCGCGTTGACAGCGTCGACGCCGCTATCCGCGTGCACGTCGCCCGGAGCAACGGCCGTCTCGCTCACACTCTGGTTCATCGGTGCTGGCCTTTCGTTGTGCCGCCCCGAGCTCGCCCAAGTCCGGAGACGAACAAACGCCCCGGGCTCGTGAGCCCGGGGCGTCGGTTGGTGTCTGTTTACTCAGACGGCGTCGACGGCAGCCAGGCTCTTCGCATAAAAGAAGCCCGTGCCGAAAAAGTACGCCGACCGCGTCATGGTGACAGTGTGCGGCGTCGGGTCGGTTCCCGTCCAGCAGTGCCCACAATGTGAGACGGACTGTTCGCATTGGGCGGAGCGTTCGATCCAGTGTCCGCCGCGAAACGGAGAGCCGATATCGGGGTCACCGGGATGGGCCAGGGGAAAGGCACGCACGTCCGTCCACGTTCGGGTCGGGGGCGGCCGGCATGCGAGTTTGCGGCTGCACCAGCAGCTCACCGCAGTGGCAGTGCAACAGAATCTTCGTGCCGGACGACGTCTGCTCGACGGCGACCACCGACTCGTAACCGAGCAGGACGTGTGCGCCGTGGTTGGGGCAATAGGGAGCGAACATGCGTCGATCGTCCCTGCTAAAACCGTTCAGGTCCATCTAGTATTCGGTCATGAGTGTGTTCAGCAAAGACTTCACAATCGACCCACGCCGGATCCGGGTGCTCCGAGAGGTCGCCCAGCGTGGCACCGTGACCGGGGCGGCCGCCGGATTGCACCTCACGCCGTCCGCCGTCTCGCAACAGATCGCGGCTCTCTCGCGCGACCTCGGCGTCCCGCTGCTGGAGAAGACCGGCCGGGGAGTGCGGCTCACCGGCCAGGCGCAGGTGATTTTGCAGCACGCTTCCGTCGTCCAGGCTCAGTTTGAGCGGGCGCGAGCTGACCTGGCCGCCTTCGCCGATGGGGCGCGGGGATCTGTCGCGGTGGCCGGCTTTTCGACGGCCATCTCCGGGCTAATCGCGCCGGCGATGAGGCTGCTATCGCAGAGTCGGCCGGGGATCACGGTCACCGCGGTGGAGATGGACCCGCCGGAGGTGTTCACCCGGTTGGATCGCGGCGAGTTGGACGTCGTGGTCGCCGTGGACCATCGGGGCGTGCCGCCGCACACGGATCCGCACTATTTCCGTCAGCCATTGTTCGCGGATCGTTTCGACGTCGGATTGCCTGTAGGGCACCCGTTTGCTTCTCGGGATTCGATCTCGTTGGCGGAGCTGGCGGGGGAGACGTTCGTCGCGGCCGCGCCGCAAAGCTCGTGCGCCGAGGTGACGATGGCCGCGTGCGCGGCGGCCGGCTTCACGCCCGACATTCGGCATTACAGCAGCGACTGGAATGCCGTTGCCGCTTTGGTCGCCGTCGGATGCGGGGTGGCATTGGTGCCGCGACTCGCGCAACCCCTCGTGGTTACGGGATTTTCGATGCGTCCGTTGGCTGGCATGGGCGCCGCGCGCAACATCTTCGCGGCCGTTCGCGCTGGGGCGCAGGACGATCCCGTGTTGGCGGCCACACTTGACGTTCTGCGCGAGGTGGCTTGCTCGATCGGCTGATTGACCTCCTCTTGCGCGGATCTACGGCACGAGTGAGTTGGCTGCGCTGGCGATATCGGCGGGAAGGGCTGTGGCGCCGACGTCGTTGGCGGCCTGCGTGTGGGCGCCGCCGGCGATGGCAAGGCGGGTCAGGGCGGCTAGCCGCCGAAGGTCATCGGCATGCGTCGCGATGAGCGCGGGTGTCAGCGCAA
>JAICLV010000072.1 GCA_025925185.1 Acidothermaceae bacterium
GACCGGCGCCGATGGGCCCAGCCAGGTAGTTCGCTTCGAACCGATGGGAACCGCAGACGATGTGCCTGACGCGTAACTTCTGGGGGTTCTTCGTCCCCGGCTTGGCGAACGGCTTCTTGTACGCGCTGATCGCTCTCGGCTACACCTTGGTGTACGGCGTGCTGCAGCTCATCAACTTCGCGCACAGCGAGGTGTTCATGAGCGGCGGGTTCGCCGGGCTTTTCACCCTCAACTGGTTGATCGGCAAGAGCCATCCGGCGGGTATGTCGTCCGTCGGCTACGTCGTGGTCGGGTGCGCCGCAGGCGCGATCGGCGGCGGCGTGGTCGCGTATCTGCTCGAGCGGGTGGCGTACCGGCCGCTGCGTCGAAGGCACGCCCCGAAGCTCGCGTTCCTCATCAGCGCGATTGGCGCGTCGTATTTCTTGCTAAACCTCGCGGGCAAGGAGTTCGGCCGCGACTCGCGCCCCATCGCGCAGCCGTTCACGCAGACTCAGACGGACCCGCTGTTCAAGATCTTCGGCACGGGTGTGTCGCTGTACTACACGGTCATCGCGATCGTTGCCATCATCATGCTGGTGATGCTTGACCGCCTGGTGAACAAGACGCGGCTCGGCCAGGGCATCCGCGCGGTCGCCCAAGACGCCGACACCGCCGGTCTGATGGGTGTCGACATCAACCGGGTCATTGCGCAGACGTTCATCGTCGGCGGCCTGCTCGGCGGGGTGGCCGGGTTCTTGTACGGACTCGGGCCCGCGAACGTGAGCTACACGATGGGATTCACGCCCGGGCTCAAGGCATTCACGGCCGCGGTCCTAGGAGGCATCGGGAACATCCGCGGCGCGATGCTGGGCGGCCTGCTCCTGGGCATCATCGAGAACTTGTCGGTCGCCTGCATCAGCCCGTCCTGGGTCGACGTCGTCTCGTTCTTCATCTTGGTGCTTGTGCTGCTCGTGCGGCCGACCGGCATTCTCGGCGAGCGGCTGGGGAGGTCGGCATGAGCGCGATTCGCGACAGCGAGGCGATCCGTCCGCCGAAATCCTCGGGCGATGAGGGCAACGTGTGGCAGCGGCTGCGACGAAACGACAACGCGCGCAAGTTCGTGGCGTGCATCATCGGCGCGCTGGTCGCCGCCGTCATCACTGGGCCCTCCGGCAGCGTGAGCCACCCGACGGCCGGCTTCACCGGCGCGCTTTTCCATCCACGCGTCGTCGTGTTCCTCGTGCTCGGGGTGCTGCTGTGGCTGGCGATGGTGGGTCGCGAGACCCTGTCCGAGAACATCAAGGCCGTCACCGACCCGATCAGCGCGGCGCGCACGAAGTGGCTCGGTGACCCGAAGGTTCGCTACTCGCTCTACGCCGCGTTGTTGGTCTTCGCGATCATCTACCCGCGTAGCCTCAGCTCGTTTTGGCAAGGCGTGCTGGTCGACCAGATCGGCGTGTACGTCTTGCTGGCGATCGGCCTGAACGTCGTCGTGGGATTCGCCGGCCTGCTCGACCTCGGTTACATCGCGTTCTACGCGATCGGCGCGTACTCCTGCGCGTACTGGACAGGCGCCCTGCCGATCAAGCCGGTGTTCCACCTCAACCCGTTCGTCTCGATCGTGCTCGCGGTCGCCGCCGCGATGATCGCCGGCGTCATCCTCGGCGCGCCGACGCTGCGGCTTCGTGGCGACTACCTCGCGATCGTCACGCTCGGGTTCGGGGAGATCATCACCATCTACGCCAACAACCTGCAAAGCGTCACGGGCGGCGCAGGCGGCACCAACGTCATCCCGCACCTGTCGGTCAACTTGCTCGGCGTGAAGTACCACTGGAAGCTGGACTCGCTGCCGTACTACTACCTGCTTCTCGTCTTCGTCGTCGCGATCCTGGTGATGTTCCGGGCGCTGGAGAACTCGCGCGTGGGCCGCGCCTGGACCGCGATCCGCGAGGACGAGGTGGCGGCGGAGGCCTCGGGCGTCAACACGTTCAAGTACAAACTGCTCGCCTTCGCGATGGGCGCGTCGACGTCCGGCTTCGCGGGTGTGCTCTTCGCCAGCAAGGTGCAAACGCTGTATCCGTCGAGCTTCGCGCTCACCGAGTCGATTCTCATCTTGGTGCTGGTCATCTTCGGCGGCATGGGATCGCTACCGGGCGCGGTGCTTGGCGCCGCGGTCCTGCAGTGGCTGCCGCAGTTCTTGCGCGGCAAAATCAACCAGGCCGACCTGTTCCTCTACCTGGGCGCGTTGCTTGTGATCATGATGATCTTCCGTCCGCAAGGAATCTGGCCGTCGCGCCGCAGAGCGCGCGAACTCGCAATGGCCGAGGCGGGGCTCATCGAGGCCGACGCGGTCAGCGGACCGCCGGCGGGTGAGGTGCAATGACTGCCAACGCTGAGACGGCCGCCCGGCCCGAAGGCGTGACCGACCCCATCTTGACCGTCGACCACGTGACGCTGCGGTTCGGCGGCGTCACGAGCCTGTCGGACGTCACCCTGCAGCAACAACGCGGCGAGATCCTCGCGGTCATCGGGCCGAACGGCGCGGGCAAGACATCGCTGTTCAACTCCATCACGGGCGTCTACATCCCGCAGGAAGGGACGATTTCGTTCGCGCCCACAGGCGCCCGCCAGGTGTCGGTCGTCGGCCGCAAGGTGCATCACGTCACGAAGCTCGGCATCGCGCGGACCTTCCAGAACATCCGGTTGTTCGCCGCGCTCACCGCATTCGAGAACGTCAAGATCGGCGTCGAGTCGCGTCAGCGCACCGGCCCGGTCGGCGCGATGTTGCGGCTGCCACACATGCGCCGCGAAGAGCGCGAGGGCGACGCGCGAGCCACCGAGTTGCTCAATTTTGTCGGACTTCGTCAGCGTGCCAACGAGCTGGCGTCGTCGTTGCCGTACGGCGCGCAACGTCGGCTGGAGATCGCCCGCGCGCTTGGCACCCAGCCGCAGCTGCTGCTGCTCGACGAGCCCGCGGCGGGCACCAATCCGGTCGAGAAGCAAGAACTCGAGACGCTCATCAGGCACATCAACGCGGAGATGGGCGTCAGTGTGTTGCTGATCGAGCACGACATGCGATTGGTGATGTCGGTCGCGACACGGGTCGTCGTGCTCAACTTCGGCAAGGTCATCGCACAGGGTTTGCCGTCCGACGTCCAACGCGATCCTGCCGTGGTGGAGGCCTACCTCGGTAAAGCGCCCGACGCGCCAGAACAGGGGAGTGACGCATGAGCGTCGTGCTGCAGCTGAGTGACGTGCAGGTGCGTTACGGCGCCATCGCCGCGCTGAAGGGCGTGACGGTGGAGATCGGCGCTGGCGAAATCGTCGCGCTGCTCGGCGCGAACGGCGCGGGGAAGACGACGACGCTGCGCACGATCTCCGGTCAACTCCACCCGCACGAGGGTCGAATCTTCTTCGAGGGACGACGTATCGACGGCGTTCCCGCCCACGAGGTCGTCGGCTTGGGCATCGGCCACTCTCCTGAGGGTCGGCGCATCTTCCCGCGCATGAGCGTGCTCGAGAACCTGCAGATGGGCGCCTACCGGTTCGGCAAGGCGCGTAAGGAGGACCTCGACCGCGTGTTCGACCTCTTCCCGCGGTTGTTGGAGCGGCGAACTCAAGACGGCGGCACGCTGTCGGGTGGTGAGCAGCAGATGCTCGCCATTGGCCGCGCGTTGATGTCACGTCCGCGGCTGTTGCTTCTCGACGAGCCGTCGATGGGCCTCGCGCCGCTGCTCGTGCAGCAAATCTTCGACATCATCCGGGAGATCAACGAGCAGGGCACGACCGTCTTGCTCGTCGAGCAGAACGCCGTGCAGGCGCTGTCGATCGCGCATCGCGGCTACGTGCTCGAGACCGGCTCGATCGTGATGTCGGACGACGCCTCGTCGTTGCTGGTCGATCCGCGGGTGCGCGCGGCCTACCTAGGCGAAGGCGCCGCCTGAGCGGAGGTTCGCGAAGAAGGGGCCGAAGCGGAGACACGGCGAAGGTGCCGCCTGAGCGGAGGTTCGCGCGTCTCGCGAACCCTTGCGCCGTCGATAATTTCGGCGAGCCCGGGCGCCTTTGGCACCGTCCAAGCCTTCCCCGGTCTTGGACGTTCTCTACTCGGAACCCGGGCTCGTCGGCAGACACCGTATCGACCTCGGAACCGTTCTCGCAAAGGGGTCCCGCAACTCGCGAACGTATGTCGATTAAGCGATTGCTTGCAAGCAATTCGGGCCAGCACACAGTTGCTTGCGGGGTCTTCTGGGCGCCCAAAGCCGGCGGTTCGAGGTCGACCGGGCGCGCTGGTAGACGTTGGCCGGGATAGATGCCGTTGGACGTCGACCACGGGCGCCACCAGGACGGAGTCCAACGTCCGGCGAACCTGCGCTGGTCCAGCAACGGGCGTGCAGCTCCGGGAGCCGACATTTGGCGGTCGGATGTCTGACGGACGCGGCGCGACGGCCCGCGCTCGCGAAGATTTTCTTGGCCGACGCGGGGTGCCGCCGTCACCCAACGTCGATTGTTGACTGCGCAACGTCACTCGGAGTCGGTCGGGTGGCGACATACCCGGCAAATCACCGCGCGGAGTCGTGCCGAATGCCCTGATCGTCGCGGATGTGAACGACACGCCCAAGCCGTCCGGAGTGCTTGACAAGATTGATCAGGGGTCTTCCGCAAGGTCGAACATTCTCGCTACGCTCCGCAACGTTCCTTCGGGGGACGGTTTCGGGCAGCGGGTCGCTACCAACTTGCCGAGACGACAGCCCCGGCGCACGCAAGTCAGCTCGACCCCCGCTCGAAAGCTTTGGTTGACGGCCGACCGGGTCGTACGCAGTCAGGAGCAGGTGGTGACGCGTTCTCACATCGCGGTCCGCGCGGCCGACGAATCAGATCTCGCCGACTTGGTCTGCCTGTGGGACGAGCTCAGGCGCTGCGGCGCGATGAGCCACCGACTGGCCGCCGTCACTGACGGCCGGCAGATCGTCGAGCGTGTGCGCCGGTTGCTGAACCGCCCGCGTGGGCGCATCTTCCTCGCCTCGATCGGCGGACAGCCGGTTGGCATGGCGATGCTCACCACGGTCCCCCTCGGCGCCTTGACGGAGTCGTTGTGCGTGCAGGTGGAGTACACCGTCGTGGCGGAGCCGTTCCGCCGCCGCGGCGTGGGCCGATCGCTGATGGCGGCCGCCGCCGCCTACGCCGAGGAGGTCGGAGCCGAACAGGTCGTCGTGAGCGTCTCGCCGCTGTCGCGTGAGGCGAACCGGTTTTACGCCCAGCTCGGCCTCACGCCGCTGGCGGTGCGCCGGGTCGCCCCGGCCGCCGCGTTGCGACGGCGCCTCGCCACGATCGACCTCACGTCGTCCGGTCGAGATGTCGGGCGGAGGCGCCCCAACGGCACGCGGACCGGGATGCGGACGGCGTTGCGGCGTATCGCCGTGGCGACCGCGACCGCGGCCACGACCGCCGACCAGCCGCACGACCTCTGACGCCGCGGCCCGGCGCGGCTGTCGGCGACGCCGCCTAGGATTTGCGGCGTGGTGACGACCTCCGGCTCGACGCAAACCCGCCAGCGGCTCCTCTTGATCGACGGTCACTCGATCGCGTATCGCGCGTTTTACGCCCTGCCTGTCGAGAATTTTTCGACCACCACCGGCCAGCCCACGAACGCGGTGTACGGCTTCACGTCGATGCTGATCAACCTGCTGCGCGACGAGCAGCCCACCCACGTCGCCGTCGCGTTCGACGTCTCGCGGCGCAGTTTCCGCACGGAGGCCTACGCCGAGTACAAGGCCAACCGGTCCGCGACGCCCGACGAGTTCAAAGGGCAGGTCAGTCTGATCCAGGAGGTCCTCTCGGCGCTCGCGATCCCGGTGATCGAGGCAGAGGGCTACGAGGCCGACGACGTCATCGCCACGCTCACGTCACAAGCCGAGGCCGACGCGCTCGACGTGCTCATCTGCACCGGTGACCGCGACGCGTTTCAGCTCGTCACCGACCGCGTCACGGTGCTGTACCCGCGCAAGGGCGTCTCCGACATGGCCCGGATGACGCCCGCTGCCGTCGAGGAGCGCTACGGCCTGACGCCCGCGCAGTACCCCGACTACGCCGCGCTGCGCGGCGACCCGAGCGACAACCTGCCCAACATCCCTGGCGTCGGCGAGAAGACCGCGGCCAAGTGGGTGCGCGAGTTCGGCTCGCTGGCCGAGCTGGTCAACCGCGTCGACGAGGTTCCTGGCAAGGCGGGCGGCCTGCTTCGCGAGCACCTCGCCAACGTGCTGCGCAACCGGCAGCTCACCGAGCTCGTGCGCGACGTCCCGTTGGCGGTCGGCCCGCACGACCTGCACCTCGGCCAGTGGGACCGCGAAGAGGTGCACCGCGTCTTCGACACCCTGCAGTTCCGCGTGCTGCGCGAGCGGTTGTACGCCACCCTCGCCGCGCCGGAGCCCGAGGCGGAGGCGGGCTTCGAGGTCGACGGCGGCCAGCTCGGGCCTGACGAGGTCGCGTCGTGGCTCGCCGAGCACGCGTCGTCCGGCGTGCGCGTCGGCGTCTCGATCACCGGCACCTGGGGTCGCGGCACCGGCGTCGTCACCGGCCTGGCGCTCGCCGCCCCCGACGGCGCGGGCGCGTACGTCGACCCCACGCAGGTGACCCAGTCGGACGACGGGGCGCTCGCCACCTGGCTCGCCGACCCCGACCGGCCCAAGGTGCTGCACGACGCGAAGGGGCCGATGCTGGCGTTGGCCGCGCGCGGCTGGGCGCTGCGCGGCATGGTCAGCGACACCGCGCTCGCCGCCTACCTGGCCCTGCCGGGGCAGCGCTCGTTCGACCTCGCCGACCTCGCGTTGCGCTACTTGCGCCGCGAGTTGCGCGCCGACGACGCGGGGGAGCAGGCGCAGCTGTCGCTCGACGGCCTCGACGAAGATGGCGTCGCCACCGCGCAGATCGTGCGGGCCCGCGCGGTGCTCGACCTCGCCGACGCGCTCGACAAAGACCTCGACGAGCGCGGCGCCACCAAGCTGCTTACCGACGTCGAGTTGCCCCTGATCGACGTCCTCGCCGACATGGAGCGCACCGGGATCGCGGCCGACCTCGACCTGCTCGGTGCCCTCAGCGCCGAGCTCGGCGGCGCCGTCAAGCAAGCGGAGCAAAACGCGTTCGCCGTGGTCGGGCGCGAGTTCAACCTCGGCTCACCGAAGCAGCTGCAGCAGATCTTGTTCGACGAGCTGAAGCTGCCGAAGACCAAGCGCATCAAGACCGGCTACACCACCGACGCCGACGCGCTGCAAGGCTTGCTCGCGCAAACCCAGCACCCGCTGCTCGAGCATCTGCTGCACCACCGCGACGTGTCGCGGCTGAAGACCGTGGTCGACTCGCTGATCCCGATGGTCGACGACCACGGCCGCGTGCACACCACGTTCAACCAGCTGGTCGCCGCCACCGGCCGGCTGTCGTCGCAAGACCCCAACCTGCAGAACATTCCCATTCGGACGGCGGAGGGCCGGCGCATCCGGCAGGCGTTCGTCGTCGGCGGGGCTTACGAGTCGTTGATGACCGCCGACTACAGCCAGATCGAGATGCGCATCATGGCCGACCTGTCCGGCGACGACGCGTTGCTCCAGGCCTTCAACTCGGGCTTCGACTTCCACGCCACGACGGCGGCGAGCGTGTTCGGTATCCCGCTCGAACAGGTCGACGGCGTAGCGCGCAATCGGGTGAAGGCGATGAATTACGGCCTGGCGTACGGCCTTTCGGCGTACGGGCTGTCGCAACAGCTCGGCATCACGCCCGACGAGGCGCGCGGGTTGATGGACGAGTACTTCCAGCGATTCGGTGGCGTTCGCGACTACCTCGCGCAGGTCGTCGAGCGGGCGCGCCAAGACGGCTACACCGAGACGATCCTCGGCCGGCGCCGTTATCTGCCCGACCTCAACAGCGACAACCGGCAACGCCGCGAGATGGCGGAGCGCATGGCGGTGAACGCGCCCATCCAAGGAAGCGCGGCCGACATCATCAAGGTCGCCATGCTCAACGTCGAGCGCGCGTTGCGCGCAGCAGGTGCCAAGTCGCGGATGCTCTTGCAGGTGCACGACGAGCTCGTCTTCGAGCTCGCGCCCGGCGAGCGGGCCGACGTCGAGGCCCTGGTGCGCAAGGAGATGGCCGGCGCCTACCCGTTGAAGGCGCCGCTCGACGTGTCGGTCGGCATCGGCCCTAATTGGGACGCCGCCGGGCACTGACGACCGCCACGGGCTCCACGGACGCTGTTGTATCTAACCTGTGGGCCGCTCGCTCTTCTCGTCGATCGCGTCGGGTTTCTCGCCCGCGCGGCGCATCGACATTAGGAGACAGGCGTGAGCACACCCAAGATGCAACGGCTTTTGGTCGCCGGCGTCGGGGCTTTCACCGCAGGCACACTCGTCGTCGGCTGTTCGAGTTCCAGCAAGACCGCCGCGCCGGTTGGCACGACGGCGAGTGGCACGACGACCCGCGCGACCACCTCGGCACCGACCAGCGCGACGACCTCGGCGACCACATCGGCGACGACGCCTCCGAGCGTCGAGGCGACGAAGTCGTTCGCCGCCGGCAGTGGCAAGGGGAGCAAGTTCTGCGAACAGCTTGACGTCATCGCCGCGCAGCAGTCGAAGCTCGACCCGGGTGGCGACGCTCCCGCCGACTTGAAGAAGTCGATCCAGGAGATCGAGAGCCTGAAAGGCCCTCTCGTGGGATCCGCGCCGTCCGAGATCAAGGGCGACTTGACCACGATGTTCGACTACATCTCGAAACTCGGCGACGCCCTCTCGAATGCCGGCTACGACTGGACCAAGATCAACCCGGCCGACCTCGCGAACTTCGAAGGCGACGCGCAACACTTCCAGACCGCCGCCGAGAACGTCGACAACTACATGTCACAGGCCTGCGGCATCGACACCGGCAGTTCGGACGACGGCTCCTCGCCGTCCAGCTGACGCCACACCGCGTCAGGCACTCTGCTCGCCTCAACGTCTTCGCCGGCCAACGTGGAAACTTCCAGCTCGATAGCGACCCCGCGATGATCTGCCTTGACGCTAGTGCTTGTCGCACACGAAGATCGCGGTGCCGGGGATGAGCTTGCCGCGCATCGGCGACCAGCCGCCCCACTCGCGCTCGTGGCCCGCCGGCCACTCCGGCTCGACCAGGTCGGTCAGCTGGAAGCCGGCGGCCACGATCTCGCGCACCCGGTCGCCCAGCGTGCGGTGGTGCTCGACGTAGGTCGGCTCGCCCGCGTCGTCCGACTCGACGTACGGCGTGCGGTCGAAGTAGGACGACGTGACGGTGAGGCCGCGCCCGCCGGGGTCGTCGGGCATCGCCCATCGCAACGGATGGGTCACGGAGAAAACGAACCGGCCGTCCGGCCGCAGCACGCGGAAGACCTCGCGCAAGACGGCCGCGGAGTCGGCGACGAACGGCAGCGCGCCGAACGCGCTGCACGCCGAGTCGACGCATTCGTCGGTGAGCGGGATCGCCTCCGCGTCGGCCTGCAGCAGCGGCACCGCGATCGCGGTGCGGGCGTTGAGCGCCGCCGCGTATCGGAGCTGGCTGCGGGACAGGTCGAACGCGACCGGGTGGGCGCCGACCGAAGCCAACCACCGCGAGCACTGCGCGCCGCCGCAGCCGACCTCGAGCACCCGCTTGCCGACGAGGGATGACGTCGGGCCGAGCAGCGCGACGTCGGCCTCGTCCAGGCCCTCCGGACACCAGATGAAGCCGACGTCCCGCAAGAAGCCGCCGTGCATCTGCTGGTACCAGTCGGCGGCGCCGTCCCACCAGCCGCGATTCGCGCGGGTGGTCTCCCCGCGGCCCGCGGGGCGTCGTCCGACATGATCGACCACCGTTGCTCCTAGATCGCGTGGCTCACGTGAGGCGTCGGGCCGGATTGACCGGTTCTCGGCGTCCAACGTATTGTGATCGGTGCGCGTGGGCTTGCGTGCGCCTCAGCATGGGCAGGTGCGCGACCGCCTCACCCCGACTCGGCTGTTCAAGGTCTCTCCTCGCTTCTCACACGAACGGGCAGTGCGGCCGCCAGTTGCGGTGCGGCGACCGGGCCCGGGCGCGACCGCCGACAAGTTCATCCGTGACCGGAGCCGACCCCCGTATGACGAGCAGCACCGACGTGCGCCCAGAGACTTCCGCAGTACCGACCGCCAATGGCGGCACCAGCCCGCAAGTGGCTGTCAACGACGTCGGATCCGCCGAGGACTTCCTCGCCGCGATCGACGAGACCATCAAGTACTTCAACGACGGCGACATCGTCGACGGCACCATCGTGAAGGTCGACCGGGACGAGGTCCTGCTCGACATCGGATACAAGACCGAGGGCGTCATCCCGTCCCGGGAGCTGTCGATCAAGCACGACGTGGACCCGCACGAGGTCGTGTCGGTGGGCGACCACGTCGAGGCCCTGGTCCTCCAGAAGGAGGACAAGGAGGGCCGGCTGATCCTGTCCAAGAAGCGCGCTCAGTACGAGCGGGCCTGGGGCACGATCGAGAAGATCAAGGACGAGGACGGCATCGTCACGGGCACCGTCATCGAGGTGGTCAAGGGCGGCCTGATCATCGACATCGGCCTGCGCGGCTTCCTGCCCGCCTCGCTGGTGGAGATGCGCCGGGTGCGCGACCTGCAGCCGTACGTCGGCAAGGAGCTCGAAGCCAAGATCATCGAGCTGGACAAGAACCGCAACAACGTGGTCCTGTCCCGCCGCGCCTGGCTGGAGCAGACCCAGTCCGAGGTGCGCCAGACCTTCCTCACCACCCTGCTCAAGGGCCAGGTGCGCACCGGTGTGGTCTCCTCGATCGTCAACTTCGGCGCGTTCGTCGACCTGGGCGGCGTGGACGGCCTGGTGCACGTCTCCGAGCTGTCCTGGAAGCACATCGACCACCCCTCCGAGGTCGTCGAGGTCGGCCAGGAGGTCACGGTCGAGGTCCTGGACGTGGACATGGACCGCGAGCGGGTCTCGCTGTCGCTCAAGGCGACGCAGGAAGACCCGTGGCAGCAGTTCGCCCGCACCCACCAGATCGGGCAGGTCGTGCCCGGCAAGGTCACCAAGCTGGTGCCGTTCGGCGCGTTCGTCCGGGTGGACGAGGGCATCGAGGGCCTGGTGCACATCTCCGAGCTGGCCGAGCGGCACGTGGAGATCCCCGAGCAGGTCGTGCAGGTCGGCGACGAGATCCTGGTCAAGGTCATCGACATCGACCTCGACCGGCGCCGCATCTCCCTCTCGCTGAAGCAGGCGAACGAGGGTGTCGTCGGCGAGGACGACCAGTTCGACCCGGCCGCCTACGGCATGGCCGCGTCCTACGACGAGCAGGGCAACTACATCTACCCCGAGGGCTTCGACCCGGAGACCGGCGAGTGGCGCGAGGGGTACGAGTCGCAGCGCGAGGAGTGGGAGCGGCAGTACGCCGAGGCCCAGGCGCGCTTCGAGGCGCACCGCAAGCAGATCGCGGCGGCCAAGGAGGCCGACGCCGAGGCCGCAGCGGGTGGTAACTACACCAGCGGCGACACCGGCCCGGCCGACACCGGCGCGACCGGTGGCACGCTGGCCAGCGACGAGGCGCTCGCCGCGCTGCGGGCCAAGCTCGCCGGCGGGGAATAGAAGGACCCCGCTGCCCCCATCGCTCGCACGCTCGCGGTGGGCCCCTGCAGCGGAGCCGTTCCAGCACCTCACCAGGGGCCCAGAACCACATCGGTTCTGGGCCCCTGGCGTTCGAACCTCATGGTGTCCAGGCAGCCGACGAGGCCCCGAACCATACGTGGGTGGGGGCCTCGTCGTATCGGCGCTGCGGCAGGGCCGTCCGTGGCCGTCTACAGGCTGAGGATGATCGCGAAGGCGGTCCGCGGGCGCCCGCCCGCCTGCGC
>JAICLV010000003.1 GCA_025925185.1 Acidothermaceae bacterium
CGCCCACCACACGGTCGAAGACACCGCGCTGGCGTTGGGCCAGGCGTTGCGCGAGGCGCTCGGCGACAAGGCCGGCATCCGCCGCTTCGGCGACGCGCTCGTGCCGCTCGACGAGACACTGTGCCAGGTCGCCGTCGACCTCTCGGGCCGGCCCTACCTCGTGCACACCGAGCCCGACATCGTCGAGTTGATCGGCAGCTACGAGACGACGTTGACCAAGCACATCTGGGAGTCGTTCGTCGCGCAGGCTCAGATTTGCCTGCACGTAAGGGTTTTGGAAGGTCGTAACGCCCATCACGTGAACGAGGCGCAGTTCAAGGCGGTCGCCCGCGCGCTGCGCGACGCCGTCCGGCTTGACGGTGTCGCCGGAGTGCCGAGCACCAAGGGCGTCCTGTAATCGCGATGAAGGTCGTCGTCCTCGACTACGGATCGGGCAACCTGCGGTCAGCCGAACGCGCGCTCACCCGCCTCGGTGCCGACGTCGAAGTGAGCTCCGACGCAGACGCCGCGCTGCAGGCCGACGGGCTGGTCGTTCCGGGGGTCGGCGCGTTCGCCGCATGCATGCGCGGACTCGACGCGATCGACGGAACATCCCTGGTGCGTAAGCGAATGTCGGCTGGCGCGCCGGTGCTCGGCATCTGCGTCGGCTTCCAGGTGATGTTCGGCTTCGGCGTCGAGCACGGGGTGCGCACCGAGGGGGTCGGAGTTTGGCCGGGCGGCGCGGTGAAGCTCGACGCGCCGATCCTGCCGCACATGGGTTGGAACGTCGTCGACGCGCCGGCGGGCTCGACGCTGTTTCGCGGTGTTGAGGGCGAACGGTTCTACTTCGTGCACTCCTACGCCGCCCGCGAGGCGGGTGGATTGGTGACGACGGCGCAGCACGGGTCAATCACTTTCGTCGCGGCCGCCGAAGACGGCGTTGTGTCGGGCACCCAGTTCCACCCCGAGAAGTCCGGTGACGCCGGCGCGCAACTGCTGAAGAACTGGTTGGAGTCGATCGCGTGAGTGCTCTGGTGCTGCTGCCCGCCGTCGACGTCGCCGACGGCCAAGCGGTGCGGCTGGTACAGGGCGAGGCGGGTTCCGAGACGAGTTACGGCGACCCGCTTTCCGCCGCGCTGGCCTGGCAGGAGGCCGGCGCGCAGTGGATTCACCTCGTCGACCTCGACGCCGCGTTCGGCCGCGGATCCAACCGCGAGCTGCTGGCGTCGGTGGTCGGGAAGCTCGACGTGCTGGTCGAGATGTCGGGCGGTATTCGCGACGACGCGTCGTTGCGCGCGGCCCTGTCGACCGGGTGCGCACGGGTCAACATCGGCACAGCGGCGCTGGAAAACCCCGAGTGGGTGCGGCGGGCGATCGGCGAGTTCGGCGACCAGATCGCGGTCGGCCTCGACGTTCGAGGGACGACGCTCTCGGCACGCGGCTGGACACAAGACGGCGGCGAGCTTTTCGACGTCCTTTCAAGACTGGACGCCGACGGGTGCGCGCGTTACGTCGTCACCGACGTACGACGCGACGGAACGCTGACCGGTCCGAACGTGGCATTGCTACGTGATGTGTGCGCGGCCACCGACAAGCCGGTCATCGCGAGCGGGGGAGTGTCTTCGCTCGACGACCTGCGCGCGCTGGCCGAGCTGACGTCGATCGGCGTCGAGGGCGCGATTGTCGGAAAAGCCTTGTACGCAGGGGCTTTCACACTCGAAGAGGCACTCGCGACGGTCAGCTGACCTCGCCGGGTTCGACTCGCTCGACCGTCGTGACCCGGTCAATGGAAAGGTCGAACGACGCCACCCGGCCCACGCCGGTGGTTTCGGCGCACGCGACGAGGTAGGCCTCGGCGAAGTCGAGCCGGTCGATCTCATAGATCTCGATCGCTCGCAACACCAGCACCGGGTCGACCACGACAACCGACGGGAATGCCAGGAGCGAGCGGATAACCTCAGCGACTTGCTGCCTCGGCGCCTCGTAGAACGACTCCAACACGTAGACCGTCTCAGCGACCACGAGATCCGCGACGAGAAGGTCGGCGGCGCTGCGGAGAAAGCGACTCGCACGCGCCGCCATCTCCGGCGGGTCACCGGTCAGGTGTCGCACGAGCACGTTGGTGTCGACGAACGCCGTCATGCTTGCTCGTTACGCCGCCGAGCGCGGGTGCGGCGGATCACGTCGTCCCAGGCCGCGTTTCGTTTGGCCGGCGGCACTGCGACTGTGCCCGCGAGGCTGAGGAAGTCCGGTGTGCGGGCCAAAATCGCTCGCTCTCCGTCGAGCCGGAACACGACCTGGTCTCCCTCCTTGATGCCGAGCGCGTCGCGGATCGCCTTTGGCACGGTCACCTGCCCCTTCGATGTCAGCTTGGCGGCAACGTCCACGGTCCACTCCTTACTTAATAACTCAAGTAAGGATAGCGGTTTCAACTGAACCGCAGCCAGTAAGGCTCTTCCGCGTCGTCCCCACAGCATGTCGGAGTCGGCCGCGCTTCGCGTGCGTCATCCACAGGCAAAGGCACGGGCCGCCACGCGCGTCGGAAAAGCTCGTACGCAGCCGCTTTCACCCTCGAAGAGGCGCTAGCTGCGGTTGCCCGGTGGACGCTCGCGACTTGGTAGACCGCTGCCGGGATAGAGAGCGGCGAATGCCCACCAGAGGCGGTGTTCTCGACGAACTGGTCGATGTTGCCGATCAGCGGCAGGTCTTCGCAATCGGTGCCGCGCAAGCCGCTAGCGAGTGCTGCAGCGAACCGATCCCCGCCGATCACCAGGAACGGCCGCTCGAAGTAGTAGCGGGTCGACTCGTCGAGCGGCTCGGTGAGGCCGAGATCGTTGTGCGCGTGGGCGATCTGCTCGTAGACGTGCGCGAGCGCCGCCGTGGACGGCGAGCGCACTTCCGCGACAAGCAGCGGCGCGGCGGGCAGGTTGCGATCGTCTTCCGCGAGGCGCGGCGGATCCGCACCGCCGGACTATGCGGCACCTGCGGGTGCGGGGCATTCGGGTTAGCGGAAGCCGTCACCCTGGTTAGCCGTACTCAGCCGACGGTGACTGGATCGCCCACCGAGATGACGCCGGTCGAGAGCGGAGCGAGTCGGATGCCGAACCAGGTCTTGCCGTCCCATCGGCGGCGCCGGGCGAGCGTGCGGATCGGCTCCTTGCCGCCCGCGAGTGTGACCGGGTCGATCGTCGTCATCACGCAGCGGTCGCAACGCACCGTCGTCCGGAATTCGACGTCGCCGATGCGCACCGACGTCCAGCCGTCCTCGGCGAACGGCTCATCGCCGTCGACGATCACATTCGGCCGGAATCGCACGATGGAAAGCGGGGTGAACCCGTCGGCGGCCGGGATCTCGTCGCCGCTGAGGTCGCCCGGGTCGATCTCGGGCACGTCGGGCAGGCCGGCGTCCTCGCGAATCCACGTGTTGAGCTGCGCCATCGACGCCTCGGTGACGAGCAACAGCGGGCCGTCGTCCGCGAAAGAAAGTGATTCACCCGGCAGGCCGCCGTGCTGCGGCGCGATGGGCCGCCGGGTGGGGTCAGGTTGCCAGAGCAGCCGCACCGGCTGGCCCACCCGCCGCGACAACCAGTCGTGCGCCTCGCTCTTGGCGGGCACCGCCGACTCCTGGCCGGTGAGGGTGACTGGCGTCGGTGAGCCGCCCACCGGCGCCTCGACGTCGATGTAGCCGCCCTCGCGGTCGGTGATGCGGATCGTCGCCGGGTCGAGCGGTTCGGCGCGCAGCCCCAGCATGTGGTGCAGCCGCCGCGACGTGATGCTTTCGCCCGCCTCGTCGAAGACGCCCCAGCGACGGTCGCGGGCGAGGCCCCATGGCTCGACGTCGGCCTTGTCCAGGGCCAGGCCGCCAAGCGACTTCACCGGATAGATCCGCACCGCCGTCACGCGCATGGTGTCGATCCTGCCAGCAGGCTCCGGGCGGGATCCGCCAATTCGGCGCTAGCTGACGTGCGCCAGTCCGGAGGCGGTCGAGGCGACGGCGTCGCTGATGGCGGCCGGGCCGCCGATCGCGGTGACGGACGGGATTCCACTGGACGCCGCGAGCCATGCCCTGACGGAGGCAGGGATGGACGTAGGCGTCACCAGCAGGGTCGGACGGCCGAGGGCGGCGGCCGTCAACGCGTCGGCCGGGAAACTCGCGGCGCCGTTCGCCAGCAACAGCGGGCCGGCTGGCAGCTGGCTGCCCAACGCCTGGGCCACCGCGACCGACGTCGCGTAGCGGTCGGCCCCGGCGATCTGCGTGCCGCCGGGGAGGGCGGAGACCACGGACGCCGGGATGCGACCGCCGACGACGGTGGTGTTCGTGACGCCGAGCGAGCCCAACGCCGACGACGTGACGTCAGGAACGCCGCTGGACGTCGCCATCAGGATCGGCCGCCCCAGCGCCCCCGCGATACCGCCGATGGTGAAGCCGTCGGTGAGGCCGGCGTTGCCTTCGACGACGAACGCCTGCCCACCGCTCGCGCCGACCTGTGCGGCGACCAAGGCGGCTGTGCTGAAGCGGTCGGCCCCACCTAACCGGGTGACGGTGGTGACGCCGAGGGACCGCAACTGGTCCTCGACGGCCGGCCCGACCGCCGCCGGGCCGCCGACGACGAACGCCGTCGTGGCGTGGCGGCGGCTGATGTCGGCCGCGACGCTGGCCGGAAGAGAGGTCGGGGTTGTGAGCAGCAGCGGCGCCGACAGGTGGACGGCGAGCGGTCCGGCCGCGACGGCGTCCGGCGCCGATTGGCCACTCGCGATGACGACCGTCGTCGCGGTCGCCGCCGCGGAGTCGCCCACCGCGACCGCCGTGCCGTAGCGGTCCGACCCGGACAGCCGGTCGAACGGCCCGCCGATCGTCACCGGCTGCGACCACGGAACGGCCGTGGCGCCGCTTTGGGTGCTTGACAGCGTCAACAGGTAAGTGCCGGGCGCGACCGGGTCGCCGTCTGGTCCGGTCATGTCCCATGTTGCGTCGACCGAGGCGCCACTGCCGGTGAGCGTCTTCAGCGTCGTCCCGCCGCCGTCTTGGACCAGCAACTGCCAGTCACCGGCGGCCAGCATCCCCGCGGTCACCCGCACCGACCCGTTGGCTGACTTCGTGCGCGGCGTCACGGTCGCGGACGGCGTCACGAGCCCGGCGACCATGAGTTGGGCGACGGCTTGACGCAGCGCGGGCAGGATCGCGTAGCCGGCGTTGCCCGGGCACGCGGTGAGGTCGGCGTCGCGGTGCCCGGAGATCACGTTGAACGCGACCTGCGTGCCTGTTGGGTACCGCGAACCGCTGAACGTCGCCGCCGTCAGCGTCGTCCGACCCAGCGGGTTTGCGTACGAGAGCGACAACTTCCACGCGATGAGCTTGGCCAGCGACGCCTGCAAGGCGGCGGACGGCGTGACCGTGTCGTACGTGCCGATCATCGAGACGCCGAAGCTGTTGGTGTTGAAGCCGCCGGTGTGGGCGCCGAGCACAGCCTTGTTGATGCCGCCGTAGCGGCCCTCGAAGATCTGGCCGTACTGGTCGACCAAGAAGTTGTAGCCGACGTCGCACCAGCCTTCGCCATACACGTGGTAGGCGTAGATCGAGCGGACGATCGCCGCCGAGTCGCCGGGTCCGTAGCTGTTGCCCGTGACCGTGTGGTGGACGAACGCCACCTTGGGCGCGCCCGTGTACTCCGGACCCGAGGGGCAGGCGCCCAGGCGGATCTTCTCGTCGGCGCCCCACTGCGCGCGGGCGATGATCGCGGGCTGCGCCGCTGCGGCGTTCGCGACGTTCAGCGGGGCGGCGGTGTGGCCCGCTCGCGTGTCAGCGGCCGACGTGCCTGGGTCGACCAGGTCGACCCGGACGTCGCGCGGCGCCGGTCCGGTCACCGACACGACCCGCGCCTCGACGCCGTCGGCGTGGCCGACCCACAGCGGCTCCGTGGCGTCGCGTACGGCGCGCCGCGCGTCGGGGGTTCCGGCGTCCGGGCCTGAGTCGTTCTTCTCGAGGTCTTGCCAATCCGTCCACGCACCGCTCGAACGCACCCGCACCTGCGCGGACAGCGCGGTGATGGCGGGGTCATGGGTCCAGCTCAATCCGACGAGCCGAAACGGCGTGGTGTCTTGCGCCGGGATCTCGGCGATCGTTTCGGTTGCGGGCGTTCGGACGAACGCGGCCGGGACGACGGTGGCGGCTGCCGCCTGACCGGTGGCTGCGGGCGCGCCGACTGCCACGGGCATCGCGATCTGGCTGAAAGCCGGGACGACGGGGTGTGGCGAGGACGTCGGCTCGCCGGTGGTCACCACGGGAACCACGATCAGGGCCGCCGAGGCAGCGACCGCCACAGACAGCACGGCGAGCAGCTTCCGCAAGGTCAACCCCAACACGCAGAGGACAAGTCTCATCCGTCGATCTCGACAGACGGCGTCATTGACCTAAGCAGGAATAAGCGGACATGTCCCGCAATTGCGGCTAGTCGGGCAGACGCTTTACGTGGCGTTGAGGTGACCTAAACGTTCCGCCGCGCCAGAACTCAGTCGCCTAGAAGCGCGACGACGGGCGCTCCCGTCGTCCCGTGGACTAGCTGGCGCGGGCGTAGCCCTCAGCCCAGGCCGAGGGGCCAACGGCGCTGGCGGAGATGCCGGGCAGGATGTCGAACGCATGAGATCGCGGCTCGAGCGTGATGACGGGCGCGTCGAGGACGACGACGTCCGCGCCGGCTCCTGGTTTCACCCCGTCGTGGCGCGCGGCGTGCTGCGGGCGGTCCGGCCGGACGTCGTAGCGGTACCACGACAGCTCGTCGCGCACCAGGTAGGAGTGCCGAGCGCCACGCGTCGTGTGCAGGATCACCCGGTCGTAGCGCTCGGCGATCGAGTGCAGCGCGGCGAGGGAGGTGAGGTCGACCACCGGGCCGTCGAGCGGCATCGGCTCGGCGTCGACGATGCGGTCGCCGTAGCGGCGCAACGCGGCGTCGACGTCGTCCTCGGCCCTGCCGGTCAGACCCGTGCGGCGCGAGCCGACCAGCAGCGCGACCAGCCAGCCGAGCGCGGCGATCGCGCCCACACCGGCCGCGACGCGCGCGTCGGGCACGGTGACGTGCCAGCCCAACAGGTGCAAGGTGCGCGCCGCGGTGGCGGGCGCCTTCACGTCGACGGGCGCGCTCAACACCAGCGGGTCGCCGGACGCTGCCGCGGCGCCGTCGGACGCTGGCGCCTTCACCACGATGCGTTGGTTCGCGCCCGCGGCGAGGGTGCGCTTGCCGTCGAACGTCGCGGCCAGCGGCTGGCCGCCGACCGCGCCGGTGGCGTCGAGCTTCGGCGTCAAGACGACGGACGTCGAAGTGGCCTTCACCCCGGTCGTCGCCGTGAACGCGTCGAGCGCCGCCTGGGCGCGCGCCAGGTCGACCGTGACGGTCGCGTGGCCGGACCCGCCACGCACCGGCGCGGCGACGCCGGCCGCCAGCGGCGACGTCCACCCGCTTGGGCCGACAAGCGTTGCCGCCAGCGCGACGCTGCCCGTCAGCGGGGCGTCGGCGCGGTAGTCGAAGGAGAAGTCCACGGAGCGCGCGATCTGGGTGAAGATCGGCTCGCCCGAGTGCAGCAAGCCGTCGGGGTAGACGACGGACGACGTGACGTCGGCGGAGTAGCCGAACGTCCCGGTTTGCTGGACGACGATGCTGCGCGTCGTCGGCGCGGTAGGCGACAGGTTGAGCAGCCAGCCCCCGGCGGCCACGAGCGCGACCAGGGCGCCCAGCGCGGTTAGCGCCTGCGCGCGCGGAACGCGCCGCGGGAATGTCGCGGTGAGCGTGGGGGTGAGCGTCGGGGTGAGCGTCGCCGCGGCGGCTTGCGGGATCGTCGCGACGGGCGCGAACGGGCGTGGCGTGGGGGCCCGGCGCGTGCCGGCTCGATGTCGGCCGCCGCTGGTGCGCAGCGCGCGACGGCGCCGGGCGCGACCCGCCCCGCCGAGTAGCAACAGCGCGACTACGCCCCCGGCGACGCAGCGCCCCGGCGTCGAGTCGAGCGCTGCGATGTAGCGACCGCCGTGCGGCACCCGGACGGCGAGCCGGCCGACCAGGTCGGCCTTGGTGGGGTGGTCCGGGTCGATCCAGGTGTTGTTGTCGCCCTTGAACGTGAGCGCGCCCCCGTCGTCCGCGACGATGCGGTGCATGACAACGGTGCCAAGCGTTGCGCTGTGATATCCGACCACGTCGCCGACGTGATATTCCGACGAGGCGCGCAGGACCGCCAAATCGCCGGTGTGGAATTGCGGCTCCATGCTCACGCCGTGAGTTACGACATAACTGGTGTGACCGCCTAGTTTGGCGGGCGCGAGGAAATACCAAGCCAGCGCGGCAAAGCTGACGACGAGCAATGTGCTCGCCGTCAGCCTCGTCGATTTCTTGCGCATGGTCGGATTCCTCGCTTGCGACGGCGCAGGCCGGCGATGGCGTGCCAGCCCACGTCTTGTCCGGTTACGCCTTCGGCGTCGTGGTGATGGTGACGTCGAGGGACGTGGCGGTGACTGCGTCGATCGGCGCGGTGCAGTCGAACTCGGTGTCGGTCGAGTCGTACGTGCCCGTCGTGCAGGTGACGGGGGTGTACGTCGCTGGCGAGCTGCCATCGTTGTTCCATTGGACGGTCACCGTCGACGCCGTGTAGTCGCCGTTGACCCACACCGTCACGCCGTCGAGCTTGCTGATGTCATCGGCGTTGATGTTGTAGTCGATGTGGTCGACGGTGCCACCCGTGACGCTGACGGTGCCGTAACCGACGTGCTGATTCGTCGGCATCGTGTTGCTGTCGGTGAACGCTGCTCCACCGGCGGCGAGCGCCGCGACAATCGCGGCAGCCCCCACAAGCTTTGTCTTGGTGTGCATGGGACTTCCTCCAGTTTTGTCATCCGTGACAATGTCGGCCGCTATGCCCATGCAAGGGGAAGAGCGGCCGTATTTGACGTTCCTGTCGTTGCGCCTGTCGGCCGCCCAATAGCACTGCTGAGTTGAATCGACTCGCACCACGAGCAACGTCACCCTCATGGCCCAACCAATTGGCGTTCGCCAAGACGGATTGCGCCGAATGACGCAACGGGAATGCGATCCAATGCACCCGCGACCACGGATTTCACCTGGCGTCCGGCGCTACCGGGTCAATACGCTCGCCAGCCATGACTACTGAACATGAAGCCGTCCGGCGCATCTCGTCCGCCGCCAAATGGGAGCCGATCGTCGGCTACAGCCGCGCGGTCGTGGCGGGGTCGCTGGTCGAGGTCTCGGGCACCACGGCGCCGGAGGCCGGCGCCGACCCATACGAGCAGGCGAAGGCGGCCATCGAGAAGGTTCGACTGGCACTGGAGAAGGCCGGGTGTGGACTCGCCGACGTCGTCCGCACCCGCATGTTCGTCACCGACATCTCGCGCTGGGAGGAGTACGGCCGCGCGCACGGCGAGGCGTTCGGCGACGTCCGGCCGGCGACGTCGATGGTCGAGGTCAGTGCGCTGATCGACCCCGCGATGCTCGTCGAGATCGAGGCGACCGCCTACCTCGGCTGAGCGGGGTTTGGCGTGGCACATGCCGCGTCGTCCCTGTCTCGGCGGCTCGCGTCCGAGTGCGGGTACCGTGACCGCGTGCCCGCCACCGACACCCGCCTCGCCGTTCGGGTTATCCCTTGTCTCGACGTCGACGCCGGCCGCGTCGTGAAGGGCGTCAACTTCGTCGACCTGCGCGACGCCGGTGACCCGGTCGAGATGGCCCGCGTGTACGACGCCGAGGGCGCCGACGAGCTGGTCTTCCTCGACATCACCGCGAGCAGCGGCGAACGCGAGACCACCTACGACGTCGTCCGGCGAACCGCCGAGCAGGTGTTCATCCCGCTGACGGTGGGCGGGGGAGTCCGCAGCGCAGACGACTTCGACAAGCTGCTGCGCGCCGGCGCCGACAAGGTGGGCGTCAACACCGCGGCGATCGCGCGCCCTGAGCTATTGGCGGAGGCCGCCGACCGGTTCGGCGCGCAGTGCGTCGTGCTGTCGATCGACGCCCGACGGGCGACCGGCGACACGCGCACCGAGTCGGGGTTCGAGGTCACCACGCACGGCGGACGACGAGGCACAGGCGGTGACGCGGTCGCGTGGGCGGCCCGCGCGGCGGACTTGGGGGCCGGCGAGATCTTGCTGAACTCGATGGACGCCGACGGCACGCTGGCCGGGTTCGACCTCCCGCTGATCGCGGCGGTGCGGGCCGTCGTGAACGTGCCGGTCATCGCGAGTGGCGGCGCAGGCAAGTCCGGCGACTTCGGGCCGGCCGTCGACGCCGGCGCCGACGCGGTGCTCGCGGCTTCGGTGTTCCACTTCGGCGCGCTGCGGATCGGCGAGGTGAAGGCCGCGCTGCGCGCGGCGGGCCACCCGGTGCGGTGAAGATCACGGCTGGCTTCGGAGCGGGCTGATGCCTGGCTGGGCGTGGTCGCTGATCGGTGTGGTCACCGGGCTGCTTGTGTTGTGGCTGCTGCTGATCGCCGTGCTGTGGGCGACGAAGCCCGACGAGCTGCGGGTCCGGGAGCTGCTGCGGTTATTGCCGGACGTCGTGCGCCTGGTGCGGCGCCTCGCCGCCGACGCCACGCTGCCGCGCGGGGTCAGGTTGCGGCTGTGGCTGCTCCTGGTCTACCTGGCGCTGCCGATTGACCTGGTGCCCGACTTCGTCCCGGTGTTGGGCTACGCGGACGACGCGATCGCGGTCGCGCTCGTCTTGCGGTCGGTGATCCGCCGCGCCGGCCCTGACGCGGTGGCCGGACACTGGCCGGGAACTCCGGAGGGTCTGGCCGCCTTCCGCCGGCTCGCCCGGCTCGACTGAGCGGCAGCGCAGTTCGGCGACGATAGCGCCAAGAGCCGGGTGATCGACGTAGCATCTGATCAAACGATTGCTGACGCGTTCGACGTTGGAGGCGGCCGTGTCGGTTGCCAAGTGGGTCGGCAGGCTCGCTGCCGGTGGCGCTGCCGGTGTTGCCGGGGTGGTGGCCAGGGTGGCCCGGCCGGTGGCGGGTGCTTTTCGGTCCTGGTGTCAGGCGCGCTACAACCACGCGATCCAGCGGCCGGTGTTCCCGTCGGCCAGTCAGCTCGCGTTGAAACGCTGGCTCGCCTCGCGCTAACGGGACCCCGCTGCGAAAACCGGGCGGCGGACCCGTGCGGTTGCGGTGGTGAGGTTGTCACCACCGCAACTACACTGAACCCATGACCACCGTCACAGAACGCATCCCAGAGTTGGCCGACCTGCTCGGCGCGCTGCCGGCGCGCGAGCGCCACGAGGTCGAAGAGGCGTACCTGCGGGTGGTCGCGACCGCGCCGCGCAACCGGCCGCGCAGCCTGCACCCGGCGATCCGCACACACGCGCCCGAGGCGGCGGCCGCGGCGGTCGCGCGCGGCCTCGCCCGCGAGGCCGCGAGCCGAGAGCAGCTGGTGGCCGACTCGTTGTCGACGGCGCAGGTCGCCGCGCTGCTCGGCGTGAGCCCCGCCGCGATCACCAAGCGGCGCGGAAAGGGCGGGCTGATCGCCTTCAAGCACAAGGAGGACTGGCGCTACCCGCGCTGGCAGTTCGACGGCGCCGCCGTGCTGCCGGGCGCGATCGCGGCGTGGCAGGTGCTGCCCGACCGGCACGACGTCGCGGGCCTGGTCCGGTGGTTCGCCTTGCCGTCGCGCCACCTCGCCGGCCGCACGCCGGCGCAGGCGATCAGCGACGGCGACGTCGACGCCGTGGTTGACGCCGCCTCGTACGTCGGCAGCCGGTGAGCCCGCCCCGTCGAAGACAAGCGCGGACAACGCCGGGCGAGCCGGAACGCGTCACGCTGCCCGCCCGCCTCCCGCTGCTGCGCATCTACGACTCGCACTTCTATCGCGACGGCGCGAGTTTCCGGCACCTCGGCCCGCACGTGCGCGGGCGATGGGACCACCACCTGCCCGACCCGGACACTGGCGCCCCGGTCCCCAACGGCGAGCGCGGCGTCCTTTACGTGACCCTCACGCTGCGCTGCGCGGTGGCCGAGGTGTACGGCGACGACCGGCGGGTGTCGCCGTCGTCCACCCAACGGCTCGCCGTGCTCGAGGTCGACCGCCCGCTCGACCTGGTCGACACCAGGGGGCTCGCCGCCGTCCCGCTTGGCGTCGCGGCAGGGGCGCTGCGCGCGCGCGACCGTGACCTCACCCAGCGCATCGCCCGCCAGCTGTACGCGCAGACCGACGCCGACGGACTGCTCTACGAGGGTTGGCAGACCGGCGAGACGTGCGTATGCCTGTGGGAGCGGGTCGCCGAGCGGGTCGAGGTGCTCGACGACCGCGGCCTGATCGACGACCCGTTCGTCGCGCTCGACCTCGCGGTCGTCGCCGACGAGCTGCTCTACGACTGGCCTGGCATCTCGTCACAGCAGTGAAAGTAAGCGTTTGACGGCTGGTGCAAACTGGACCGAGGTTCTCCGGGGCCCGGTTGTCGCGAGCGCGGCCGGGTACGCGGCACCGACGATCGGACACGGAGTCATGGCAACGGTGCGCATCGAGGATCGCCTCGACGCTCCAGCCGTCGAACCCGTGCTTCGCCGTGGCTTTCGCCTCCTGGCAAAGGGAATTCGCGAAGAGCGCAAGGTCTTCATCTTCGCCGCCGTCTCCAGCGGCACGTACGGCCTGATGACCGTCGCCAGCTCGTGGGTGCTCGGCCAGGTCACCAGCAGGGTCATCCTGCCCTCGATCAAGAACGGCCACGCGACGACAAGCGCGCTGGTGGCGGCGGTCGCCGCGATCGTCGCGGTCGCCATGGTCAAAGCGGCCGGCATCGTCGGCCGCCGGATCGGCGCGAGCGTGATGCAGGCCAACCTGGAGGCCGCGTACCGGCGCCGGGTCACCCGCAGCTACCTGCGGCTGCCGATGGAGTGGCACCAGCGGCACCCGACCGGCGAGCTGCTGTCGAACGCCAACGCCGACGTGACGACGATGTGGGATTTCGTCTCACCACTGCCGTTCTCCGTCGGCGTGCTGGTGATGGTCGTGGTCGCCGCGGTCTCGATGCTGGTCGTCGACCCGGTCATCGCCCTCGTCGGCGTGCTCGTTTTCCCGGCCGTCGCCCTGCTCAACTACGTCTACCAGCGGACGATGGGCCCGGTCGCGAACCGCGCCCAGCAGCTGCGAGCAGACGTCAGCCAAGTGGCGCACGAAAGCTTCGACGGCGCCCTCGTCGTCAAGACGCTGGGACGCGAGGCCGACGAGACCCGCCGGTTCTCGCAAATCGCGTGGGAGTTGCGCGACGCGAACGTCGAGGTCGGGCGCCGGCGCGGGTTCTTCGACCCCGTCGTGCAGGCGTTGCCCAACCTCGGCCTGCTCGTGGTGCTGGTCGTCGGGGCGCACCGGGTGGTCTCCGGCGCCATGAGCACCGGACAGCTGGTCGAGGTCGCCTACCTGTTCACCCTGCTCGCGTTCCCGATCAGGGCGATCGGCTGGGTGCTCGGCGGCATGGCCGAAAGCGTCGTCGGCGGGGAGCGCGTAACCCGGGTGCTGCGAGCCACCGGCGCCCTCGAGTACGGCGAAGACCAGCTACCGGACGACGGCGCCGCGCACGTGGAGTTGCGCTCCGTCGACTTCGCGTACGGCGAGGCGAAGGTGCTCTCCGGCGTCACGTTCCCGGTCGTCGCGGGCCGCACGGTCGCCGTGGTCGGACCCACCGGCGCGGGCAAGTCGACCCTCACGATGCTGCTGGTGCGGCTCGTCGACCCGCACGCCGGCAAGGTCTTCCTGGACGGCGTCGACATGCGTGCGACGGCGCGCGGGCAGGTGGCGGCGTCGGTCGCGATCGTCCCCCAGCAGACCTTCCTGTTCGAGGACACCGTGCGCGGCAACGTCACGCTCGGCGCCGAGATGGACGACGCGGCCGTGTGGGCGGCACTGGAGCTGGCGCAGGCCGCTCGGTTCGTGCGCGCCCTGCCGGACGGCCTCGACACCCGGGTTGGCGAGCGCGGGGTGACGCTGTCGGGCGGCCAGCGGCAGCGCGTCGCGTTGGCCCGGGCGCTGGTGCGCCGTCCGCGGCTGCTCATCTTGGACGACGCGACCAGCAGCGTCGACCCGCGGGTCGAGGCGCGCATTCTCACCGGCTTGCGCGACGCCGCCCTGCCGTCGACGGTCGTCGTGGTGGCGCACCGCAGCGCGACGATCCGGCTCGCCGACGAGATCGTCTACGTCGAGCAAGGAGCCGTCGTCGATCGCGGCCGGCACGAGGACGTCGTCGCTCGGTGCGAGGGCTACCGCTCCCTCGTCACGGCGTACGAGTTGCGCGAGGACGAGGCGGAGGCGGACGACGACGGCGAGGTGAGCCGATGACCGCGTCGTCCGCGTCGTCTGCGTCGCCCGCGTCGTCCGGGCTCGCCAACGCCCGCACCGGCAACTGGAGCACCTTCGTGCGGGGCGTGCGCACATCACCCGAGTTCGCGCAGGGCTTTTGGGTCACGCTCACGCTTGCGCTGGTGGCCACGGCGGGGCAGGTCGTGGTGCCGATCGCGATCCAGCAGACGATCGACGGCGGGCTGCTCGCCGAGGGCGGGCCCGACGTCCGCTACGTCGAAGCGGTGGCCGGATTTACTGCGATCGCCCTCCTGGTGACCGCGTTGTGCTCGTACCTGACGAACGTCCGGCTCTATCGCTCCACCGAGGGCGGCTTAGCGACGCTGCGGATCAAGGCGTTCCGGCATGTGCACGACCTGTCGATGCTGCACCAGCAAACGCACTCGCGCGGCTCGCTGGTCTCACGGGTCACCAGCGACGTCGACTCGATCAGCACGTTCATGCAGTGGGGCGGGGTCATCATCGTCGTCAGCGTCGGCCAGATGCTCGTCGCCACCGTGTTGATGCTGGTTTGGTCGTGGCAGCTGACACTGCTCGTCTTCGGCTGCTTCGCGCCGCTGTTCTTCGCGATGCGCCGCTTCCAGCGCTGGATCGCCGAGGCCTACGACATCGTCCGGGTTCGCGTCGGCGACATGCTCGGGGCGGTCGCGGAGACCGTGGTCGGGGCGCCGGTGATCCGTGCGTACGGCGTCGAGAAGCGCACCGCCGACCGCATCGACCGCACGGTGAAGCGTTATCGCGACTCCTTCGTGCGGGCGCAAAAGATCGTCGCGTTCACGTTCAGCACCGGCGAGGTGGTCGCCGGAGTCGCCACCGCGGGCTGTGTCGTGCTCGGTGTCGTGCTGGGAGTCGGGGACGACCTCAGCGCGGGCAAGTTGCTCGGGTTTCTGTTTGTCGTCACGCTTTTCGTCCAGCCGGTGCAGACCGCTGCCGAGATGCTGGGCGAGGCGCAAAACGCGGTGTCGGGCTGGCGTCGGGTGCTTGACGTGCTCGACCTGCCCGCCGACGTCCAAGACCCGGGTGGGTCAGGTCTCACGCTGCCCGCCGGACCCATCGGCGTGCGGTTCGACCACGTCTCGTTCGCGTACCTCGGCGAGCGGACGGTGCTGCACGACGTCGACCTCGAGATCGCGCCGCGGCTGCGGGTGGCCGTCGTGGGGGAGACCGGCTCGGGCAAGACCACGTTCGCGAAGCTGCTGACCCGCCTGATGGACCCCGGCGAGGGCGCCATCAGGTTGAACGGCGTCGACCTGCGGCGGGTGCGCTTCGACGAGCTGCGCTCGCGCGTGGTGATGGTCCCGCAGGACGGCTTCTTGTTCGACGCGTCCGTCGCCGACAACGTCCGCTTCGGCGCGCCGCGGCAGGCCATCTCCGACTCCGACATCGAGGCGGCGCTCGCCGACCTCGGCCTGGCCGACTGGCTCGAAACGCTGCCCTTCGGCCTGCACACGCCGGTCGGGGAGCGCGGTGGCTCGTTGTCGGCGGGGGAGCGGCAGCTGGTCGCGCTCGCCCGCGCTTACGTCGCCGAGCCCGACCTGCTCGTGCTCGACGAGGCGACGTCAGCGGTCGACCCCGCCACCGACGTCCGGATCCAACGCGCGCTCGACAGCGTGACGCGCGGTCGCACGTCGGTCACGATCGCGCACCGGTTGTCGACGGCCGAGTCGGCGGACGACGTGCTCGTGTTCGACGCCGGCCGACTCGCCGAGCGGGGGCGGCACGCCGACCTGTTGGCGCTCGAGGGTGTGTACGCGCGGTTGCACGCGTCGTGGCGCGGCTCGCTGCGCTGAGATTCGCGCTAGCGCGACGAGGTCGGACGACGGAAGACCGCGATGACCTCTTCGCCGTTCGCGAGCTCGCGGCGGAGCCGGCGCAACATCACCTGACGGCGCACCCGCCGACGGATCTCCCGCTTGGAGGTCTGCAAAGCCGTGACTGTCATGGGGTTCGTCACCGCGCTCCCTCCGCTGCCGCCTTCACCGCCGCTCGGCAATCTCCCGTGACCGGGGCTCGTCGCGCCCGGCACAATGGCGTTCCATGGACGCCATGCCCGCTGAATCCGCACCCGCAAACCTCGACCCCGCGATCGCCTCTCGGCTCAAGCGCGACGCGCATGGCCTGTTCCCGGCCATCGCCCAACAGCACGACACCGGCGAGGTGCTCATGCTCGGTTGGATGGACGACGAGGCCCTGCATCGCACGCTGACCACCGGCCGCTGCACGTATTGGAGCCGCAGCCGCCAGGAGTACTGGGTCAAGGGCGACACCTCGGGCCACCAGCAGTGGGTGAAGTCGGTCGCGATCGACTGCGACGGCGACACGGTGCTTGTCAAGGTCGACCAGGTCGGCGCCGCCTGCCACACCGGCGACCGCACCTGCTTCGACGCCGCGGTGTTGCCCGCCGTCGTCGGCTCCCCGGACGCCGCGCGCACGGCATGAGCGTCACCCGCCTCACCCGGCGGCTGCTCGCCGACGGCGAGACCGCGGTCGGCCTGTACCGCAAGCTCGCGCACGACCGGCCAGGCACCTTCTTGCTCGAGTCGGCCGAGAACGGCCGCTCGTGGTCGCGGTACTCGTTCGTCGGCGTCCGGTCTGCGGCGACGCTGACCGAGGTTGGCGGGGTCGCGCGATGGGTCGGGACGCCGCCGCCCGGCGTCCCGACCGAGGGTGAGCCGCTGAAAGTGCTGGCGGCGACCGTCGAGGCGCTGCGCGAGCCGCGCGACACGTCGCTGCCGCCGCTGGTCGGGGGCATGGTCGGCATCGTGACCTACGACGCGGTGCGCCGACTCGAGCGGCTGCCCGACGACACCGTCGACGACTTGCACCTGCCCGAGCTGGTGATGTTCCTTGTCACCGACCTCGCCGTGCTCGACCACCACGACGGCTCGGTGCTGCTGATCGCGAACGTGCTGCCTGGCGATTCCCGTGACGACGCCGAGCGGCGGCTCGACGCCATGACCGCCGACCTGCAGCGTCCGGCGCCCTCGACCGTGGCGGTGATGGGCGATCCCAAGCCGGCCGCGCCGTTGCGCCGCACGTCGTCCGAGCAATACATGGCGTGGGTCGAGCGGGCACGCGAGTACATCAAGGCCGGCGACATCTTCCAGGTCGTGCCGAGCCAGCGGTTCGAGACGAAAACCAGCGTCGGGGCGCTCGACATCTACCGGGTGCTGCGGGCGCGAAATCCGAGCCCCTACCTGTATCTGCTGCGCTTCGACGGCTTTGACGTCGTCGGGTCGAGCCCGGAGGCGCACGTCACGGTCAAGGAGGGCCGGGCGCTGATGCACCCGATCGCCGGCAGCCGGC
The DNA here is from genome assembly GCA_025925185.1 of Acidothermaceae bacterium. Next base: position 17,624 of record JAICLV010000003.1, read on the forward strand.
CTCGCGGCGCCACTCCCGAAGACGACAATGCCTTGGCCGCCGAGATGCTGGCCGATCCGAAGGAGCGGGCCGAGCATGTGATGCTCGTCGACCTGGCGCGCAACGACCTCGGGCGGGTGTGCGCGCCGGGCACGGTCGAGGTCGTCGACTTCATGTCAGTCGAGCGGTACAGCCACATCATGCACATCGTCTCGACCGTGGTCGGCCAGGTCGACGACGGCCGCGACCCGCTCGACGTGCTGGCCGCGACATTCCCGGCCGGCACGCTGTCGGGGGCGCCGAAGGTGCGGGCGATGGAGATCATCGAGGAGTTCGAGCCGACCCGGCGCGGCCTGTACGGCGGTGTGGTGGGCTACATCGACTTCGCGGGCGACCTCGACACCGCTATCGCGATCCGCACCGCGGTCGTGCGCGACGGCACGGTCTACGTGCAAGCTGGCGCGGGACTGGTCGCCGACTCCGACCCCGCCACCGAGGACGCCGAATGCCGGCACAAGGCCAACACCGTGCTGTCGGCGGTCGCGATCGCCGAGACGCTCGCGTCCCCAGGTTCGCCGGGCTCGAACGGATGACCAGCTCGACGTCGGCCGCTCGGCGTGAGCTCACCCTCGCCGTCGCGGGATGCGCGATCGCCGGCGCCGCGGCGTTGTTCGCGGCGGGTCGGCGATGGGCCCATTACGTGGTGGTGGGCGGCGGGCACGTCAATGGCGGGCCGAGCGGCCACGACGTCGCCGCGGGCGCGAGCGCGCTCGGACTTGTCGTGCTGGCCGGCGTGGTCGCGCTGCCGGCGACGCGCGGTTGGTTGCGACGCGCGGTCGGGCTCGTGGTGCTCGCGGCGGGGGCTGGCACCATCGCCCTGGCGGCGCACGTGTTGGCCGACCCGAGAGCCGCCGGCAGCTTCTCGGGGTACGTCGGCTTCTTCTCGTATTCCGGCGATCCGAAGATCGCCCTGCGCGCCACTGGGTGGCCCTGGGTCGACGTCGGCGCCGGCGCGTTGGCGCTGGTCGTCGGCGGGTTCGCCATGCTGCGCTCCGGGGGCTGGCCGGCGATGGGCCGGCGCTACGAGTCGGGCGGCAAAGCGGCGCGGCCGGCGTCCGACGCGGCGTCGATGTGGGACCGCCTCGACCACGGCGATGACCCGACCGCCTGACCCCCTCGTGGGATAGGCCCTGGGCGCCTGAACTCGTCCGAAGATGGGTCTGTGAGGGCGCCTTCGGGCCCGCTAGCCCCCTGAACGTGGTCAACTCGGCGGGCTGATCGTCCGAACATTCCTCGAACATTGCTCTGACATTCGGCTGGCGCGCGACGCCGACGATCCGAGCGAGCAACCGCACCGAGGGAGCGCCCATGACGGCACCGAGTCCGGAGACGCGCGGCCTTGTCCTCGTCATCGAGGACGAACGGGCGATCGCCGACCTGGAGCGCATGTACCTCACCCGCGAGGGGTTCGGCGTCCACGTCGAGACCGACGGGCGGGCCGGCCTTGCCGCCGCACGAAACCTGCACCCCGTCGCCATCGTTTTGGACGTCGGCATCCCGACGATCGACGGCACCGAGGTGTGCCGCACGTTGCGCGCCGACGGCGACTGGACGCCGATCCTCTTCGTCACCGCCCGCGACGACGAGGTTGACCGGGTGCTCGGGCTCGAGCTCGGCGCCGACGACTACCTGACCAAGCCGTTCAGCCCGCGCGAGCTGGTCGCCCGGGTCAAGACCGTGCTGCGGCGAAGCCAGACCCGTGCCGGCGACGAGCGGGTCTACGTCGTCGGATCGGTCACGCTCGACCCCGCGCGTCGCCGGGTGACCGCCGCGGGCCAGCCGGTCGAGCTGACCGCCACCGAGTTCGACCTGCTGGCCTTCTTGTGCCGCCGCCCCGGCCGGGTGTTCGAGCGTGAGGAGTTGCTCTCGCAGGTGTGGGGTTACGCCGCGGCGGCCGGCACCCGCACCGTCGACGTCCACGTCGCGCAGATCCGCGGCAAGCTCGGCGACGCGAGCCCGATCCGCACCGTGCGCGGCGTCGGGTACACCGCCGATGCCTGAGGTCCGCGCGCCGCGCCAATCCGCTCGGCGCTCAAGCCTCGCGTCGCGGGTCATCTGGGTCACGGTCGCCGCGGCCGCGTTGGCCGTCATCGTCGCCGGCGTGCTGTCCGGCGTCTTGCTGCGGTTGTCCGCGCAAGCGCAGGGCCGCCAGGTGCTGCGCGACGACGCCAGCCTGGCCGCCTCGGCAACCGACGTCGCGGTCGAGCGCAACGGCCGGGCCCGGGTGCCGGCCGCGATCGTCCGGGTGCTCGCCGACGACCGCATCGATGTCGTCGTGGTCGACCCGGATGGCGCCGTCAGCGGGCCGGAGGGCCGGGCCCTCACCGTTCACCCGTTGAACGCGCGGGAGCTGGCCTCGCTTCACGGTGGCGCGAACGTCTCGGCCACCCGCAACGTCAACGGCGGCCGGTCCTACGTCGAGGGCCGCCCGCTGTCGAACGGCGGCGCCGTCGTCCTGGTGCAAAAGGTGGCCGCCGCCCGCACCGACGAGGGCGGCACCAGGTGGCGCCTCGCCCTCGCTCTCGCCGTCGGGCTGCTGGTCGCGGCCGGCGTCGGCGTCGTCCTCGCCCGTCGGCTGGCCCGCCCGTTGCAGCGCGCGGCCGCCGCGGCGCACCGGCTGTCGACCGGCGCGCGCGACGTCCGGGTCGAGCCCGAGGGGCCGGCCGAGGTGGCCGAGGTAGCTGAGGCGATCAACGGGCTGAGCTCGGCGCTCGCCGTGAGCGAAGGCCGGCAGCGCGACTTCTTGCTGTCGGTGTCGCACGAGCTCCGCACGCCGCTCACCGCCGTCAAGGGCTACGCCGAGGCGTTGGCGGACGACGTGGTGCCGCCGCCCGCGGTGGCCGCGACCGGTCAGGTGCTGGTGGCGGAGGCAAGCCGGCTCGAGCGGCTGGTGAGCGACCTGCTCGACCTGGCGCGACTCGGCGCGCAAGACTTCCGCATCGACGTGACCGACGTCGACGTCACCGAGCTGATGCGGCAGGCGGCGACCGTCTGGGCCGACCGGTGCGCGCGGGAAGACGTGTTGTTCGGCGTGGAATTGCCAGCTATCCCAGTGGTTTTACGCACCGACCCAACTCGGTTGCGACAGGTCGTCGACGGGCTGGCGGAGAACGCGTTGCGGGTCACGCCGAGCGGGCGGCCGATCGTCTTCGGGTTGCGACCTGGACCGGACGTCGTCACGGTGCAGGTGCGCGACGGCGGTCCAGGGTTGACCGACGACGACTGCGCGGTGGCCTTCGACCGGTCGGCGCTTTACGAGCGTTACCGGGGCGTGCGCAAGGTCGGCACCGGCGTGGGGCTGGCGCTCGTCGCCGGTCTCGCCAGGCGGCTCGGCGGTCGGGCGGAGGCGGGCCGGGCGCCCGAGGGGGGAGCCTGCTTCTCGGTCAACTTGCCGTGGGCCGGGGGTGGTCAGGAGCGGCCAGGAAGGGGGCCGCTAACCTGAGCCCACCCGGTTTGCCGCAGCGCCGCGGCAATTCCAGCGCTTGAACCTTGTACGCCGACCTTGTACCCGAGGCCGCGAGAGCCGATGAAGTGACAAGACCTGCTGATGACCGATGTGCATGACCGCCCGACCGTGAACAGCCGCGGACACCTTGGGGATCGATACGTGAGCGTTCTCGACGAGATCATGGTCGGCGTCCGCGCCGACGTCGAGTCGCGTCAGCGCGCGGTGCCGCTCGACGAGCTCAAGGCGCGGGCCGCAAAACGCGCCGGAACCATCGACGGCGTCACCGCACTGCGCCGCGACGCGGTGACGGTCATCGCCGAGGTCAAGCGGTCGAGCCCCTCGCGCGGCGAGTTGGCGCCCATCGCCGACCCGGCCGGGCTCGCCCGCGCATACGAGGAGGGCGGCGCGGCGGCGGTCAGCGTGCTCACCGAGCGGCGGCGCTTCAACGGCTCGCTCGAAGACCTTGAGACCGTGCGCAAGGCGGTCGAAATTCCCTTGCTCCGCAAGGATTTCGTCTATAGCTCCTATCAGCTGTGGGAGGCGCTGGCCTACGGCGCCGACTTGGTTTTGCTGATTGTCGCCGCGCTCGACCAGAGCGCACTGGTCTCCCTCGTCGAGCGCGCGCAGTCGCTCGGTCTCACGCCGCTGGTCGAGGTGCACGACGAGGCGGAGGTCGATCGCGCGGTCGAGGCCGGCGCTCAGATCATCGGCGTCAACGCGCGCAACCTGCGCACGCTCGAGGTCGACCGCACGGTCTTCGCCCGGCTCGCGCCGCGGATCCCGCCGGGCATCGTGAAGGTCGCCGAGTCGGGGGTGCGCGGCCCGCACGACCTGTTCGCGTACGCGTCGTCCGGCGCCGACGCGGTGCTGGTCGGCGAGGGTCTGGTCACCGACAAGGACCCGCGTCAAGCGGTCGCCGACCTGGTCACCGCCGGGGCGCATCCCGCGCTGCGGCACGGGCAGCGGTGAACCAGCTGCCCGACGCCGCGGGCCACTTCGGCCCGTTCGGCGGCCGGTTCGTGCCCGAGGCCTTGGTGGCCGCGCTCGACGAACTCGCGGCTGCGCACCGGGAGGCGCTCGCCGACCCGGTGTTCACCGGTGAGCTCACCAGGTTGCTCACCACCTACGCCGGCCGCCCGACGCCGATCACCGAGGCACGCCGGTTCGCCGAGCACGCGGGTGGCGCGCGGATCTTGCTGAAGCGCGAGGATCTGACCCACACCGGCTCACACAAGATCAACAACGTGCTGGGTCAGGCCTTGCTCACCGTGCGGATGGGCAAGAAGCGCGTCATCGCGGAGACCGGCGCCGGCCAGCACGGCGTCGCCACCGCCACCGCGGCCGCGCTGTTCGGCCTCGACTGCACGATCTACATGGGCGAGGAAGACACCAAGCGCCAGGCGTTGAACGTGGCCCGCATGCGGCTGCTCGGCGCCGAGGTCGTGCCCGTGACGGCCGGCAGCCGCACCTTGAAGGACGCCATCAACGAGGCGTTCCGCGACTGGGTGACCACGGTCGAGCACACCCACTACCTGTTCGGCACGGTCGCCGGGCCGCACCCGTTCCCGGCGCTGGTCCGCGACTTCCAAAAGATCGTCGGCGAAGAGGCGCGCGCCCAGGTGTTCGAGCTGACCGGTCGGCTGCCCGACGCCGTGACCGCGTGCGTGGGCGGGGGCTCCAACGCGATGGGCATCTTCACCGCCTTCCTGCCCGACTCCACGGTGCGGCTCTACGGCTTCGAGGCCGGCGGCGACGGCGTGGCCACCGGCCGGCACGCGGCCACCCTCACCGGCGGCGCCCGCGGCGTGTTGCACGGCGCCCGCACCTACGTCCTGCAAGACGCCGACGGCCAGACGATCGAGTCGCACTCGATCTCCGCGGGGCTCGACTATCCGGGCGTCGGCCCCGAGCACGCCTGGCTTGCCGAGACCGGCCGCGTGACCTACCAGCCGGTCACCGACGCCGAGGCCATGGACGCGTTCCGCCTGCTCTCGCGCACCGAGGGCATCATCCCGGCGATCGAGAGCGCGCACGCGCTGGCCGGCACCCTGCACGTCGGTCGCCAACTCGGGCCCGACGCCACCGTGCTGGTCAGCCTCTCCGGTCGCGGCGACAAGGACGTCGACACCGCCGCCCGCTGGTTCGGCCTCACATGACCGCCCCGCGTCGATCACGCTCAGGGGGCCAAAACTCCCTGAGCGTGACGTGCACGCCCCGCTTCGGGGGCCTACGCCTCGCTCGGGCCAGCGGCGCGGGCGAAGCCGAGGCGGCCGCATGACCGCGATCTCCGACACGTTGGCCAACTGCAAGGCTGAGGGCCGGGCCGCCCTCGCCGGCTACCTCCCGGCCTGCTTCCCGACGCCTGAGCGCAGTGTCAAGGCGCTCAAGGCGCTCGTCGACGGCGGCGTCGACCTGGTCGAGCTCGGCCTGCCGTACAGCGACCCGGTGCTCGAGGGCCCGACCATCGCGCAGTCGCACGACATCGCGCTGCGCGCTGGCTCCACCACCGCGCACGTGCTGCGCACGGTCGAGGCCGTCGCGGCCACCGGCGTCCCCGTCGTCGTCATGACGTACTGGAACCCGGTCGAGCGTTACGGCGTCGACCGGTTCGCCGCCGACCTCGCGAACGCCGGGGGGAGCGGCCTGATCACCCCCGACCTGCTGCCCGACGAGGCCGAGCCTTGGCTGGCCGCCAGCGACACCCACGCGCTCGACCGAGTCTTCCTCGTCGCCCCGAGCTCGACCGACGAGCGGATCGCCCTCACCACCCGCTTTTGCCGTGGCTTCGTTTACGCGGTCTCGGTCATGGGTGTCACCGGCACCCGCACCCAGACAAGCGCCCACGCGCCCAAGCTGGTCGCCCGCACCCGGGCGCACACCGACCTGCCTATCGGCGTCGGGCTCGGCGTCAGCAACGCCGACCAGGCCGCCGAGGTGGCCGGCTACGCCGACGCGGTGATCGTCGGCTCGGCGTTCGTCCGCCGGGTGCTCGACGCGCGCGGCGTCGACGATGAGGCCACCGCGGTTCGCGCGCTGGCGGCCGATCTCGCCGCCGGCGTGCGGCGTCGTCCGGCGAGCTAACCGGTGGGAACCGACCTCGGCGCGGTACCTTCGAAGGCGCGATGACTCCCAGCCTCCACGCCTACATTCCGAGCCCGAGCCAAGGTGTCTGGCATCTCGGCCCGATCCCGCTGCGGGCGTACGCGTTCTTCATCATCGTCGGCGTCTTCGTCGCGATCGCGATGGCCGACCGCCGTTGGCGCGCCCGCGGCGGCCGCTCGTCGACGGTGAGTCAGATCGCCACGTGGGCGGTGCCGTTCGGCCTGGTCGGCGGCCGGGTGTACCACGTCATCACCGACCCCGAGCTGTACTTCAAGCACGGCAACGACTGGGTGCACATCTTCTACGTGTGGAACGGCGGCCTCGGCATCTGGGGGGCCATCGCGCTGGGCGCCGTCGGGGCGTACATCGGCTGCCGGCGCGCCGGCGCCCGCTTCCCCGCCTTCGCCGACGCCGCCGCGCCGGGCATCGTCCTCGCGCAGGGCATCGGCCGCTTGGGCAACTACTTCAACCAGGAGTTGTTCGGCAAGCCCACCACGATGCCGTGGGGGTTGCGCATCGACGCCAACCACGCGGCCAACGCCAGCCTGCCGGCCGGCGTGTACCAGCCGACGTTCCTTTACGAGCTGCTCTGGGACGTCGGAACGGCGGGTCTCGTGCTTTGGGCCGACCGCCGGTTCAAGATGGGCCACGGCCGGGCGTTCCTGCTGTACGTCATGACCTACGTCGCCGGCCGCAGCTGGATCGAGTACCTGCGGGTCGATCACGCGAACCACATCCTCGGCCTGCGGCTCAACGACTGGACCTCGATCCTCGTCTTCACGTTCGCGCTCGTCACCTTCCTCGTGTCGGCGAAGCGCAGCCCCGGCCGCGAGACTGTCGTCGAGCTCAAAGACATCGAGCTCAAAGACATCGAGCTGGACGACGTGGGCTCTGCCCCCGCTGGCGACGCGACGTCAGGATCGGTCCGCGACGCCGGCGGCGCCGACGGCGCCGATCAGGCGTTCGTGCTGACCGACGATCGGGCGTCGCCACCGGAGCGCGCCCCCACCGAGGGCGCCGCGCCATGACCGCCGACGAGGAGATCAGCCCGCGGTCGCGCGCCGAGATCCACCACAGCCACCGCGACGTCACGGGCGGCTGGCTCCGGCCGGCGGTCTTCGGCGCGATGGACGGCCTGATCTCGAACTTCTCGCTGATCTCCGGATTCGCCGGCGCGCACGCCGACCGCCACCTGGTGATCTTGAGTGGTCTCGGGGGCCTGGCGGCCGGAGCGTTCTCGATGGCGGTGGGCGAATACGTGTCGGTGGCGTCGCAGAGCGACCTCGCCCGCGCCGAGATCGCGATCGAGCGGCACGAGTTGCGGCACAACGCCGAGGCTGAGCGCCAGGAGCTCGCCGAGCTTTACATCTCCCGCGGGGTCGAGCCCGACCTCGCCCAGGAGGTCGCCCGGCAGTTGTCCAAGGACCCCGAGCAGGCGCTGGAGATCCACGCGCGCGAAGAACTCGGCGTGTCCGGCGACGACCTGCCGTCGCCCTATCTCGCCGCCGGCTCGTCGTTCGTCTCGTTCGCCATCGGCGCCATCTTGCCGGTGTTGCCGTTCATTTTGGGTGCGTCGGCGTTGTGGCCGGCCGCCTTGTTGGCCGCGATCGGGCTGTTCACGACCGGTGCCATGGTCGCCCGCATCACCGCGCGCCCATGGTGGTTCGGCGGCACCCGCCAGTTGCTGCTCGGCGCGGCCGCGGCCGCGATCACCTACGGGGTCGGCGCAGCCATCGGCACACACGTGTCGTGATGCGCTAGTCTGTCTGCCGTCGCGGCGACGCCCAGCCGAGATCCCCGGGCCCCGTCGTGTGCAATCCGCAGGGCCAGCGTCGTCCCTGTCCAGTTCAGGTGCAGGTGACGGCGCTTTTCCATGTCCGTCGCCGCACTGCAACAGACAGCAGCTGACGACGGGAGTGCCATGTTCCTGGCCGCTGGTCCGCAGCCGTTCGGTCTCTACGACCCCGCGAACGAGCACGACGCGTGTGGCGTCGCGTTCGTCGCAGACCTTCGCGGGCGGCGCACCCACGAGACCGTCGTCAACGCGCTCACCGCGCTGCGCAACCTCGAGCACCGCGGCGCCACCGGCCGCGAGGCCGACACCGGCGACGGCGCGGGGCTGCTCGCGCAGATACCCGACGAGTTCCTCCGCGCCGTGGTCGACTTCGATTTGCCGCCGGTCGGGTCGTACGCCGTCGGCATCGCGTTCTTGCCTGCTGACAACTTCACCGCCGGCACCGCCGTCGCGGCCATCGAGCGGATCGTCGCCGAGGAGCGACTGCGGGTGCTCGGTTGGCGCGAGTTGCCTGTCGTGCCCGAACTCGCCGGCCCGAGTGCGCGCGCCGTCATGCCGCGCTTCCGTCAGCTCTTCGTCGCGCCGGTCGACGCGTCGCTATCCGGAATTGCCCTCGAACGCTTGACATTCCGGGCCCGCAAGCGGATCGAGCGCGAAGTCGACGTCTACTTCGCGTCGCTGTCGCCGCGCACGATCGTCTACAAGGGCATGCTCACGGCGCCACAGCTCGAGCCGTTCTTCCCCGACCTGTCCGACCAGCGGTTCGCCTCGACGCTCGCGCTCGTGCACTCTCGGTTCTCGACGAACACGTTCCCGAGCTGGCCGCTCGCGCACCCGTACCGCTACATCGCGCACAACGGCGAGATCAACACCATCAAGGGCAACCGCAATTGGATGCGCGCCCGGGAGACCCTGCTCGCAAGCGACGAGATCCCCGGCGACCTCTCTCAGTTGTTCCCGATCTGCACGCCTGGCGGCTCCGACTCGATGAGCTTCGACGAGGTGCTCGAACTGCTGCACCTCGGCGGCCGGTCGCTGCCCCACGCCGTCCTCATGATGATCCCGGAGGCATGGGAAAAGCACGCCGAGATGGACGCCGCGCGCCGCGCGTTCTACGAGTTCCACAGCAGCGTCATGGAGCCGTGGGACGGCCCCGCCTGCGTCACGTTCACCGACGGCGCCCTCATCGGCGCCGTGCTCGACCGCAACGGCCTGCGCCCTGCCCGCTATTGGGTCACGGACGACGGGCTCGTCGTCATGGCGAGCGAGGTCGGTGTGCTTGACGTCGACCCCGCCACCGTCGTGCGGAAGGGCCGGCTGCAGCCCGGCCGGATGTTCCTCGTCGACACCGAGGCCGGTCGCATCGTCGACGACGCCGAGATCAAGGCCCAGCTCGCCGCCGAGCGGCCGTACGACAACTGGTTGCACGCCGGCCTGCTCAAACTGCCCGACCTGCCCGAGCGCGAGCACGTGGTCTACAGCCACGAGTCGGTGCTGCGTCGTCAGCAAACCTTCGGTTACACCGAAGAAGAGCTGCGCATGTTCCTGGCGCCGATGGCAGAAGCCGGTGCTGAGCCGATCGGCTCGATGGGCAACGACGCGCCGCTTGCCGCGTTCTCCGGCCGGCCGCGGTTGCTCTTCGACTACTTCAGCGAGCTCTTCGCGCAGGTGACTAACCCGCCGCTCGACGCGATCCGTGAAGAGCTCGTCACCTCGCTCGCGGGCACGATCGGTCCGGAGCAGAACCTGCTGCAGCCCGGCCCCGCGTCGTGCCGCCAGATTGTCGTGCCGTTCCCGGTCATCGACAACGACGAGCTCGCGAAGATCCTCCATGTCAACGACGACGGCGACCTGCCGGGTCTCGCGCCGTTCGTCGTCCGCGGTCTTTACGACGTCGACGACGGGGGAGCGGCGCTGCAACGCCGGCTCGACGAGATCTGCGCCGACGTGTCGCAAGCGATCGAGGCCGGGGCGCGGGTCATCGTGCTGTCCGACCGCGACTCCGACCGCGAGCTCGCGCCGATCCCGTCGCTGCTGCTGACGTCCGCGGTGCACCACCATCTGATCCGCGAGAAGACCCGGACCAAGGTCGGTCTCGTCGTCGAGGCCGGCGACGTCCGCGAGGTGCACCACGTCGCCCTGCTCATCGGCTACGGCGCCGCGGCCGTCAACCCCTACCTCGCGATGGAGACCGTCGAGGACATGGTCCGCACCGGCGCAATCACCGGCGTCAGCGCCGAAGACGCGGTGCACAACCTGGTGAAGGCGCTTGGCAAGGGCGTGCTGAAGGTGATGTCCAAGATGGGCATCTCGACGGTCGCCTCCTACACCGGCGCACAGGTTTTCGAGGCGCTTGGGCTTTCCCGCGACGTCGTCGACAAGTACTTCACGGGGACGACGTCGCGGCTCAACGGCGTCGGGCTCGACGTCCTCGCCGCCGAGGTCGCGTCGCGCCACAACGACGCCTACCCCGTCGGCGACGTGCGTGCGCTGCACCGCCGGCTGAACATCGGCGCCGACTACCACTGGCGCCGCGAGGCCGAGGGCGAGCCGCACCTGTTCAACCCCGAGACGGTGTTCCGGCTGCAGCACTCGACGCGCACCGGGCAGTTCGGCATCTTCCGCGAGTACAGCACCGCCGTCAACGACCAGTCGAGCGCGTTGATGACCCTGCGCGGCCTGTTCAAGCTGCGCACGGGGGTCCGCCCGCCGGTGCCGATCGACGAGGTCGAGCCGGTCAACGAGATCGTGAAGCGATTCTCCACCGGCGCGATGTCGTATGGGTCGATCAGCCAAGAGGCCCACGAAACCCTTGCCATCGCGATGAATTCGTTGGGTGGCAAGTCGAACACCGGCGAGGGCGGCGAAGACGCCGAGCGCCTTTACGACGAGCGCCGGTCCGCCATCAAGCAGGTGGCGAGCGGGCGATTCGGCGTCACCAGCGAGTACCTCACCGCTGCCGACGACCTGCAAATCAAGATGGCGCAGGGCGCCAAGCCCGGTGAGGGTGGCCAGCTGCCCGGTCACAAGGTCTACCCGTGGATCGCGAAGACCCGGCACTCGACCCCTGGCGTCGGACTCATCTCGCCCCCGCCACACCACGACATCTACTCGATCGAAGACCTCAAGCAGCTCATCCACGACCTCAAGAACGCCAACCCCGACGCGCGGGTGCACGTCAAGTTGGTCGCCGAGGTCGGCGTCGGGACTGTCGCCGCCGGCGTCGCCAAGGCGCACGCCGACGTCGTGTTGATCTCAGGGCACGACGGCGGCACCGGCGCCGCGCCGCTGACGTCCATCAAGCACGCCGGCGCGCCGTGGGAACTCGGCGTCGCCGAGACCCAGCAAACCCTCGTGGCGAACGGATTGCGCGAGCGGATCGTGGTGCAGGCCGACGGCCAGCTCAAGACCGGCCGCGACGTCGTCATCGCCGCGTTGCTAGGCGCCGAGGAGTTCGGGTTCGCGACGGCCCCGCTGGTGGTGTCGGGCTGCATCATGATGCGGGTCTGCCACCTCAACACCTGCCCGGTCGGCGTCGCCACCCAAGACCCCGTGCTGCGCGAGCGGTTCAACGGAAAGCCCGAGTTCGTGGTGAACTTCTTCCAGTTCATCGCGCAAGAGGTCCGCGAATACCTTGCTGAGCTGGGTTTTCGCTCGATCGCGGAGGCGGTTGGTCAAGTCGAGTTCCTCGACACATCCGACGCCGTCCAGCACTGGAAGGCGAACGGACTCGACCTCGCCCCTATCCTGTGCGCGCCCGACGACCGCAGCGAGCCTCGGCGCCATCTCGTCGCGCAGGATCACGGCCTCGAGAAGGCACTCGACAACACGCTCATCGAGTTGGCCGACGGAGCGTTGAACGATCGAGTCCCGGTGCGCTTCGAAATGCCGATCCGCAATGTCAACCGCACGGTTGGTACGCTCCTGGGCCACGAGGTGACCAAGCGCTATCGCGGCGACGGCCTTCCCAACGACACGATCGATGTGACGCTCACCGGGTCGGCAGGCCAGTCGTTCGGCGCGTTCGTTCCGCGCGGGGTGACCCTGCGGCTCGTCGGCGACGCGAACGACTACGTCGGGAAAGGCTTGTCGGGGGGCCGGATCGTGGTGAAGCCGTTCGACGAAGCGCCTTTCGTGGCGCATCAGAACATCATTGCGGGCAACGTGTTGCTTTATGGCGCCACGAGCGGCGAGATGTTCGTGCGCGGCGTCGTCGGTGAGCGGTTCGCGGTGCGCAACTCCGGCGCCACCGCCGTCGTCGAAGGCGTCGGCGACCATGGCTGCGAGTACATGACCGGCGGCGTCGTCGTCGTCCTCGGCCCCACCGGGCGCAACTTCGCGGCCGGCATGTCGGGCGGCGTCGCGTACCTGATCGACCTCGACCTACGCCGCGTCAACACCGGCATGGCCGACGTCGAAGAGCTGGACGACGAAGACCGGGCGCTCGTCGTGAGCCTGGTGCGCAAGCACGCGAGCGAGACCGGATCGCGGCTAGCGGCCGAGATGCTGGCCGATTGGCCGGCCACCATCACCCGGTTCTCGAAAATCATGCCGCGCGACTACAAGCGGGTGCTGGAAATCCGGGCGCAGGCCGAACGCGACGGCCTCGACTTCGACAAGCTCATCATGGCGGTGATCAGTGACTGACCCGAAAGGCTTCCTGAAGTGGCAGCGCGAGCTGCCCGAGGACCGGCCCGTCGACGTGCGGATCGGTGACTGGAAGGACGTCCACCAAGCCATCACCCACGAGGACCTCGAGACGCAGGCCCGCCGGTGCATGGACTGCGGCATCCCGTTCTGTCACAACGGCTGCCCGCTCGGAAACCTCATCCCCGAGTGGAACGACCTCGTCGGGCGGTCCGACTGGCAGGCCGCCAGCGAGCGCTTGCACGCCACCAACAACTTCCCCGACTTCACCGGTCGACTGTGCCCCGCGCCGTGCGAGGCGGCATGCGTGTTGAACATCAGCCCGAGCCAGACCAGCGGCGCGGTCACCATCAAGCGGATCGAGCAAGAGATCGCCGACCGCGCGTTCGAGGAGGGCTGGCTCCGGCCCCAGGTGCCGACCCGGCTGAGCGGCAAGACCGTCGCCGTCATCGGTTCGGGTCCGGCCGGCCTGGCCGCCGCGCAGCAGCTCACCAGGGCCGGTCACACGGTCGCCGTGTACGAGCGGGCCGACCGGATCGGGGGACTGCTGCGCTACGGCATCCCCGAGTTCAAGATGGAAAAGTCGGTGCTCGACCGGCGGCTCGAGCAGATGACGGCCGAGGGGACCAAGTTCCGGCCAGGCGTCCAAGTCGGCGTCGATCTCACGGCCCGCGACTTGAGGGCGCGCTATGACGCGGTCGTCGTCGCCGTTGGATCGACGGTGGGCCGCGACCTGCCGGCTCCCGGCCGCGTGTCCGGCGGCATCCACCAGGCGATGGAGTACCTGCCGATCGCGAACCGCGTGCAGCAGGGCGACCTCGACGCGCCGACCATCACCGCGGAAGGCAAGCACGTCGTCATCATCGGCGGCGGCGACACCGGGTCCGACTGCCTCGGCACCGCGATCCGGCAAGGCGCGGCGTCTATCACGCAGCTGGAGATCATGCCCCGGCCCGGAGTCGAACCCGACCCGACCACGCCGTGGCCGACCTGGCCGCTGATGTGGCGGGTGTCGACCTCGCAGGAAGAGGGCGGCGAACGCGAATTCTCGGTGAACACGCAGGAGTTCTTGGCCGACGAGCACGGCAACGTGCGCGCGCTTCGGCTCGTCGAGGTGCGCCGGGTCGCCGGCAAGTTCGAGCCCGTGCCCGGAACCGAGTTCGAGATCCCGGCCCAACTTGTGTTGCTGGCGCTGGGTTTCTCTGGCCCAGAGAAGCTGCTCGCCGAGCAGTTCGGGATCCAGCTCGACGTGCGCGGCAACTTCTCGCGTGACGGCTCGTACGCGACGTCGGTGCCGGGCGTGTTCGTCGCCGGTGATGCCGGCCGCGGTCAGTCGTTGATCGTGTGGGCGATCGCCGAAGGGCGAGGAGCGGCGGCGGCGGTCGACCATTTCTTGTCCGGCCTGGAGCGGTTGCCAGTCGCAGTGACACCGGCGACGCGCCCGCTGACGGCCTGAGCCGCGACCACGCCCTAGGGTTGACGCCATGAGTCGCCGCGCCAAAATCGTCTGCACCCTTGGCCCGGCGACCGAATCACCCACCGCCATTCGCGCGCTGGTTGACGCCGGCATGGACGTCGCGCGGCTCAACCTCAGCCATGGCACGCACGACGAACACGCCGCCGTGTACAGCAGCGTGCGCGCCGCCGCTGACGCGAGCGGTCGCGCCGTCGGCGTGCTCGCTGACCTGCAGGGGCCGAAGATTCGGCTCGGGCGCATCGCGAGCGGCCCCGTCGTCCTCACCGCCGGCGACGAGTTCACCATCACCACGGAGGACGTGCCCGGCAGCAAGGTGCTCGTCTCGACGACGTACGACGGATTGCCCGGCGACGTCGAGCCGGGCCTGCAAATCCTGATCGACGACGGCCGCGTCTGCCTCGAGGTGGTCTCCGTCCACGGCCCGCGGGTGCGCACAAAAGTCGTCGAGGGCGGCACCGTCTCCGACCACAAAGGCATCAACGTGCCGGGCGCGGCGCTGTCAGTGCCCGCGCTCAGTGAGAAGGACGTCGATGACCTGCGCTGGGCGTTGCGCATCGGCGCCGACATGGTCGCGCTGTCGTTCGTCCGCTCGCCGTCCGACTTCGACGCCGTCGCGAAAGTCATGGACGACGAGGGGCGTCGGGTCCCGGTCATCGCGAAAATCGAGAAACCGCAGGCGGTTGACCGCATCGAGGAGATCGTCGAGGCGTTCGACGGGTTCATGATGGCGCGCGGCGACCTCGGCGTCGAAATGCCGTTGGAGCAGGTGCCGATCGTGCAGAAGCGGGTCATCTCGCTGGCGCGGCGCAACGCCAAGCCGGTGATCGTGGCGACGCAGATGCTCGACTCGATGGTCACCGCGTCGCGACCGACCCGCGCCGAGGTGTCCGACTGCGCCAACGCGGTCCTCGACGGCGCCGACGCGTTGATGCTGTCCGGCGAGACGAGCGTCGGGCTGCATCCGACGCTCACCGTCGAGACGATGGCGCGCATCATCGACACCGCCGAGGAGGCGGCGCTCGACACAATCCCCGAGATAGTCGGCAAGCCGCGCACCAAGGGCGGCGCCATTGGCCACGCCGCCGCAGGGGTTGGCGCCGACCTTGACGCGCGTTTTCTCGTGGCGTTCACGGAGACCGGCGACAGCGCGCGGCGGCTGGCGCGCTACCGCTCGCCGATCCCTTTGCTCGCGTTCACGCCGGTCGCCGCGACCCGTTCGCAGCTCGCGTTGACGTGGGGTGTCGAGACGTTCTTGGTCGCCCCGGTGTCGCACACCGACCAGATGGTGCGCCAGGTCGACCGCGCGCTGCTCGACCTCGAGCGCTGTCGGCACGGCGAGCTCGTGGTCATCATCGCCGGCTCGCCGCCAGGCGTGGCCGGTTCGACGAACACGCTGCGGGTGCACCGCATCGGCGACACCATCGAGAGCGACGCCCCGGCCTACAGCTAGCCAACTGGTTCGCGGCGCAGGGGGAGGGCGCGGTCAGTACCCCGGGTCGGATTCGAACCGACACTGGATGGTGTTTGAGACCATTGCCTCTGCCGTTGGGCTACCGGGGCGTTGCCGTGCTGGAGCGGCGCCTGCGCCGCGAACGCCCAATCTACCGGTTGACCTTCTCCTGGTCTGACTAGGCTGCTGCGAGTGCAAGAGGATCAGACGAGCCCGCGCCCTCCCAGTCCAGCCGACCTCGCGGCGATGCCGAGACGGCACCAATCGGCGCCGGCCACCGGCTCATCGGCCACCGGCGCATCGGGCGCGGTAGCGGCCGCGTCGTCCGAGAAATCGACCCGCAGGCGGGTGGTCGTCGCCGAAGACGAGACGCTGATCCGGCTCGACCTCACCGAGACCCTCGACGAGCTCGGTTACGAGGTGGTCGGCGAGGCGGGCGACGGCGAGCGCGCCGTCTTGCTGGCGGAGCAGCTGCGGCCGGACCTCGTCATCCTCGATGTCAAGATGCCCGTGCTCGACGGCATCTCGGCCGCCCAGCGCATCGCGGCCCAGCGCATCGCGCCAGTCGTCATCTTGACGGCTTTCTCGCAGCGCGAGCTCGTCGAGCGCGCGCGCGACGCTGGCGCGATGGCGTACTTGGTCAAACCGTTCAGCTCGGCCGACCTGCTGCCGGCGATCGAGATGGCGCTGAGCCGGCACGCGGAGCTGGCGGCGCTGGAGGCCGAGGTCGCCGACCTCGCCGACCGGCTCGAGACGCGCAAGCTCGTCGACCGCGCGAAGGGCCTGTTGCAGGCCCGCGATTCCCTGACCGAGCCGGAGGCCTTCCGCTGGATCCAGCGAAAGGCGATGGATCAACGGCTCAGCATGCGCGCGGTCGCGGAATCGGTGATCGCCGACCTGGCGGTTGCCGAATCGGGCGATTAGCCGCTTAACAGGTGTGACGGCATCCAAAAGATCACGAGGAGGTTACGACTCCAACTTGGTCCTTCGCTCCCCGCCGGATGCGTTGTAGCGTCCGCCCAACAGCGTAGGGGTGGCTGTCCGGTCACGAGCAGGCTTCACGTCGCCCCACCGAAAGTCGCCCCACCGAAAGAGGAGTCAGTGTGCTCAAACGTCGAGTAGTGCTTACCGTCGTCCCACTTGTGGTGGCAGGCATGGCCCTGTCCGCTTGTGGGTCGAGCAGCAAAAAGGCCGACAACTCAGGGTCGTCGACCAGCGCGTCGACCGGCGCGAACGGCGGCGGTGACAAGCCAACCTTCAAGATCGCGTACCAGGGACCGCTCTCCGGCGGTAACGCCCAGCTGGGGCTCAACATGAAGTACGCGGTCGAGTTGGCGATCAACGAGGCCAACGCGGCCGGCGACCTGCCGTTCAAGTTGGAGTACACCGAGTCTGACGACCAGGGCGACGGCAAGGTCTCACCGACCGCGGCCCGCAAGCTCATCGACGACAAGGCGGTGATCGGGGTTGTCGGTCCGGCCTTCTCCGGCGCCACGAAGGCGGCCGAGCCGCTTTTCGCCGACGCCAAGCTGGCGACCGTCAGCCCGTCCGCGACGTCGCCCACCTTGGCCGACGGCGGCTGGGCGAGCTTCTTCCGCGTCGTCGCCGACGACAACGCGCAAGGTCCGGCCGACGCCGACTACGCGGTGAAGAAGCTGGGCGCGAAGAGCATCTACGTCATCGACGACGCGAGCGCTTACGGTCAGCCGCTCAGCAAGGCCTTCGCCGACCAGGCCAAGACCGACGGCGCGCAGGTGACCTCGGAGTCGGCCCCCGGCACAACGCAATGCCAGGCCGGTCAGGGCAACGCCCAGCAATACCCGGCACTCGCCACGAAGATCAAGGGTTCCGGGGCCGACACGGTCTTCTACGCCGGCTACTACTGCGACTTCGCGTTGCTGGCGAAGGCACTGAAGTCCGCGGGCTTCTCCGGCAACCTCTTCTCGGACGACGGAAGCCTCGACCCGAAGTACATCGAGCAAGCGGGCGCGGACGTCGCTGAGGGCACCTACATCAGCTGCGCGTGCGCCGACATCTCGACGAACTCCGCGGCGCAGGACTTCATCACGAAGTTCAAGGCGCTGGCCAAGTTCGACAGCGGCACGTACTCGCCCGAGGCGTTCGACGCCGCGAACACGATCATCACGGTGTTGAAGAAGATCGGTCCGAATGCCACCCGCGAGCAGGTCATCGACGGGTTGAAGACGGTCGACTACAAGGGGATCACCAAGGAAGTGAAGTTCGAGTCGAACGGCAACATCGCCGGCACCTCGGTGTACATCTACCAGGTCAAGGGCGGGAAGATCACCTCGCTCGGTCTCGCGAACACCTGAGCGATGTCGTGAGCGTGTGGTCGGGCGTGCCTCGGCGCGCCCGACCACACGTGCGACAGGAGCGCGATGGCGCAGTTCACGCGTAGTTCGCTTCGAACCGATGGGATCCGCAGACGATGTGTCTGACGCATAACTTCTGGGGGTTCTTCGTCCCCGGCCTGGCAAACGGCTACTAGTACGCGCTAATCGCTCTCGGGTACACCCTGGTTTACGGCGTTTTGCAGCTCATCAACTTCGCGCACAGCGAGGTCTTCATGAGCGGTGGGTTCGCCGGTCTATTCACGCTCAACTGGCTGATCGGCAAGCATCACCCAGCCGGCATGTCGTCGGTCGGATATGTCGTCATCGGCTGTGTCGCCGGCGCGGTCGGCGGCGGCGTCGTGGCGTACCTCCTCGAGCGCGTTGCCTACCGGCCGTTGCGCCGTAGACACGCGCCCAAGCTGGCATTCTTGATCAGCGCTATCGGAGCGTCATACTTCCTGCTCAATCTCGCGGGCAAGGAGTTCGGCCGCGATTCCCGGCCGATCGCCCAGCCGTTCACGCAGACCCAAACCGATCCATTGTTCAAAATCTTCGGCACCGGCGTTTCGCTGTACTACGCGGTCATCGCGGTGGTCGCCATCATCATGTTGGTGATGCTCGACCGGCTGGTGAACAAGACGCGCCTCGGCCAAGGCATTCGCGCCGTGGCTCAAGACGCCGACACCGCCGGCTTGATGGGCGTCGACATCAACCGGGTCATCGCCCAGACATTCATCGTCGGTGGGCTGCTCGGAGGAGCGGCGGGGTTCTTGTACGGGCTCGGGCCGGCGAACGTCAGTTACACGATGGGGTTCACGCCGGGTCTGAAGGCCTTCACCGCCGCTGTCCTCGGCGGTATCGGCAACATCCGCGGCGCGATGCTCGGCGGCTTGCTGCTGGGCATCATCGAGAACCTCTCGGTTGCTTGCATTAGCCCGTCATGGGTCGACGTCGTGTCGTTTTTCATCCTCGTGCTTGTGCTGTTGGTGCGGCCGACCGGAATTCTCGGCGAGCGGCTGGGGAGGTCGGCATGAGCGCGATTCGTGACAGCGAGGCGATTCGACCGCCCCAGTCCGCTGGTGGCGGAAGGAGCGCGTGGCAGCGCCTGCGCCGGAACAACAACGCGCGCAAGCTCGTCGCGTGCATCATCGGCGCGCTTGTCGCCGCGGTCATCACCGGACCGTCTGGCAGCGTGAGCCACCCGACGGCAGGCTTCACCGGAGCGCTCTTTCACCCACGCGTCATCGTCTTCCTCGTGCTTGGTGTGCTGCTCTGGTTGGCGATGGTTGGCCGGGAGACGCTCTCCGAGAACATCAAGACGGTCACGGCGCCGATCAGCATGGCGCGCACTCGGTGGCTCGGCGATCCGAAAGTTCGTTACTCCCTCTACGCCGCGTTGCTGATTTTCGCCATCATCTATCCGCGTAGCTTGAGTTCGTTCTGGCAGGGCGTGCTCGTCGACCAGATCGGCG
>JAICLV010000100.1 GCA_025925185.1 Acidothermaceae bacterium
CACGCAGACCCACAGCCGGAAGTCGCGCGGGTCGACCCCGAGCTGCAGCTCGGCGCCGACGATGTTGGGCGCGACCAAGCTGAGCCGGCCGAGCCGGGTGCGGCCGTTCGCGGGCGGCAGGAACAGCTCGTACTGGCCAAGCACCTTGCCCGACAGGTAGGCGAGCAGCACGCCGACCTGCGCTCCGGTCACCCGGGAACCGATCGCGGTGAGCACCGGGCCGCCGACCTGCCCGCTGCGTTTCGCGGCGAGCTTGTCGAGCAGCGGCGCCATCACGATCTGGAACCCGCCTATGTTGCCCTTCACCCAGCCGGTGCGGTCGACGACGGTCGCCGGCTCGTGCGGATGGGGCGCCTTCATCCCGGTGAACGCGGTGACGTGATCCTCGGCCTCAAGGGCGAGGTCGCGCAGCTGGCGGACCGCCGCGAACGCCTCCTCGCGGGTGACCGCTGGACCGCGCGGCGCCAGCCTGGTCGCGGTGGCGACCGCGAGGTCCCAGTCGATCAGGCGCACCGATTCCGTCATGGACGACTCCACTCACTCATCCAGCCACCGTACGGCCCGTCACCCGCACCCGCACCCGGCGAGCCCGGCGCTGACCCGATCGAGCGCGGCTTCCGCCGTCAATGTCGCGTTGTTCGGGATGCCGTTGGCGACCACCGCGAACGACAGCACCCGCCCGCTCGCGTCGTAGGTGAAGCCTGCGAGCGCGACGACGCCGTCGAGCGTTCCCGTTTTCGCCCGCACCAGACCGCTCGCGGCCAAGGCGGGCGGGCTGGCGTACCGATTCGCCAGCGTCCCCGAGAAACCGGCCACCGGAAGTCCCTGCAGCGCGGCCGCGAATTCCGGATGCGCGGGCGCCAGCAGCGCGTCGACCAATTGCACGAGCGCCTGCGGCCGCACCCGGTCCGATCGGGAGAGCCCGCTGCCGTCGACCATCGCGAACCCGTTCGGCTCGACGCCAAGCTTGGTGACCACCTCCCGCACCGCCAGCGCGCCGCCCGCGAAGCTCGCCGGGTGCCCGCGCGCGATCGCCACGTGCCGGATGAGCGCCTCGGCCAGGTCGTTGTCGCTTCGGCCAAGCATCCGCTCCACCAGGGCCGACACCGTCGGAGACTGCACGCTGGCGAGCGTCGAGCCGGCGCCTGGCGCAGGCTGGGGAACGCCGTCGACGTTGACGCCGTTCGCCGCGAGGAGTGCGGCGAAGTCGCTCGCGGCGACCACAGACGGGTTGTTCGTGCGCGCCGGCTTGGCGAGATCGGGCCGACCCTCGTCGACCTCGAGCGCGCTCACCGGCGCGACGTCGCCTTCGGTGATGTAGGTCGGCTTCCAGCCGGGCGCGGTCGACGGCCCGATGAACAGCGAGTCGTCGTAGCCGAGTCGAACGTGGGTGACACCGCGGGCCTTCAGCGCGGACGCCGTGTGCGCCGCCAGGTCGGCGAGCCTTGCGGGCGCGGGAAATCCGGGGTCGAAGCGGCCAACGGCCTTCGGACCGGCGAGCGTCGGGTCGCCGCCCCCCACCAGCACCACCCGGCCATCGGCGGCGAGCGTGGTCTTCGTCGTGAGCCGGTGTCGCGGGCCGAGCGCCTCGAGCGCGGCGGCGGCGGCCGCGAGCTTCGCGGTCGAGGCGGGCAGCACGCCGGCCGCCCCGCCGTCGTTCAGCAGCACACCACCGGTCAAGGGGTCGCCCACCACGATGGAGACGGCGCCCCCCGCGAACGCCGGATCGGCCAGCCGGGGTGCCAGCATCGCGGTCAGGCCGTTGGCGGTGGGCTTTTCACCCGCCGGCAGGCGGTCCTCGGGTACAAGAGCGACCCCCGCGGGCGACGGCGTCAGCGCCCATGCCGCGGGCGCCGTCGTGCGGGCGACAGGGGCTGGGCTCGCCGACGGGTTCGCCGTGACGTCGCCGCCACCCCCCGGGCTTGGGGGCCCGCCGTCGTGATGCTGCTGATAGGTGACGACCGCCGCGACCAAGCCGCCAGAGACGACGAGCAGAAGAGCAAGCAGGCTGAGCGACACTCGGTTGCGCGAAGGCGCGCGCCGGCGGTGCCCTCGCATCGTGCTGCCTTCCTGTCGCCAAACCGTGTACGCGACACTAACGAAGCCGGCGGCCGGCCGGCTGCGACGACAAGCGGGAGAAGCAGGGTGGAGTTCGACGTCACGATCGAGATCCCGAAGGGGCAACGCAACAAGTACGAGATAGACCACGCCACCGGGCGGATCCGGCTCGACCGCATGCTGTTCACCGCGACCCGCTACCCGAGCGATTACGGCTTCATCGAGGACACGCTCGGCCAGGACGAGGACCCGCTCGACGCGCTGGTGTTGCTCGAGGAGCCGACGTTCCCCGGGTGCCTGATTCGGTGTCGGGCGATCGGCATGTTCCGCATGACGGACGAGAAGGGACCCGACGACAAGGTGCTGTGCGTGCCGGCGGCCGACCTGCGCCAAGGTGGCCTGCGCGACATCAATGACGTGGCACCCTGGGAACGCCTGGAGATTCAGCACTTTTTCGAGGTCTACAAGGACCTGGAGCCCGGCAAGTCCGTCGAAGGGGCGACGTGGGTCGGCCGCGCCGAGGCCGAGGCCGAAATCATCGCCTCGCGCGAGAGGTTCGCCGCCGCCGGCCACTAGCGCCCGCGCCGGCTCGCCCGATTGCCGGAATCGCGATTAGCCCAGGCCGATCTCAGCTAAGTGATCTCTCGGCCGATTGGCTCGATGCGGGAAGTCGGCATCGAGGCGAGGGGTCCCATGTCTGTCGTGACGGCCGATCGGGCGGCCGTCGGCGTCGAGCAGCTTGAGCAATCTGGGCGCGAGACGTGGCTGCTCGGCGTGCGCTGCGGTCTGTTCGGCGCGGTCGTCCTGGGCGCCACGGCGTTCGCCGCACCGCGCGTCGCCTTGGTCCGGCACGGCCAGGGCGTCGTCGTCCTGGCCGTGCTGC
Organism: Acidothermaceae bacterium; assembly: GCA_025925185.1. The sequence goes on from JAICLV010000100.1 coordinate 2,942, forward strand.
TCGCGATCACGCTCGCCGTTCGCTCGTGGCGCGGTATCGCCGCCGAGCCGCGGGCGAACCCTATGCGGGCCGCCGATCTTTCCATCGCCGGCGGCCTCGGCTGCGCGGCCGCGTTTCTCGGCTGGCAGCTGCCAGCAGCCTTCGGGCCGGACGCCGCCGCGTGGGGTGCCGGACTGGGAGTCATGGCACCGCTGGTCGGCGCCGCGATCGCAGTGTTGTTTGGCAGCCGGATGCTGTACCGACTGCGTGGCGCGGTGACCGCCCTCGCGCTGTTGTCGCCCGCGTTGCTTCGGCCCGCCTACGTTTTACTCGACACCGCAACGAAATACGCGGCGCGCGCGGTAGTTGAGATCGCTGTCTCGATCGACTCGTCGCTGCTTGCGCCGGGCGGTTCGACCGCTGCTGCCGGCGACCTGCTCGCGCAGCGGCTCACCAAAGCCGGCGCGCTCGAGGCGATTGCGGTCATGGTGCTGCTCGGCTGGCGGATGACAACCGGCGGCCGGTTCTCCCGCACGGCGTGGTCGTTGCTCGTCGTGGTCGTCTGCCTCGCCAGCGCGTTGCGTGACGCGGTGCCGGCCGCCTGCGTGGCGGCGGCACTCGCCGCTCCCGCGTTCCGGCTTCGGATCCCTGCCCTCGAGCGCCAACCGCGACCGCTGCGCTGCCTGCCACACGGCGAGCCGGCGTTGCTGGCAGCCACCGCCGTCGCGTTCGTCGGCATCGGCGTCGCGCTCACGCAATCAACTCCGGCAACCCGTTCGCCACGCGTCGCTTTTCCCGACGCCGTCGAGACATTGCCGGGTGCCGCCCCCGGCGCCGCCGACCCGCGCGAGGTGGCACTCGCCGGCGCCAACGCGTATTGGCAGCACTGGACGTTGCCCGCGCGTCCCGTCGGCGCCCCGTCGTCCGCATCGCTGACCGTCGACTACGTGACCACGACCAACGGCTTCGACGGCGACACCCTCGCCGCCGCCCTGCGCGCCGGGGGTTATCGACTGCTCTCGACGAGGCAAGTCTCGGTTGGTTCGGCGCCCGCGGTTTTGCGCTCGTTCGCCGGGTCGGCCGGTGACGGGATGACGTCAATCTCCTGGACGCCGGACGGCGTGCCCGGCCACCTCGCCGTCGTTATCAGCTACGAGCCGGACGGCGTGACAGCCGCCGACGCCGCTGCCGCGACCGCGGTGGCCGCTCGCTTGGCAGCCGCGAGCGCGACGCCATGAAGCAGCGGCCGCGGCACATCGCCTGGCTGTACGAGCGACGCTGGGACTCCATGCGCTACCGGCTGATGCACGTCGTCGTCGTGGTTGCGACGTTCACCTCGACGACGTGGGCGCGCGCCCGATTCATGCCGACACCACGACCCGCGGTCGCCTGGTGGGAAAACTTGCTGCAGATGTTCTCGTGGTCGTGGGTGGCCGCGTTTCCGGCAGCGGCGATCGGCGTGGTGTCACTAATCATCCCGCAATCGCGCCGACCGCTCGACGCCGGAATGCCATGCGACATCTTGGTGTGCTTCCGCGTCGTGTCGCGCGGCCACAACGCTGCGGCGCTTTACGACACCGTCGAGTCGGTGCGCGCCTCGATGCGCAAGCGGCCACTTTTCCCTTACTGCATTGAGGTTGTCACCGACCTGCTGGTCGAACTGCCGCCAGGCGGCGACGTGCGCGGGTACGTCGTCCCAGCGGAGTACCGCACGCCGAGCGAGTCACGCTACAAGGCGCGCGCGCTGCACTACCTCACGCACGCGTCGCCGCTGCCGGCCGACGCCTGGCTCTTCCATTGCGACGAGGAGTCGCACGTGACACCAGGTTTGATCGGCGGAATTCGCGACGCGATCGTCGAGGAGACCGCGCGGGCCGAATGCGGGTTGACACCGCGCATCGGGCAGGGCCGAATCCTTTACTACCGGCACCTGCGCAGCCACCCGCTGCTCACCTTGGCCGACATGATCCGCACCGGCGACGACGTCACGCGGTTTCGCACCCAGTTCTGGTCGGGGAAGTTGTTCTGCGGCATGCACGGCTCGTTCATCTTGGTGCGCTGCGACGTCGAGCGCTCCGTGTCGTTCGACGTCGGACCCGAGGGGTCGGTGACCGAGGACGCGTGGTGGGCCTACCAACAAGCCTTCAACGGTAGGGAGTTCCGCTGGGTCGACGGCTTCATCGTCGAGCAGTCGCCGGAGAGATGGCGCGACTTCGCCAAGCAGCGGCGACGCTGGTACTCCGGACTTTGGAAGGTGTGCCTTTACGCGCCGGCGCCGACGGGCGCGCGTGTCGCCCTCATGGCTTTCCTGGTCTCATGGATGCTCTCAGCCGTCGGCGCCATCTACACGATCGTCAACCTGTCCACCGGCCTCGGCACACCGGCGGTTCCGTCGATCCTCGGCGCGGCCGTGCTGTCGTGGTACCTGTCGGCGTACTGGGTCGGCCTGCGGGTCAACCTCGCCGCGATGCCGCCGGAGGTGCGGCCCGGTCGCCCGTATCGCGCGCTGCTTTACGCGATGCAGTTCCTGCTGTTCCCGTTGTTCGGCATCGCGGAGGCGGCGGCCATGGTGCTCGCGGCCTTCTGGCCTGAGCGAGGCTTTCACGTCGTCCGGAAGTCTGGCGTCGGGAACGCCGCGGCGCCGGAGCTTTCTACTGCGAGCTAGCAGAACTACGGGCGGACGGCGCCGATGTAGTCGGGGCGGAAGGCGTTGTGGTTGCCGATCTGCTCACCGGTTTGCGGCGCGTCGATCATCCGGCCGTTGCCGATGTAGATGCCGACGTGGTGGATCGTGCTCGGGTCGGACGTGTTCGTCGCGAAGAACACCAGGTCGCCTGGCTGCAACTGGTCGCGGGAGACGTGCATGCCCTCGTCCCACTGCAGTCCGGTGTAGTGGCCGAGGGAGATGCCGGCCGCCTGGTAGGCGCGCATCGTCAGGCCCGAGCAGTCGTAGCCGGGGACGTTCTGCGTTCCGCTCGACGTGACGGTCGGGCCGACCTCGCCCGCTCCGGCCCAGCGATACCAGATGCCGACCTGGCTTTGCGCGAAGGCGACGGCGGTCGCGCGCTGGGCGGCGGTCGAGATCGAGTGGCCGGTACCGGGTGTCACAAGGTCGACGGGCGTGCCGGTCACACCGTCCCCGCCTGAGCCGGATCCGCCGCCCGACTGGCTGGCAAGCTCCTGTTGGCGCTTCTTCGCGGCCGCCGCAGCGGCCGCGGCCGCCTTGCGCTCGGCCTCCTGCTGGGCCGCGAGTTCGGCGAGCCCCTGCGCTCGCGCCGCGGCGAGGTTCTTGGCCTTGCCCTTCAAGACCGCGAGTTGGGCCTGCAGGCCGACCTGGGTGTCCTTGATCTGCGCGACCTGCTGCGCCTGGTCGTTCATCGCGGCGACCGCGGCGTCCTTCGCCTGCGCGGCACTGTCGCTGGCCTTCTGCTGGTCGGCGACCGCCTCGTCTGCGGCGTGCTGCGCGTCCCGCTGCGCCTTCTCGGCTCGCTTCATCGCATCGACGATCGACCGCTCATGCCGGGACACCGCGGCGAGCGCCGCCTCCCGATCGACGAACGTCTCCGGCGAGCCCGAGGTGAGCAGCGCGTTCAGCTGGCTCATGCCGGCCGATCCCCGGTAACTGTCGGCCGCGAACTGGTTCATCGCGACCTGCGCGTCGGCCCGCTGTCGCGTGGCGACGGTCAACTGCACCTGCGCGGCCCGCGCCGCATTCTGCGCGTCGGCCAGCCGCGTCATCGCGCCGTTGTACTGCTCGACCGAAATCTCAGCGTTGTTATTTAGCTTGCTCAGCTCGGCGTTGGCTGCGGCGAGTTGCGCCTCCGTTTCGCCGATTTGCGCGGATTTCGAATGCGCTGCCGCGTTGGCCTGATCGATTTCCGACTGACTCGGGATAACCGGCTTCTTCGCGGCGAACGCGGGCGTCGCCCCACCTGCGACGGTGACCCAGGCAAACCCAGCGGCAACGAGGATCAGCGCGGCGCGTCGTCCGGTTTGCAGCTTTTCGCCCTTGCGTTCAGGCTGTCGCGGCGAACTGCCGACCTCGTGCACCCACGCCTCCGTCGTCCAACGACCCATCAACAAGCCCGAGTTCGCCGGCTAAGACGCTGCTTTGTCTTGAGTCGCATACGCCTCAAGACAAAGCACGGCAAAGGCGGCCGGGCCCGACGATAGCCGCTACGTCACATCTGCAACAGAAGTCACAGCAATCTCGTCCGCAACGGCACCGGGCTCACGCTGAATTACACGGATGGAATTTCACGCGAGCCCTATTTCGTCACACCACTACCGGTGCATTCGGCCGTTTGGGCCAGCGACCTAAGGCATTTGGGTCGATCGGTTGGGCGAGAACGTCCCGCCCCGCCGGCTCACATCAGGCGGGCAGCCAGCTCCGCTACCGGCGAGCGCTCGCCTCGGGTCAGCCGCACGTGTCCGAAGCACGACTGGCCGGAGAACGCCGACACCACGGCGGTCAGCGCGTTCGTCTGCTCGGACAGGAAGGGCGCGTCGATTTGGGACGTGTCACCGGTGAGAACGATCTTGGAGTCGGCGCCGATCCGCGTGAGAAGCGTCTTGCCGACCTGCGGCGAGAGGTTCATCGCCTCGTCGACCAGCACGAACGTCGAGTGCAGCGTGCGGCCGCGCAGGTGGGTGACCGACTCCATCGTGAGCAGTCCCTGGGCCTTGATGTAGTCGAGCGAGTCTTGCGCAACCTTGCCGCGCCCGCCGTCGGACGACGCGCGCCGCCGCCGATCGGCGCCGTCACCGGACAGCGCGGCGACCGCGTCGGTGATCGCCGCCATCCAGGGGTCGATCTTCTCGTCGAGGGTGCCCGGGAGGTACCCGAGGTCGGCGTGGCCGACCGGGATGACCGGCCGGTAGACCGAGAGCCGCTCGAACCGATGCTGCTCGACCACCATGTGCAAGCCGGCGGCGACCGCGCACAACGTCTTTCCGGTGCCGGCCGGGCCGTCGAGCACGACCACCTTCACCTCGTCGTCGAGGAGCAGGTCGAGCGCGAACCGCTGCTCCTTGTTCGCCGCCTTCAGCCCCCACACGGGGGCCAGCGACTCGAGCAGGTGCAGCGACCCACCACGAACGCGGGCGAGGGCGGACGACGTGCCCGAGCGCAGCACGACGAACGTGTTCTCCACCACCTCCGCCGCCCCGGGCACCTGGGCGACCGCGACCGCGTGCTGCTCGAACAGCGTCTCGACAACGCCGGCGTCGGCGTCCAGATTCACCCAGCCCTCGGGACGGGCATGCGCGGGTACCGCGTCGAGCGGGTTGTGTTCGGCGGCGGCGAGCCCGACCGCGGCAGCGGTGAGCCGGAGTGCGGTGTCGTTCGAGACCACGAGCACGGGACCCTCGTGCGGCGCGGCGAGCGCCAGGCCGAGTGCGGTGCCGACGATGCGGTTGTCGGGAGTGTCGGCGTCCAGGCCGTGCTCTCCCAGCAGGCCGGCTTGAACGCCGTTGACCTGCATACGCACGGTGCCGCCAAGCTCCCGCTCGTACGGCTTGCGAAGGTCGCCCCCGGCAGCGAGCCGCAACTGCTCGATCCGGCGCAGCACGTCGCGCGCGGCGGCGCCGGCGGGGTCGAGCCGCCTCTTCAAGCCGTCGAGTTCCTGGACGACGGTAAGCGGCACCACCATGTCGGCGCCGGGATACGCGTCGAAGATCCCGTCGGGGTCGGACATCAGCGCCGACGTGTCAAGCACCACGGTCTGGGCCGTCTGGGCCATCGGCTTCTCCCGGTCGCGGACACGAACGCGGACCGCCCGTGCGGTCACACCAATCTCCTCGGGGATGCCGACGAATTCCTGACCCGGTAGTTGCCCCACGTGCGGACCCGACACGCGCCCCACCCGTCCTCTCGGCCACGCCGGCTGGCCGCTCGCCGCCGGCCCTGTGCCCGATCGTGACCCGTCCAGGCGGGCGGGTGGGGGACGCAAGCCCATCCGCTCATGATCGTGTCGCGCGCGGGCGGCGTGGGTAGGACGATTGGACACCAGAACGATGGAGGAGGCTCGTATGGGCGCCGCAGACAAGATGAAGAACGCCGCGCAGTCGGCGAAAGGCAACGTCAAGGAAGACGTCGGCCGTGCCACGAACGACCGCGAAATGCAGGCCGAAGGAAAGGCCGACAAGGCCGCCGGCTCCTTGAAGCAGGCCGGTGAAAACCTCAAGGACGCGGTGAAGAAGTAGCAGGCGACCCACGCGGTTTCGTGGTCTCATATCCGCGTGGTCACGATAGATGGCGCGGGCGGCACGGCGGCAGCCTCGCCGCCCGCGCCGCTCGGCCGATACACCGACACCGGCCAGGGGGCGCAAGCACCGCTCCACACAGTGCGCTTGATTAATTTGCCGATCTCACTGTTTCTGCGCGGTCGCGAGCACCACGACGACCTGATCCGCGAGTTCACCCTCATGGCGATCCGCCAGGAGGAAAACGCGGACGAGCCGCACATGTCGAGGCAGCTGAGTGAACTCATCGAGAATCTCGGTCACCGATACCGTGCAAGCGCG
>JAICLV010000233.1 GCA_025925185.1 Acidothermaceae bacterium
GATCCCCCGCAGGGAGTGCACGTTGAGCTCGACCACCACATCAACCAAGCCGGAGCGGCCCAGAACGCGCCGGACGAAGAAAGCGGCGATCCTCGGCGCGGTGGTGGTCGTCGCGCTCTTCGTCGTGGCGGTCGTCGTCGGGCAGCAGACGACGGCGGCGCCCAAACCGCCAGGCGAGAACGTCGGCGCGCAACTGAACGACGCGATCCCAGACAACATCGCGTCGCTGCCGCTCGTCGACGAGCACGGCAACGACGTGACCCTCTCGTCGTTCCAAGGGAAAGTCGTGGTGATGACCGACTTCCTGACGACCTGCCAGGAGATCTGCCCGATCACGACCGCGGTGCTCAACCAGGTCGACCAGGCGGTCAGCAAGGCAGGGCTCGCCGACAAGGTGCAGTTCGTCGACGTCACCGTCGACCCGGGTCGAGACGACCCAGCGCGGTTGCACGCCTATCGTGACTTCGCGAAGCTGTTGCCGAACTGGACGCTGCTCACCGGCACGCCGGGCAACCTTGACGCCCTGTTGAAGTACTTCGGCATCAGCTACCAAAAGACGGCCGAAGACAGCCAGGGTGGCGTTGACTGGCTTACCGGTCAGCCGCTCACGTATGACGTCTCGCACAGCGACGTGCTGATTTTCCTTGACCAACAAGGGAAACAGCGGTTTGTGATGCAGGGCGCTCCGCTCGGTTCGAACGCGCCGCTGACCCAAGGCGAGCGCGCGTTCCTCAACGACGAGGGACACGAGAACCTCACCAACGCGGCTGACGGCAGCTGGACCGGCGACCAAGCGCTGCAAGTCGTGAGCTGGTTGACGAAGAAACACATCAAGGCGGCCGACTGATCGCGGGCGCTAAGTCTGCGCCTCGCGCATCTCGATGCCCATCTTGCGCGCCACGAGCGAAAGCGTGCTGCCCTGCACTCCGACCGAGAGCAGCACGACGACGAAGACGATCGCGTACAACCGCGTGGCGTCGGGAGTGCCGCCGGTGACCGCGAGTGCGCCGAGCAAGATGGGCACGGCGCCCTTGAGACCCGCCCAGGCGATGAACAGTCTCTCGTTGGGGCGCAGACGAATCGGGGCCAGTAGGGGCAGGCAGGCGAGCGGTCGCAGCACGAGCGCGATAAGCACGGCGAGGCCGAGCCCGATCGCCCACGCGTGATTGTCGAGCAACGTGTGCAGCTGCACCGACAAGCCGAGCAAGATGAACGCCACGACCTCGCCCATGTTCGCGAGGGTCGCGTGGAACCGCTGAACCGAGGGCCCGTGCCGTTCTTCCTCGTCGCCAAGCATGATGCCCGCGATGAGCACCGCGATGAACCCCGAACCGTGGGCAACCGTGGCCAGGCCGTAGACCGCGAGCACCCCGACCAACGCGCGCATCGGCTGCTGAGAGCTGAGGAGGGGTTCGCGGCTGCTCAGCCACCAACGGAGGGCGATGCCGCCCACCACGCCGATCGCGGCGCCGACGGCCATCTCGATCGCGAACGTGGTGAAGACGTTGAGCAGCGAGCCATGATGGGCCGCGAGTTCGACGAAGCCGAGCAGGAGCGCGATGCCGGCTGGGTCGTTGAACCCCGACTCGCCCTCGAGGATCGCCGATGTGCGGCCGGCGATCTCCTTGTCCGCGAGCACCGAGAAGACGACGGCCGGGTCGGTCGGCGCCAGCGCTGCCGCGAGGACGAACGCCACCTTCCAGTCGATGCCGAAAACCAGATGCGCGCTGACGCCGATTAGCGCGGTCGTGGCGAACGTCCCGAAGACACCGAGCAGCATGATGGGCGCGGCGGCCTCGCGGAAGCGACGACGTCCGAGATGCAGACCGCCGTCGAACAGGATCACGATTAGCGCGATCGTCACCACGTTGACGACAGTTTTAAGGTCGACGGCGTCGCGCACCGGCTTGATCTCGCTGGCGAGCACCGCCGCGACGATCAGGAACACCAGCGGCGCTGGCACGCGTAAGCGCCGGGCGAGCCGGTGGCCGAGCAGGGCGGCGATGCCGACGAGCCCCCAGACGAGGACCGCCAGGCCGAACGATTGGACGTCGTGCACGTGAGCGCCTCGCATCCATGGCAACAGTGGATCGACTGCCGACCAGACTTCCCGGCGCTCCGGTTCTCAGCCTAGTGGGTGCGATCTTCCCTCCGTGGCGGCCTGCCGTGGCGTTAGATACGGCGGGAGGTGGGACACCGGTGGCGGTGCTCGACGGAGAGGCCGAGCGCGAGTTCCGCGACTTCGTGCGCGCTGAGACGCCCGCGCTGATGCGCGCGGCCTATCTGCTCACCGGCGATTCGCATCAGGCCGAAGACCTCGTGCAGTCGACGCTGGCCGGTGTCGCGCTGCACTGGCGGACGGCGAGCGAGCACCCGCACGCGTACACGCGACAGGCGCTGTACCACCAGGCGGTCTCGTGGTGGCGGTGGCGCGGACGTCGTCCGGAGTCTTTGTCGGGCGTGCTGCCAGAGGTGATCGCCGACTCGGCCGACCACGAACGGCGTCTCGTCGTCCGGGCTGCTCTTGGCAAGCTCACGCCGAAACAACGGGCGGTCTTGGTGCTGCGGTATTTCGAGGACCTTTCGGAGTCCGACACGGCCGCGCTGCTCGGTTGCTCGGTCGGCACGGTGAAAAGCCAGACGCGGCACGCGCTTTCGCGGCTACGTGTGCTGGCGCCTGAACTCGTTGTGTTTACGGAGGTGTCGCAATGAGCGACTCGCTGCGTGCGGCCTTGATCGATGTTTCACGGGCGGCGCGGGTGCCGGCAGACCTCGCCGACTCCGCGTTGCGGCTCGCGGTCC
>JAICLV010000191.1 GCA_025925185.1 Acidothermaceae bacterium
ATTTTGCTCAACGCCAAGGTTTCCCGGCCCAGCGTGTGCAACGCCGCTGAGACGTTGCTCGTGCACGCCGACGTCGCCGACACGTTCTTGCCGTTGGCGTTGGCCGCGTTGCATGAAGCGGGTGTGACCGTGCACGGCGACGAGCGGGTGGCGCGCGTCGACCCAGCCGTGGTGCCGGCCACCGACGACGACTGGGACGCCGAGTACCTCTCGCTCGACATCGCGGCCGCGGTGGTGCCGTCGCTCGACGCGGCGATCGAGCACATCGCGGCGCACAGCAGCGGGCACAGCGAGGCGATCGTCACCCGCTCGCAGGAGTCGGCCCGGCGTTTTGTCGCGGAGGTCGACGCCGCCGCAGTGCTGGTCAACGCCTCGACCCGGTTCGTCGACGGCGGCGAGTTCGGGTTCGGGGCCGAGATCGGCATTTCGACGCAGAAGCTGCACGCCCGCGGACCGATGGGGCTGCCCGAGCTCACGTCGTCCAAGTACGTCGTGGTCGGCGACGGCCACGTCCGCTGAATAGCGCGCGGCAACCGGTAACGTCGCGGCCATGAGCCGGCGGCGCATCGGTGTGATGGGTGGCACGTTCGACCCGATTCACCACGGGCACTTGGTCGCGGCGAGCGAGGTCGCCAGCCAGTTCGCGCTCGACGAAGTCATCTTCGTGCCCACGGGCGAGCCGTGGCAGAAGGCCGACCGCGCGGTGTCGCCGCGTGAGGACCGCTACCTGATGACGGTGATCGCGACCGCCTCGAACCCGCGGTTCACGGTGAGCCGCATCGACATCGACCGGCCGGGCCCGACCTACACGGTCGACACGCTCACCTTGCTGCGCGAAGGGCTTGCGAAGGATGGCGTCGACGACCCCGAGGTGTTCTTCATCACAGGCGCCGACGCGCTCGCCCAGATCATGACCTGGAGCAACGCCGACAAGTTGGTCGAACTAGCCCATTTTGTCGGTTGTACCCGGCCCGGACACGTCCTCGATGGGCCATCCGGCCTACCCGAATCGGCAGTCAGCCTCATCGAAATTCCTGCACTTGCCATATCTTCCACAGAATGTCGCGAAAGAGTTGGGGCAAACGAGCCGATCTGGTATCTCGTGCCAGACGGAATCGTTCAGTACATCTCTAAGCGCGGCCTCTACCAGGGTCACCGCGGGTCCACCGACCGGCGGGCCGGGTCGTGAGCGGCAAGCACGGACGTCGACGCGTCGTCGACTTGGCCCCGCAGCGCCCGGACGACGAGCCGCGCCGTCCCCGGCGCGCCGAGCGCTCCGACCGCGGCGGCCGGCCCCGACACGCAAGTGCGTCCAAGGTCGCCGGTTCGGAGTCGTTGGATCTCGGCGACCCGCCCGCGCTTAGCGCTGCTACCGCCACCACGACGCTCGACCGGCCGGTCGACGGCGCGGTCGATGCTCTCGGTGCGAGGGCGGCCTCGCCCGGCGTCGACCTGATCCTGCCCGGCCGGCAAGGCGGCAGGCGCGCGGCGCGGGAGGACAAGCAGCAGGAGCAGCGCAAGCGGGTGCTCATCGGGGGAGCGGTCGCGGTCGTGCTGGCGCTGATCGTGTGGGCGGTTGTCGGTGGGGGGTCGTCTGGCAAGCACGACGCGACGGCGCCGACCGACACCCGCACCCAGACGACGATGCTGCTGCAGCTCAAGGGCTCGCTCGGCGAAGCGGTCGACAGCGCGCTGCTCGCGCATGACACCGCCGCCAAGTCAGGCGTCGTCGTGCTCGTTCCGTCGGCGGTGATCGCCCAGGTGCCCGGGTTCGGCCCGATGCCCTTCGGTCAGGCGCTCACCTTGAACCAGCCCAACGCGTCGCGCGCGACGCTGTCAGACCTGATGGGCGTGTCGGTTGACAGCTCGTGGGTGCTGACGCAGCAAGGCTTCGCGACGCTGGTCGACAAGGTCGGCGGCGTCAGCGTGACGGTCGACCGCGACGTCACCAAGCCTGGCCCGAACGGCACGACAACGATCGTCGTGGCTGCCGGTGACCAGAAGCTCACCGGCGCCAACGCCGTCGCGTACGCGTCGTACCTCGCCGCCGGGGAGACCGAGCAGTTGCGGTTGGCCCGCTTCGACGCCGTGCTCAGCGCGGTGCTCGCGCAGTTGCCGAAGCAGCCGGCGGCGATCACGTCACTGATCACCGGGCTGGGCGCGGGCTCCACGTCGACTGTCGCGACGACCCGGCTGGCCGACCTGCTGGCCGGCTTGGCCGCCGACAGCGCCGCGAGCTCGACGCTCGACACCGTGCTGCCGGTGAACCGGCTCGACACCGGTGACGACCAGAACGCGTTCAGCCTCGACACCGCCAAGACGCAGACGCTGGTGCAACAGCAACTCGCCCAGTCGATCCCGGCCAGTCGCAAGGCCACTGGCAACCGGGTGATGATCGAGAACCAGGTCGGCACTCCCGGCATCGGCGAGACGACCCGCGCGAAGCTGGTGAACTCCGGGTTCGTCTACATCCCCGGGCAGAACGCGCCAGGCATGCCGAACGCGACCGCGCCGTCGGTGGTCTTGATCTCCGGCACGACAGCGGCCGACATCGCCAAGGGCAACGCGGTGGCGAAAGCGCTGGGGTTGCCGGCGTCCGACGTGCGGGTGTCACAGCAAAGCGTGCGGGTGGCGGACGTGATCGTCTTGCTCGGGGCTGACTACAAGCCTTAAAAGAGGCGGTTGCACGCCGTGGGTGAGACCATGGTGGGCAGCGGCCGCCGCCTGCGCGGCCGGACAGGAGCGCACCCCGGGTATGGCCGCATGACCGCATCGCCCCGAGCCGTCGAACTCGTCACCGCAGCGGCGCTCGCCGCCGCCGACAAACTGGGCCAACACATCGAGGCGTTCGACGTGAGCGACCGGCTGGCCATCACCGACGCGTTCGTGCTCGCATCCGCTCCGAACGACCGACAGGTCAAGTCGATCGTCGATGAGATCGAGGAGCGGCTGCGCGCGCTCGACGCCAAGCCGGTGCGCCGCGAGGGCCAGCAAGAGGGCCGTTGGGTGCTGCTCGACTACGGCGACATCGTGGTGCACGTCCAGCACGCCGAGGAGCGCACGTTCTACGCGCTCGAGCGGCTGTGGAAGGACTGTCCCGTCATCGAGCTGCCGGCCGAGGTCACCGCGTCGAACGGGCGGCGGCACGAGTTCGACGACGACGCCCGGTCCGCCGTCGCCGGGTCGTGAGCTCGACCTCAGCCCGCCGGGTCGTCGTCTGGCGGCACGGCCAGACCGCGTGGAACGCCGGCTACCGCTTTCAGGGTCAACTCGACATCGAGTTGGACGACGTCGGGCGCGGGCAAGCCGCTCGTGCCGCGCGGCTGCTCGCCGCGCTGTCGCCGTCCGCCATCATCGCCTCTGACCTGGCACGGGCGCGAGCGACCGCCGACGCGTTGGCGTTGGTGACCGGCCTGCCGGTGTCGCTCGACAAGCGGCTGCGCGAGATCGACGTCGGAGCCTGGTCAGGTCTGACGTTCGACGAGGTCGCGGCGCGTTATCCCGACGAGGCGGCCGAGTGGACAGACGGCGGCGAGGGACGACGCGGGGGCGGCGAGTCGCTGATCGAGGTGGGCGCGCGGGCGTTCGCGGCGGTGTCCGAGGCGCTCGCGTTGTTGCCCTCCGGAGGAACGTTGGTGGTCGCGACGCACGGCGCGGCCGGGCGGGCGATCATCGCGTCGCTGTTGGCGTTGCCGACGACGACCTGGCGGACGCTCGGGTCCCTGGCGAACTGCAGTTGGTCGATCGTGCGCGAGACGCCGCACGGGTGGCGGTTGGCTGAGCACAACGCCGGCACCCTGCCGGAACCGGTGGTCGGCGACGACGTCTGAGCCGGTGTCGTGGTGGGCCTCGGTCGGCGCGAAGGGGACGGGCTACGGTCCGCTAGACTGCTCCGCGTTCGGTCGCCCGTTGTTCGGGGTGCCCGGGGCTATAGCTCAGCTGGTAGAGCACTTGTCTGGCAGACAAGGGGTCAGGGGTTCGAGTCCCCTTAGCTCCACCATGACCGCCTTACTCGAACCCCTGACCTGAAAAAGGTCAGCGAGTACGGCGGTTTTGGGTGTTCTGGGGGTCTTGGCAGCGGCAGATGGCCGGTTCACCCCTTGTGTGCGGTGCTTCAGGCCCACGTAGGCCTGTGCGGCGGCCGTGAGTTCGCCGAAGGGTTCGTTCAAGATTGCCCAGGCCACCTCGTCCTCGTCGAGA
>JAICLV010000125.1 GCA_025925185.1 Acidothermaceae bacterium
ACCGCCGTGTCGAACATACGTTCGAGTATGGCATATGTCGGTCATCGGTGCAAGCGGAAAACCGTTGCTGTGCAAAGAAAATCTGACATCCACGCGCTCAAAGCGGTCGGTGGCTGCTCGCGCAGAGAAGCAGCCACCGATGAAGCGAGATCTCGCTAGAGGATGCCTTCGAGATCGCGGAGCAGCGCGGCCTTCGGCTTCGCGCCGACGATGCTCTTGACCACCTCGCCCTTGGCGAAGACCGACATCGTCGGGATCGACATGATCTGGTAGCGCCGGGCGATCTCGGGGTTGTCGTCGATGTTGACCTTGGCCACGGTGATCTTGTCGGGGTTCTCCGCGGCGATCTCCTCGAGCACCGGAGCAACCATCTTGCAAGGGCCGCACCACTCCGCCCAGAAGTCGACGAGCACGGGCTTGTCGCTGCCCAACACCTCGCTGTCGAAGGTCGCGTCGGTCACGGTCTTGGTCGCGGCGCCCATCAGATGTGCTCCTTCGGATCTGTCACCAGGCGGTTGTCGTAACCGAAACGTAGTGGCTGCTCCCGTCATTCCCACGAGCAGCCAGCTCAGTCGGCGAGCCAGCGCTCCGCGTCGAGGGCGGCTTGACAGCCGGTGCCGGCTGCGGTGATCGCTTGGCGATAGTGGTGGTCGACCAGATCGCCGCAGGCGAAAACGCCCGGCAGGCTGGTGCGGGTCGACGGTGCTTCGACGAGCACGTAGCCCTCACTGTCGAGGTCGACCTGACCGCGGACGAGCTCGCTTCGCGGATCGTGTCCGATGGCAACGAACAGACCGGTCACGTCGAGCGTCGAACCTTCGCCGGACTCGGTGTTGCGCACCGCAAGACCCGACACCTTGTCGGCACCGAGAACGTCCTCGACGACCGTGTTCCAGTGCACCTGGATCTTGTCGTTGGTCAGCGCCCGCTCCTGCATGATCTTCGACGCGCGGAAGCTGTCGCGGCGGTGCAGCATGTGAACGCGGTCGGCGAAGCGAGTGAGGAACGTCGCTTCTTCCATCGCAGAGTCGCCACCGCCGACGACGGCGATCTCTTGGCCGCGGAAGAAGAACCCGTCGCAGGTTGCGCAGGCGGACACCCCGTGACCCATCAGCCGGTCCTCGTTCGGAAGGCCCAGCATCCGGTACGCCGATCCCATAGCGAGGATGACGGTGCGAGCGCGGTAGGTCTGACCTGCGACGTCGACCGTCTTGACGTCATCGGCCAAGTGGAGTGCGGTTGCGTCGTCCGAGATCAGCTCGGCGCCGAACCGTTCGGCCTGCTTGCGCATGTGATCCATGAGGTCCGGACCCTGGATGCCGTCGACGAAGCCGGGAAAGTTCTCGACCTCCGTCGTCTGCATCAGCGCGCCGCCGTACTGCACGCCTTCGATGACCAACGGGCGCAGATTCGCGCGCGCGGTATAGAGGGCGGCGGTGTATCCCGCGGGCCCTGACCCCACGATGATCACGTCGCGGATGTCGTCGCTCATGACCTGCTCTCCTTGGCGCCGTGGTGGCGCTCCTCGCGGGAACGCGAGTTTAGTGGCGGTCATTCCCGTGCCAGGCTGGTGGCGTGTGCCCCGAGGTCGTGCGCTGCGTGGTGCACCGGGGGCGAGTCGCCGTCGATGTCTGTCCGCGCTGCACCCGCCCGCGCTGTGGTGCCGACGCCGAGCGCTACGGCGCCGGCGGTTGTGCAGCCTGCGAGGGCCAGGGCGCGGAAGCCGTAGGTGTCGCCGCCACTGCCCTCGAGTGGTGGCTTCGCGGCGCACTGGCCGCACTGGCCGTCGCCTTCGTCGGCGGATGGATCGCCGCCGAGTACGTCGACACGCACTACTTCGCCACGGTTGCGCCTGGGCTCGTAGGGCTCGCATGCGCGTGGGCCGCTGCCGCAGCGACCTCTGGACTGCCGTTGCGGCTGCCGCTGACGGTGTCGTGCGTGGCCGCACTGCTTGCGACCGGCCTTTCCTTTCGCCTGGTGCCGGGCGGACAGAACCTGTTCTTGCCACCGGGACATCGACTGCCGCCATACGTCGCAGCGGTCGTCGGCGTTGCCGCCTGGCGAGTGCTCTTCGGACCTAGCCGACGTTCTTGACGCGGTAGAACTGGAAGAGCGCCCCGGAGCTGCACGAGCCTTTCAGCACGTAGGCGTCGACCGAGCCGGGCGCGTCGATGGCGGGCATCACGACGATCACTGCGGGCTGGCCCTGGAAGCGAGCAAAGTCCACAGCGAGCGGCACGGTCGTCGAGTCGTTGGCGAGGATGTGTCCGCACTCTGCGACGGCGAGACGCGAGCTGCGCATCTGGTCGATCGAGACGACCGGCTGCCCGCCGGTAAATGACGGCGTGGGTGCCGTCGCCGGACCCGCCTTCGACAGCGCGCTCGTTGCCGGAGACGAGGGAGTGCGCAAGGCGAACTGTCCCGTCGGTGATGTCGTCACCAAGCGCGGCACGAGTGCTGACATCGTGGTCGCCGTGTAGTTGGCGCCGGTCTGCCACTCCTTGATCCCGGCTGCTCTCAACGCGTCGGTGCTGACACCGCCGGAGCCGATCGGACGGCCGGCAGCGCCGTTGGTTGCCGCGCTGTTGCCGTTGTGGCTCCGGCCGCCGAGCCCGCCGACGACTACGCCGGCGACGAGCAGACCGACGACGACGACTGCGGCCGCTCCCGCGAGCGCCGGGCTGCGCATCCACGCGCGCCACGAGCGGCGTGCGCCGACCGGCACGATGGTGGTTGCCGTGCCGCCGCCGGCGTTTTTCAACGCGTCGTCGATCCGAGCCGCTACTGCCGGCGGCATTGTCTCGGCCGGAAGCGTCGACAGCAGTGCTCGGGTCGTTCGCAGCTGTCCCAGTCGTTGCGAGCACTCAGAGCAATCGGCGACGTGCCCGTTTGCGGCAGCCGCCTCGGCGTCCGTCAGCAGTCCCTCGTCGAGTTCGGCGAGGCTGTCGAGGTCGTAATGACCGCCGTCGGGCACGGTGTTCACGAGGTGGTGTCTCCGTCAGTGGGCGGGGTCGAGGCGTCAAACCGTTGGACGGGCAGCTGTTCCCCCGGGTTCCTCAGCTCAGGTGCGAGATCGGACAGGAGCCCGGCCAGTCGGGCGCGGGCGCGCGCACAGCGGCTCTTCACGGTGCCTTCGGGCACCTGCAGGACCTCGGCCGCGTCATGCACGGAGAAGCCCTCGATGTCGACGAGCACGAGCGCGGCCGCTTGTTCGAGTGGCAGCTGGCGCAGGGCGCCGATGACTGCTGACGCGGTGTCGGCGTCGTCGTACACGCCGCCGGCAGCGCGATCGACTGGTTCGTTCGCTACCGCGGACAGAGGTGCAGCGTCGCGTTTTCCCCGCCGTCGGGCGACATCGAGCGCAGCGTTGACGACGATGCGGTGCAGCCACGTGGTCACGGCCGAGTCGCCACGAAAACTGCCCGCGGCGCGATAGGCCGAGAGCAGCGCGTCCTGAACCGCGTCGGCAGCATCGTCCGGATCGCCCAAGGTCCGAAGCGCGACCCGCCAGAGGCGATCTCGATGCCGCGCGACGAGTTCGGCGAAGGCGTCACGGTCGCCAGTGGCATGCCGAGCGAGCAGCGTGCGGTCGTCGTCGCCGTCGCTCATCGTTCCCCTCGCCGCAGCCCGGCCGTGCGTCGCGACACTAACCCGCAGTCGGACCTAGAAGGGCGATGTCGGTGATGCCGCCCCGGTAGCCGCCGCGCGCTTTCGGAAGATTGGTGAACCAGACCAACCAGTAACGAGCCGTCACCTCGGGCCGCAGCGTCCAGTCGACGCTGGCCCCGGCCTGGGCCATGGAGTCGACGAGTGGAAGGTCGTCGGCGGCGCGCGGCACGCGGTCTCCGGCCCGAAGCTCGACGTCCGATCCGGTGCCGACCAGTGCCAACTCGGCCACCCGCACAGTGGTCGGCCGACCGAGGTCGATGAGCAGCCCGACGCCCGACTTCAGGCCGCCCAAATGAGAGTTGTGCTGGTAGAGGTCCGTCGTCCACGACGTCGACGGGTCGTGGTCGACCGCGAAGCCGGTCGCGTCGGGATCCTCCTCGCCGTCGCCCTCGGGATCGAAGCTGGTGACCGCCGGCGGCGTGCGCCATACGACGACAAGGCGACCCGACCCGGGCGCGGTTGCGGTCGACGCGGGCAGCGTGGCGTGGTGAGCGCGTGCGCTTTCCGGCACCCGACCGAGATCGCTCCCGAGCACCCAGCCGCCGCCCGCGATCATCGCTACGAGAAGTGGAGGCACGATTCGCCACGCCCAGCGACGAAGGGCCTGCGAACGTGCGGGCGCGCGGGGCGGCGCGGGCGCGTCGATCGGCCGCGACGGCAGCCGCCGTAGTGCTGTCAGCAGCGCGGAGAAGTCGCCGAAGCCGTCGGCCAACGCCCGTGCCGCGACGTCGTCGAGCGCGCGGGGCACCTCGTTGTTCTGGCTGCGGGGATGGACCTGCTCGCCATGTTGCGGAGCGGGCAAGCCCGACCAACCCGGCAACGGCCAGCGCCCGGTCACGCCGGCGAACAGCAGCGCGCCCAGAGCGCGGATGTCGTCGGCCTCGGTCGGTTCTGCCGACGCGAGGGCGGCCGCGGTCTCGACGCCGGTGATGCGGGGCAAGCCGCCGGCGGCGATGAGCACTTCGTCCGGATGCAGCCGGCCGTGATGCGCGCCGACCCGCGCGGCCGCCTGGAGGGCCTCGGCGCATTCGCGAACGATGTCGACCGCGACCTCTGCCGGAAGGGGGCCGCGGCGCAACAGTGCGGCGAGAGATGGCCCCTCCACCCACTCGGAGGCGACCCACGTGTAGAGCGCGCCGTTGTCGTCCACCTCACCGACATCGAGCACACGCACGCAGCGCCCGTCGCTGACTCGGCTTGCGCGGGCAGCCGCGTCACCAAGTTCGCGCCGCGCCCGCTTCGTCTTGGTCGGTGTGACGACAACCGCGACGCGTCGATCGAGAGGGACGTCGATGGCGCGCCACAACGTGATTTCGCGACCGTCGACCGTGTCGTGCGAGTCGCGCACCTGGTCGAGCCGATAGCGGTCGTCGAGAAGCACGCCGCGAAGCGCCGCCGCCTGGGCGGTCGAGCCCACGGACGACCCCGGCTCCACCAACCCGATGGTAGGAGAGGGTGATCAGCTGTTGTCGTAAGGGCGCGTTGCGCCGATGTAGCCGGTCATGTACACCGGCTCGATCTTGACGACATCGCCGGTGTGTGGGGCGGCGAGCATCATTCCGTTGCCGAGGTAGATCGCGACGTGGTGGATGGTCGCCGGATCGGCGAGATCAGTCGCCCAGAAGAGCAGGTCGCCGGGCTCGAGTTCGTCCAAGCCGACGTGCCGGCCGACGTTCCACTGGTCTGCAGCTACCCGGGGCAGCGCGATGCCCGCGCTCCCATAAGCAAACTGGGTGAGGCCGCTGCAGTCGTACGCGTCCGGTCCGGTGCCACCCCATAGGTAGGGGTCGCCGAGTTTGGTGCGGGCCGCGGCGATCGCCGCCGCGGCGATCGGACTCGTCGGCATCGTGCTCGCATCGACACTGCCGCCGGCCGCCTCGACGGTCGTGCGGAAGTCCGCCGATGAGGCTGCCAGCTGTGCTGCTTCCTGTTGTGCGACCAGCAGCCGGAGCTGGTCGTTGGCACCGGCGAGGGCATGTTGGTTTGCGTCCAACAAGGTCTGCACGCGCGCAGCTGCGCTCGACGCGGCATTCTGCAGCCGCGTGACCTCGGCCGCCGTCGCGGACAGCCGTGCGGAAATGTCTTCCGCCCTCGAGACGCGGTTGTCGGCGGCAGCGATCGAGGAGCGGTCGGTGCCGAGCACGACACTCACATCGTGGTAGCGGGCCAGTGCGTCGGTGAGGTCACTGCCGTCGAGCACTGTCGCGAGCAACGACGTGGGACCGCCGGACTCGTAGAGCGCCCGCACCCGGTCGGCGCTGACCGCCTGCACCTCGTCGGTGCCGGCGCGGGCTGCATCCAGGTCGCGCTCGGCCTGCATCTTGGCGTTGACGGCGACGCCGAGCTGTGACTCGATCGCGTCGTAGTGTTCGGCGGCGACTTCGGTTTGTGTTTGCAGCTGCTGCACCGTCTTCGCCAGGGCCGCTGCCTTGGCGCGGGCGTCGCCGACGGGGTCCGCTCCGGCGGGCACGGCGCCATAGGACGCGATCGCGGCAGCGGTAGCCACGACTGCCGCGAGCCGCCACGCGGCTCTCACGCCGGTGGACCGGATTCGCCCTTGATGGTGACCACCGTGTACTTCTTCAACGGTCCGATCCGGTACAGCACGAGCGTCGTCGCGGTCTTCTTGAGCAGTAGGTGGACCGTGCCGTTCGGGTCCACCGAGAAATCGGTGCTGAGGACGGTCTCGTTGCTGTCGGTCACGGCTTCCTGGGCGGAGAGCAGCGCCTGCTGGATGTTGTGGGTGTCCCGCCACGTTCCGGCCGCGGCCAACGCAGCGTTGTTGGCGTCGTCGGCCCCGCTCACGTGGGCAGCACCCACGGAGATGCCGTCGAAGGCGACGACGGCGATGAACAACAGGGCGCCGACGACCCGGACCAGCCAGCCGACAACCACACTGCCGCAGTCACGGCGCAAAGCGGACACGTCTCGACACCCTCCTTCGTACACGTTTGTCGGCGTCGAGACGACGGTCCTTGAGCCGCATGGCCCCTTACCTGGTAGGCCTCACGGGGCAGTGCGTCCGCCCAGCCGGCCGCGGACCATCGTCATCAGCTCGTCCAGCTCCCGGATGCGCATCCGCCGGGCAAGGCTCATGAAGATCGCCGAGCCGATCAATACCGCGACGA
>JAICLV010000158.1 GCA_025925185.1 Acidothermaceae bacterium
CGCCACCACACCCTGGTCCACCAAGACGACTGGCACATCCACCTGCAAGACGGCCTGCCCTGGTTCACCCCACCCCCCTGGATCGACCCCACAAGAACACCCCGACAACACAGCCGATTCAAGACCCGGCAGCTTGACGACCCGTAATGACCCGGCGCCGAAACGGCGTCCGCTCCGGATTTGGCCATCCGGTGACAAGTCTCGCCGGCAGGGCGAACAGCGCGTCGATACCCTCAGGTCAACAGCAGCACGGCATACGCGGCAAGCCAGTGTTCGACCATGTAGTCGCTTCCCGCTGCCTGCGACAAGGACGCGTCGCGATGCGCCTCGATCGCCTCGCGCATCGGGCCGACCCGCGGATCGTCAGCCGGCAACGTTTCGACCAACCGTCGAAAGCACCACGCGCGACTCAGATTGAGCCCATGCAGATGGGCGATTTGGCCGTCCGACGCGTCGGTCACCCGCACCGGTCGCAACAAGGCCGACGGCTGACCGTGCTCGAGCCCGGGCAAGAACCGTGCCAGCCACACGCTGAACTCCACCGGCTCGAGCAGCTGCGCCATGAGTTCGGCCTCGGTCAACGCGGGCGATAAGAAATCCGAACCCGACGGCTCGTAGTGAGCGGGATACGCGGTGTCGTCCTGGAACCAACGCCGTGCCGTCGACTCGATCAGGGCGACGAGCTCGGGCGCAGCGACCCTCGCATAGCCCAAAGCGCGCGAGAGCCCGAACGCCGAGTTCTGGTGCACACCGTGCCGCACCGGATACTCCGCCTTCGGCAGCCACTCTAAAAGCCGCGTCACGAGCACCGACGTGAGCGGACGCATCGCGGCGGACCAACGTGCGGCGTCCGCGTCGTCCCAGGTAACGAGCTCGTGCGCGAGAGTCAACGCCCAACCCCAGCCGTAGGGGCGTCCGCCCCAAGAGGGTCGTTGCACGAAGTAGTCAGCCTCACGGGCCAACGCCTCGTCGGTCAGGTGGGTGTCGAGGGCGGCCCGCGCTGAAGGGCTCAGCGAGCCGAGCGCGCCGACACGCAATAACCGCGCCAGCAGCCAGTGCATCTCGACGCACGAATGCCAGTCGAACGAGCCGTAGAAAGCAGGATGCACGTCCCGCGGCAGCGGCCGGTCGTCGGCGGCGTGCATCGTATGCCGCAGGTCGTTCGGGTAGACCTGCTCAATATTCGCGACCGCGACCTCAGCCCATCGCACCGCGTGCCGCGCCACGAGTTCGTGCATCGCGGCGGGCTAGCCCGTGAGCCGTTCGAGCACCAGCTCGCGCACCCTTGCCGCGTCGGCCTTTCCCCCGGTCGCCTTCATCACGGCGCCAACCAAAGCTCCGGCCGCAGCGACCTTGCCGTCGCGCACTTTCTGCGCGACGTCGGCGTTCTCAGCGATCGCGGCGTCAACGGCCGCGCCAAGTGCCGCGTCGTCCGACACGACCTCAAGGCTGCGCGCGGCGACCACCTCGTCGGGCGAACCCTCACCAGCCAGGACGCCGTCGAGCACCTGCCGCGCGAGCTTGTCGGTCAACTTTCCGTCGTTAACCAACGCCGAGATCCGCGCGACGTCGGCGGGCGTGACCGGCAGCGACGAAACCTCGACGCCGCGCTCGTTGGCCTGCCGGGCGAGCTCGCCCATCCACCATTTGAACGCGTCGCGCGCCGACGCGCCCACGGCCACAGTCGCCTCGATCACGGAAACCGCGCCGGCGTTCAGGGCCGACTGCATGTCCAACACGCTGATGCCCCAGTCGTCACGCAACCGGCGCCGCCGCTCGAACGGCAACTCCGGCAGCGCTTCGCGTAACGACTCGACCCAGTCCGCGGCAGGCGCGATTGGCACCAGGTCGGGCTCCGGGAAATAGCGATAGTCCTCGGCCTGCTCCTTGCTGCGGCCCGAGGTGGTGGTGCCGGTGTCCTCGTGAAAATGCCTTGTTTCTTGGACGACGCGGCCGCCGGCCGACAACACGTCGGCCTGGCGTTCGATCTCCGAGCGCACAGCGCGCTCGACCGATCGCAGCGAGTTGACGTTCTTCGTCTCAGACCGGGTGCCCCACTCGGACGCGCCGACCGGGTTGAGTGACAGGTTGACGTCGCAGCGCAGCGAGCCCTCTTCCATGCGGACGTCGGAAACCCCGAGTCCGCGAAGGGTTTCGCGCAGCTCGGTGACGTAGGCGCGCGCAACCTCGGGAGCCAACGCGCCCGTGCCCGGCACCGGCTTGGTGACGATCTCCACTAGCGGGATGCCAGCCCGGTTGTAGTCGACCAGCGAGTGCGTGGCGCCGTGAATGCGCCCGGTCGAACCGCCGACGTGCAATGACTTGCCGGTGTCTTCCTCCAGGTGCACCCGCTCGATGCCAACACGCACCACTGAGTCGCCTACCTCGACATCGAGATACCCCTCGGTGCAAAGCGGCTCGTCGTACTGCGAAATTTGGAAGTTCTTAGGCATGTCGGGGTAGAAGTAGTTCTTGCGCGCGAACCGGCACCACCGCGCGATCGTGCAGTGCAGCGCGAGCCCGATACGAATGGTCGATTCGATCGCGACCGCGTTCGCCACTGGCAACGATCCCGGCAGCCCGAGGCACACCGGGCACACCTGTGTGTTCGGCTCCGCGCCAAAAGTCGTGCCGCAGCCGCAGAACATCTTCGACACGGTGCCAAGCTCGACGTGCGTCTCCAGCCCGAAGACCGGCTCGTAGTTCGCCAACGCCTCGTCATATGTGGTGCTCACAGCGCCGGAGCCTCCTCGATCAACGCGTGTCCCCATTGCGCGACCAGCGCCGCCTCCAAGACCGCGCCGACGCGGTACAGCCGGTCGTCGGCCAGCGCCGGAGCCATGATTTGCAGGCCCACCGGCAAGCCGTCGTCTGGAGAGAGCCCGACCGGCAGCGACATCGACGCGTTGCCGGCGAGGTTCGACGGAATCGTGTCGAGGTCGGCGAGGTACATCTTGAGCGGATCGTCCGTCCGCTCGCCGATGCGAAACGCGGTGGTCGGCGTCGACGGTGAGACGAGGACGTCGAATTTCTCGAACGCCGCCGCGAAGTCCTGGCTGATCAACGTGCGCACCTTCTGCGCCGAGCCGTAGTACGCGTCGTAGTAACCACTCGACAGCGCATATGTGCCGATCATGATGCGACGCTTCACCTCGGGCCCGAAGCCGGCCGCGCGCGTCAACGCCATGACCTCCTCGGCGCTGTGCGTGCCGTCGTCGCCGACGCGCAGCCCGTAGCGCATCGCGTCGAAGCGCGCTAGGTTGGACGACGCCTCGCTCGGCGCGATCAGGTAATACGCCGGCATCGCGTAGTCGAAGTGCGGGCAGCTGACCTCGCCCACCTCGGCGCCCAACGACGTCAGTAACGCGACCGCCTCGGAAAAGCGTTGCCGCACGCCCGCGTCGTACCCGTCGCCGTTCAATTCGCGCACGACGCCGACCCGCACGCCCGTGATGTCAGCCGTCCCCGCCGCGGTCACGACGTCCGGGACCGGCGCGTCAATCGACGTGGAGTCGAGCGGGTCGTGACCCGCGATCGCCGCGTGCAGCAACGCGGCGTCGAAAAGATTCCGCGCGAGCGGCCCGGCTTGATCGAGGGACGACGAAAAAGCGACGAGCCCGTAACGGGAGACGCCGCCGTAGGTCGGCTTCACACCGACGATGCCGGTGACCGCGGCCGGCTGGCGGATCGAGCCGCCGGTGTCGGTGCCGATCGCGAGGGGCGCCTCGAACGACGACACGGCCGCGCTCGAACCGCCAGAAGACCCGCCGGGGATTCTTTCGAGATCCCAGGGGTTTCTGGTGGCGCCGAACGCGGAGTTCTCAGTGGAGGAGCCCATCGCGAACTCGTCCATGTTCGTCTTGCCCAGGATGACGACGTCGGCCTCGCGCAGCTTTCGCACGACCGTGGCGTCGTAGGGCGGCCGCCAGCCCTCGAGGATGCGCGAGCCGCAGGTGGTCGGGACGTCCTTTTGGGTCAAGACGTCTTTCAGCGCGAGCGGCACGCCGGCGAGCGGACCGAGCGTTTCGCCGCGCGACCGCTTCTCGTCAACCGCCTGAGCCGCGCGCAACGCACCCGCGCGGTCGACGTGGAGGAACGCGCGCACCTTCTCATCAACGGCCGTGATGCGGTCGAGGTGCGCGGTCGCGACCTCGACGGCGGACGCCTCCCCCGACGCGATCAGCGACGCCAGCTCGCGGGCCGACAGCCGAGTCAGCTCAGCCATCGGCGCTCACTCCTCGTCCAAGATGCGGGGTACCCGGAACCGCTGTTCCTCGGACGACGGGGCGCCGGCCAGCGCCTCCTCGGGCGTGAGGCAGGGGCGCACCTCGTCAGGGCGGAAGACGTTGGTGAGCGGCACCGAGTGCGACGTCGGGGGCACGTCGGCTCCGGCGACCTCGCTCACGCGGGCCACCGCGCTGATGATGACGTCGAGCTGGCCGGCGAGCTGGTCGAGCTCGTCGTCGCTCAGCGCGAGGCGCGACAGGTGGGCGAGGTGAGCCGCTTCGGCGCGGGTGATGGACGGCATTTGCTCATCTTAAAAGCGAGCGCTGTGGCGACCGTCAGCCGGAGCGCTCCGCACGGGGCATCGCGGCATCCAGGACGACGGAGGCGTGGTGCCGCTCCTCGTCGCGGCGAGGGTCGAACACGGCCACGCCGCATCCGCTTGACTTGGCGATGTACATGGCGCGGTCGGCGCGACGCAGGAGGGCGTCGAAGTCGAAGCCGTGTGTCGGGCCGACGGCCACGCCGAGGCTGGCCGCGACCACGATCGACCGGCCGTCGATCTCGCAGGTGCCGTTGACCCGATCCAGCAACCGCACGGCGGCGACCCGCGCCACCGTCGTGTCGGGCACCTCGCGGACGATCACCACGAACTCGTCACCGCCTAGACGCGCGACCACGTCGTCCGGACGGACCGCGCCCAGCAGCCGCTCGGTGACGACCTGGAGCAACCGGTCTCCGGCGGAGTGGCCGAGCGTGTCGTTGACCTCCTTGAACTTGTCGAGGTCGAGGACGAAGATCGCGACGCCCTCGTCGTCCTGCTTGCCGATCTCCTCGAGCGCCTTCGACCCCTCCCGGTGCAGCAACTCGCGATTGCCCAGCCCGGTCAGGGAGTCGTGCAGCGCGTCGTGCTCGCGGGCGATCGACAGCGTCGCATTGTGGTACAGCGAGACGAGCGCGGGATAGAACAGCGGCACGAACGGCCACAGGTGCACCATCACCACGAGCACCAGCGGTGCAAGGCTGACCATCGCGACGCCGACGACGGCGAGGTGGCGCGCGTCGTCGCGCACGATGCGCCACAACGACCACCTCTCGTGCAACGCGATGGCGACGTAGACGCTGCCGTTGTTGACGACCAGGTAGGCGAGACCGGCGAGCAGCACGGCGGTCAGCTCGACGAAGTCGATGTCGGGCTCGCGGAATGACCACGGGTTCGACAC
>JAICLV010000182.1 GCA_025925185.1 Acidothermaceae bacterium
AAGGCCGCTCGAGCCGCGCAGGATGCGTGGGCGGCGACCTCGCCCGAGGAGCGCGGCAAGTTCCTCACCCGCCTGCAGGAGGCGATCACCGCCCGGCACGGCGAGATCGCGAAGACCATCACGCAGGAGATGGGCGCGCCCATCAAGATGGCCGAGATGATCCAGGCGGGTCTGCCCATCGCCGACATCGCGACCGCGGCGCAGCTTGCGACAACCTTCGAGTACGAGCGCCAGATCGGCAACTCGACAGTGGTCATGGAGCCGCTCGGTGTCGTCGGCTGCATCACTCCGTGGAACTACCCGCTGCACCAGATCACGGCGAAGATCGGCTACGCACTGGCCGCCGGCTGCACCGTCGTGCTCAAGCCGAGTGAGGTAGCCCCGCTCTGCGCGTTCGTTCTCTTCGACGCGATTCACGAGATCGGCCTGCCGCCCGGCGTCGTCAACCTGGTGCCCGGCTACGGGCAGGTTGTCGGCGAGGCGATCGCGGCACACCCCGACATCGACATGGTGTCGTTCACCGGTTCCACCCGCGCCGGCAAGCGCGTGGCCGAGCTCGGTGCCCAGACGGTCAAGAAGATCGCGCTCGAGCTGGGCGGCAAGTCGGCCAACGTGATCCTTCCCGACGCCGACCTCACCAAGGCCGTCAAGGCGGGTGTGGGCAACTGCTACCTCAACTCCGGTCAGACCTGCACCGCGTGGACGCGCATGCTCGTGCACTCCTCGCAGTACGACGAAGCGGTCAAGCTCGCCGCCGAGACGGCTGAGGCGTTCAGCATTGGTGACCCGTTCGACGAGACCACTCGTCTCGGCCCGCTGGTCAGCAAAGCGCAGCGCGACCGGGTCGCGTCGTACATCGAGAAGGGCAAGGCCGAAGGCGCGCGGGTCGTTGCCGGTGGCGACACCAAGCCGCTCGAGAAGGGCTACTTCGTCTCGCCGACCGTTTTCGCCGACGTGACGACCGACATGACGATCGCGCAGGAAGAGATCTTCGGGCCCGTGCTGTCGATCCTCAAGTACGAGGACGAGGACGAGGCGTTGCGCATCGCCAACGACTCGATCTACGGGCTGGCCGGCGGTGTCTGGTCTGGTGACGCGGAGAAGGCGAAGGCGTTCGCCCGCAAGATGAAGACCGGTCAGGTCGACATCAACGGCGGTTCGTTCAACGTCGCGGCACCGTTCGGCGGCTTCAAGCAGAGCGGCGTCGGCCGCGAGCTCGGGCCGTTCGGTCTCGAGGAGTTCACCCAGCCCAAGGCCCTACAGCTCTAATCACCGCACTTGTCAGGCGCTGCGCGCGCTATGGCGACCGCAGCGCCTGACAAGTAGCCAACCTCGGCTGAGGTCGCCCGCAGCGCAAGCTAGCGCAAGTGCTCTTCGAGTGCGTGCTGCTTCTTCGCCACGACCATCTGCCCCTCGCGACTCCGTCTCGTCGCTTGTTGAGACGATCCATTCAGGCGATCTGTGACAGTCGGGCGGGTGGGCACATTGCTGGACGGAGTCAGTCGCACGGCCATCGGGGTCGCGCGGGTGCGGGCGCGGGAGTCGACCCGGGAGGATCGGCTCTTCGACGATCCGTACGCCGGAGCGCTCGCCGCGCTCGGTGAGCCGGTGGACACGACGGCGCCGCCGAGCCCGGGGCGACTGGCGATCGCCTTTCAGATCATCATGCGCACCCGGTTCTACGACGACTGGTTGCTTGCGCAAGCCGGCAAAGGGTGCCGTCAGTTCGTCGTACTCGGGGCGGGGCTCGACACGCGCGCGTTCCGTCTCGACTGGCCGTCCGGCACCCGCGTATTCGAGGTGGATCTTCCGCCGGTGCTCGCAGTGAAAGCCGATGTGCTGGCAACAGCGCAACCGTCGTGTGAGCGGATCACCGTGCCGGCAGACCTCACGACCGACTGGGGCGCATTACTCGAAGCGGCCGGGTTTGACCGCGCCCAACCGACGGTGTGGTTGGCCGAGGGCTTGCTCGTCTACCTCGACGAAGCACAGACCACACACATCGTGTCGTCGGTGACCGAGCTCTCGGCCGCCGGCAGTGCGTTCGCCACCGAGGCACTCTCGGGTGACGTCGACCGGCTTGCGGCGCCGGACATGGCCGCCACGACCAGCATGTGGCAAGGCGGGCTCGGTGCCGCAATGCCCGACTGGTTGGGCGCGCATGGTTGGGACACAGCACTGAGCACACTCGGGAACGTCGCTCGCAGCTACGGGCGGCCGCCCAGCCGCGAGCCCCGCGGCGGCTTCATCACCGCAGTGCGGCGCTAGTGTCCAAAGCGTCCGTCGTCGACCTCGACGAAGCGCACCTCATTCCGATCCTTTGACGTGGGGTTCGTCAAGGTCGACGAACCAGCAGGTGAACGCTTTGTCCGAACGGCGCTAGCTGACGATGCGCATGGGCAGCCCGCGCGCATCACGCAGGCCATCGCCGAGCACGACTGCTTCACCTGTCACCCAGCGACGAGCGACCCAGGCGCAAGCGAGTGCGTCCAGCGCATCGTCGCGCGCTGCGGGTCGCGGAGCTGCCGCCGCGATCGCCGCGGCTTCCGGCCACGTCGCCGCTAGCGCCTCGAGCCGTTCTGCTGCGCCGCCAGGAGTCTTCTTCGGCGCGAGCGTGCGTCCGGTCATGCGCAGAAAGGCGAGTTCGGGATGCGCCTCGACGACCCGCGCATCGTCGGCCGCAGACACGACTTCGTCCAGCGCCCGGACCGCCGGCACGATGCCGTAGGCCTGCGCCGACATCGACCGCTCTCCCATCTCGGCCAGGCACGCGCGGGCAGCGGCGTACGACGGAAGCGGCAGCACTCCTCGCAGCGGCGCATCGAAGACCGTTGCGCGCCGCGGCCCGAGCAGCTCGCGCGCTGCGACGTCGCATGCGCGCTGACCGCGATCGGGCAGCCCTATGGGCATGTCGATCGCCACTGCGTCCGCCGCCAGCGCGAGCAACGCCGCGACGTCGCGGGTCCACGACCACGACACGCAGTCGTCATCACAGACCGCGGCAAGCCAGCCGCCACGGCAGCCGTCGACGCCGACCACGAGCACGTCGGCGATACTCCCTCATCGTGCGCGTCTACCTCGGGTCCGACCACGCCGGCTACGAGCTCAAGCAGCGTCTCGTCGAACACCTACGAGCGCTCGGGCACGAGCCGGTCGACTGCGGCCCCGACCGCTACGACGCAGACGACGACTACCCTCCGTTCGTTCTGCTCGCCGCAACTCGTACGGCGGCGGATCCGACCAGCCTCGGCATCGTGATCGGCGGGAGCGGCAACGGGGAAGCGATCGCGGCCAACAAGGTCAAGGGCATCCGGTGCGCGCTCGCTTTCAGCGACGACACGGCACGGCTGGGCCGCGAGCACAACAACGCCAACGTCCTGTCGTTGGGCGCGCGGATGTATGACGAGCAGGTCGCGTTGCGCTTCGCCGAGCTGTTCCTGGCGACGCCGTTCAGCGACGCTCCGCGGCATTCGCGGCGGATCGCGCAGCTGACGTCGTACGAGGACTCCGGTGTGCTGCCGCCGCGACCGGGGGAGTGACCTGACGGCTATGCCGTGGGGCGGCCGCGTGGACGGTAGGAGACCTGCACGATCTCTTCGGCATCGGCCACGTCCTCGTCGCGCGGACGGGAGACGTCGCGCGCCCGCATCGAGCCGTCGACGCCGAGCTGGGACGGCCCGCCGCCGGTGAGCTGAGCGACGCTGGCGTCGTCGCCACCGGGCTTCGGCCGCCGTGCGCCTGGAGCCATTCCATGAGCGTAGCCAGCCCGGAGTGGCCGGATCGGCACCCTTTCAGACCTGTCGCCCGAAACGCCCAGACGCTACCCTCGCGGTGATCATGATCGACGACGCCCGAGCCGCCGTCGGGGGGCCGATCGCGCGCCTGCGCGCGGCCCGCCGCGCCGCTGCGTTGTTCAGCTCGGCGGAGTCGCCGCGAGCCAAGGCGGTCACGCTCGTCGGGCTCGTCGCGCTCACCTTCGCGATCTTCGCCGTGACCACGGGTGCCGGGATCGGCGTGGCCCCGACGGCCGCGCTCGTCGTGCCGGTGGTCCTCGGCGGCGTGCTGCTCGAGCGGCCGGCGCTGCGCATCTTGCTCCTCGTTGTCGCCGTCGCACTCATCGGCGAAGTGCTCGACCAAGGGTGGAGCGTCGTCCGGCCGGGCTCGGTCGTGACCCTCGTCGTCGTCGGTGCGATCGCTGTCGAGTTGGCGCGCGACCGGGAGCGGCTCGGACTGTCTGTCGGGCGGGGGGAGTCGATCCTGCTCGAGCTGCGCGACCAACTCCGTCGCCAGGGCGAGCTTCCCGCCCTGCCGCGCGGATGGCACGCC
The DNA here is from genome assembly GCA_025925185.1 of Acidothermaceae bacterium. Next base: position 4,327 of record JAICLV010000182.1, read on the forward strand.
GATGTTGCGCTGCGGTCCGCCGGCGGCACGACGTTCGGCGGTGACTTCATCGTCTCGGCGCTCTCCGACGACGGGAAACGTCTCGAGCTGGCGGTCGTCGACGTGTCGGGCAA
>JAICLV010000098.1 GCA_025925185.1 Acidothermaceae bacterium
AACCAGGTGGCGAAGCGTCGAGCTCAGCCACAGCGTCGCCGTGATCGCGAACAACGCTGTCAACATCGATTTGGAACCCAGCGTGATCGCGATTACTCCCACCACGAGTACCGCGGCGCCGAGCGTCTTCTGCGCCCTCACGAGCGGGCTGACCGTGGCGCCGCGACGGAAGAGGTCCTGATCGGCGCCGGTGGCGCACGCGGCGATGCCGAGGAAGAGCACGACAGCGGCGACCGCCCGCGCGCTGCCAATCTCAGGCACCCGCACGCCGGCCTCGAAGAGGCCGTAATAGGCCGCCGCGACGAGGATCAGGAACGTCGCTGCGAGATCTCGTGGCCGAAGGTTCGAGAGCCTCACGTCGGCCACCTCCTTTCGATGGCTGCGCACCCTCACCGTCGCAGTTGACGCGGCCCGCCACCAGGGCAGAAGGTCTTAGCCCCTAAGGACCTCCGGGTCGATGACGCTCATCGGTTACGATTCGCGTCGCTTCATGAACCACCGGACGGCCTCGATGCCGCCGGTGACGGCGAGCGCGATCGCGAACGCGACCACCAGGCCCTTCCAGGCCGACCCTTCGAAGGCTCGGCCGCCGAAGTAGCCGAGCAGCGACGCGTACAACGCCCAGATCAACGCGGCGATCGCGTCGTAACCCGCGAACCGGTACCACGGAAAGCGAAGTGTCCCGGCGCTCAATGTCACCGCGGTTCGCCCGCCGGGGATGAACCGGCCGATCGCGATGAGCTCGCCGCCGCGCTCGGTGAGTTGTCGCTCGGCCCACGCGACCCGCAGTTTCGCCTTTTCCCCGCTGAAGAACCGCTCTTTGACGCGCGCGCCGTAGCGGCGTCCGAGGAGGTAGGCGGTGTTGTCGCCGGCGAACGCGCCGACTGCGGCGGCGGCGATCACGATCGGCAAGAACAGATCTCCGGACGCCGCGACCACGCCCGCCGTTATGACAGCCGTCTCACTCGGCACGATCGGCAGCACCGCGTCGAACGCCGAGAACAGCAAGATGACCACGTACGCCCACAGCGACGCCTCGGCGACCAGATGGGTGAACTGGTCGAACACGCTTGCGGGCCTCCCATCTCGCGTCGAGTCAGCTGTTCGATGATCGCGTGTCTGCGCCGTTCCGGAGGCGTTGCGCGCGATCACAACGGTCCTTCTCGATTGCCGGTGCCCGGCAAGATGCCCACCACCAGTTGACCGGACGACGTGCGGCATGTTGCGACGTTCCGGGCGATGGTGGAGTCATCACCGGTTCGACCCGAGGAGCGTGTCATGCAACTAGTCCGCGAGTTCGATCTGGCCAGGCTGGCTGAGGATCGTGGATGGCCCCGAGTCTCGATCTTCATGCCCACGGCTCGCGGCAGCCAAAGCATGGACACGAACCGCATCTTGTTGAAGAACCAGCTGAAGCGGGCCGAGGCGGAACTGCGCGAGCTCGGCTTGCGGTCCTCGCAAGTCGACGCGATCCTCGGACCGACTCGCCAGTTGCTCGACGAGCCGTTGTTTTGGGCTGGGGCGAGCGACGGCCTGGCGCTGTTCACGAGCATCGCGGGAACCCGGCTCTTCCGCCTGCCGCTGCAGTTGCCTGAACTCGTGACGGTGGGAAACCGATTCGTCATTTGGCCGTTGCTGCCGTTGTTGACGACGAGCGGGCACTACTTCGTCTTGACCCTCAGCCACTTCGACGGACACCTTTTCCAGGCCAGCCGATTCGGCATCGACGAAGTGCCGCTCGAGCGGATCAAGCTCGACGACAGGACGGCGATTCCCGCGTCGCGGCGACCGCAGGCGGCGTTCGTCGGCGCGGGAAGCGGCCGACTGCACAGCGGCGTCGGAGGTGCGGTCTCCCCGGACCGGAAGACCCTGACGCTGGAACGGTTGCGCCTGGTTGACGAGGCGCTGCGGCATGCCCTTGGGGGCGAGCGCGCGCCGTTGGTGATCGCCGGCGTCGGCTACTTGCGGGCGCTGTACGAGCGGGTGAACAACTATCCGTATCTGTTGTCCGGGGGCGTCGGCGGCAACCCCCGCGACCTCACACTCGAAGCGTTGCGGCAACGGTCGTGGGAGATCGTCGAGCCGGCGTTGCGCCAACCGGAAGCGCTTGCCGCGAACCAGTACCTCCGATTGCGGGGTACCGGCCGCACGTTGACGCGGCCCGCGGAGGTCTACGCGGCCGCCCTTGAAGGACGTGTGGAGACGTTGTTCGTCTCGAGCGACGTGAGCGGATGGCGGCCTGCCGACGGTGGATCCGCCGTCGTCCGGCTGGCCGAGGCGATGACGGACGGAGAGTTCGTTGACTTGGCCGCCCTCGCGACGCTGCGCAATTCCGGTTCGGTCTTCGCGGTGCCCGATCGGCGGATGCCGGAACAAGCGCTTGCGGCGGCCGTGCTCCGGTTCTGAAGATCGTTATTGAGCAGTCACCTATGGTGTTACCGACCCCGAAACGCCCTCAGGGAGAGGTGGCACGTGTCGGCACGGCTGGAACAACTGGAGAAGATCTACGAGACCGTGTTGCGGCGGAACCCGGCGGAGCTGGAGTTTCACCAGGCGGTGCGCGAGGTCCTCGACAGTCTCCGACCGGTGGTGCCGAAGCACCCTCGTTACACCGACGCCAAGGTGATCGAGCGCATTTGCGAGCCCGAGCGGCAGATCATCTTCCGCGTGCCGTGGAGCGATGACCGCGGAGAGGTGCACATCAACCGCGGCTTTCGGGTCGAGTTCAATAGCGCGCTTGGCCCGTACAAAGGCGGCCTGCGGTTCCACCCCAGCGTGTACCTCGGCATCATCAAGTTTCTCGGCTTCGAGCAGGTGTTCAAGAACGCCTTGACCGGCATGCCCATCGGTGGCGGCAAAGGCGGTTCTGACTTCGACCCCAAAGGCAAGTCGGACGCTGAGATCATGCGTTTCTGCCAGAGCTTCATGACCGAGTTGTACCGGCACATAGGCGAGTACACCGACGTCCCTGCAGGCGATATTGGCGTTGGTTCGCGGGAAATCGGCTATCTCTTCGGGCAGTACAAACGGATCACGAACCGCTACGAGTCGGGCGTGCTGACCGGAAAGGGCATCGGCTGGGGCGGGGCGCAGGTGCGCACCGAGGCCACCGGCTACGGCGCGACCATGTTCGTGCAGGAGATGCTCAAGGTGCGTGGCAGCTCCTTTGACGGCCGCACGGTGGTCGTGTCGGGCGCGGGTAACGTGGCGATTTACACGATCGAGAAGGTCGAGCAGCTCGGCGGCCGGGTCGTCGCGTGCTCTGACTCCAGTGGTTACGTCGTTGACGAGGCCGGTATCGACCTCGACGTGCTCAAGCAGGTCAAAGAGGTGGAACGGCTGCGTATCAAGGAATACGCGCAGCGATTGCCGCGGGCCAAATACGTCGAAGGCGGCTCGATTTGGGACGTGCCGTGCGAGGTCGCGATGCCCTCAGCGACGCAGAACGAGATCAACGAGGACGACGCCGCGAAGCTGGTGCGTAACGGCTGTGTCGCCGTGGGCGAAGGCGCCAACATGCCGACGACGCGTGAAGGTGTCGCGGTGTTCCTCGACGCGGGCGTCGCGTTCGGCCCCGGCAAGGCGGCGAACGCCGGAGGCGTCGCGACGTCTGCCCTGGAGATGCAGCAGAACGCATCACGCGACTCGTGGAGCTTCGAGCACACCGAGGCCAGGCTCACCGAGATCATGCAAGGCATCCACGCGACGTGCTACGAGACCGCGGAGGAGTACGGATTCCCCGGCAACTACGTCGTCGGCGCAAACATCGCCGGCTTCGTCAAGGTCGCCGACGCGATGCTCGCCTTCGGTCTGGTGTAGCGGCTATCCCAGGTACGGATCGACGAACGCGTTGCGGAACTTGCCGGTCGGGTCGTAGCGCTGCGCCAGCCCGCGGAACTGCGGCAGCTTGGCGTACTTCGCGGCGACGTCGACCGGCTTGAGGCTGAAGAGCTTGCCCCAGTGTGGGCGCGGGTCGAACGGCGCGAGTCGCTCCTCGACGGCGGCCATCACCGGGCGCACCGCCGCATCGTCCTTCACCCAAGTGAAGTGGAACGCGACGCTGTCGCGCCCGAACGCCGGGCTCAACCAAAAGTCGTCCGCGGCGATCGTCCGGATCTCCGAGATTTGCAACACGGACGCGATCTGGTTGGCGATCGCCGCGAGCGACTCGTACGCCTCGACTGCGCGGTCGCGGGGCAGCAGGTACTCGGTCTGCAGTTCCTCGCCTGCGCTCGGCGTGAACTCCAAACGAAAGTGCGGCAGCCGCTCGTGTGACGGGCCCGGCTCGCCGAGCTGTCGCGTGCAATTCTCGACAGGCATTCCGGGCAGCGGGTGCCGCGGTGACTCCGCGAGCGACGCCCCAAACCAGCGCGGGTCTGGTGTGTCGACGTCATCTGCGACGCTCTGCTTCACCCAGACCTGATCGACGTCGCGGCTCCGCCATGTTGTGAACAGGCTCACGCTGTAGGCGCTTGCGACGATCTCGTCGAAGTGGTTGACCACACTGTCGGCCGGCATGTTGTCGAAGACGAACTGTCGCATGTCGAATGCCGACACGACATCGAGTGTCATTGTCGTCACGACACCGAGGCACCCAAGCGCGACAACCGCGCCGTTGAAATCGGCGTCGACGTCACGGGTGAGCGTCACCAGGTCGCCGTCGGCGGTGACCATCTCGATCGCGCGCACCGCCCCGGCGAGGCCGCGATTTCGCACACCAGAACCGTGTGTGCCCGTGGCGCACGAGCCGGCGATCGAGATGTGGGGCAGCGAGCCGAGGTTATGCAGCGCGAACCCGCGCTCCAACAGCCGCGCCGCGACGTCGCCGTAGCGCATCCCGCCGCTCACCGTGGCGGTCTGCTGGTCGGGGTCGACGACGACGGACGACGGGAGCTGGACGACGGAGACCTGTGTCGCGTCAGTGTCGGCGATGTCGTTGAAGGAGTGCGCCGTGCCGACCGCGCGAATGCGAGGGGAACTTGCGACGACGTCGCCCAACTCGTCGATCGACGTCGGCGCGAGTCGTCGTGTTGTCGCGAACGTGATGTTGCCCGCCCAGTTCGTCAGCGGAGCGGCACTGGTCACGAGAACTTCTTACGCAGCCACTGAAGCCGCTCGACCTCATGGAACACCTCGCCACCCTCGTGATCGTTGAACGGGTAGACCGAGATTTGTTTGTCGGCCGCGTATTCGTTGTAGGCCGCGTACACGGTGGACGGCGGACAGGTTTGGTCCATCAAAGCGACGGAGAACAGCGCCGGCGCGTGCGCGCGACGGGCCATCGCCACGCCATCGAAATACGCGAGCGTCGCGAAGGCGCGATCGACGCGATCACGATGCGATTTCAGGTAGCGGGTGATCTCGGCGTACGGATCCTTGTCGCAGATGTCGGTGGCCCGCCGGAAGTCACACAAGAAGGGAACGTCCGGCATCGCGCAGAAGACGTCGGGAAGCAGCGCCGCGACGGCGAGGGTGATTCCGCCGCCCTGGCTGCCACCGCCGACGGCGACCCGATTGGCGTCAACGGACGGATGCGAGCGCAGCGCCTCCACCGCGCGAACGCCATCGACGAAGACCCGCCGATAGAAATACTCGCTTGGATCCTCGATACCCCTCGTCATGAATCCGGGGTGCGAGGGCGGCGCTCCAACCGGGTCGGGAGTGTCGCCGACCGACCAACCGCTGCCTTGGCCCCGGGTGTCCATCACGAGATGCGCGTGGCCCGCAAGCGCGTAAAGCACGTTCTCATGCGCGAGGCCCCGCCCGCCGCCGTAACCCTGGAACTGGACCACGCCGGGAAGCGCGGCGTCGTCGGCCGTGTTCGCCGGCAGGTTCAGCCAGCCTTTGATCGGGTGACCGCCGAATCCTCGGAAAGTGACGTCGAAGGTGCGAACCGCCGTCAGACCGGTGTCGACCGGCTCAAACGAAGCCGCGAGCTCGTGCTCTCGCGTTTGCGCCAATGTGTCGGCCCAAAAGTCGTCGAAGTCAGACGGTTCATCGAGTGTCGCGCGGTAACTCGCGAGGTCGGCAGCAGACAGATCGGTGTGGGCCACGATCGTGATTCGCCCTCTCACTTTCGGCGTGATGCGTGCGGAAACGTCCTCAGCGCAAGACCTTACCGACACGCGGCAGCGCCGGTCGGCAGGATCTGCCGACCGGCGCTGTCCTTCCCGGGAGGTGCGGCGCCTAGGCGCACATGACGTCTTGGGAGGCGTTCGTCAGGTGCGCTATTGGCCGACCCGGACGCCTGGCATTCCGGCGGGGTAGCCCAGGGGTGCGCTGGGGGCGCGACCCGGGATGTTGGCGGCTTTGGAGTACTTGCCGAGGGGGATGATGGTGCGGCCGAACGCGGACTCGAACATCATCGCGGAGGCGACGAGCCAAGCGATTGCGGCGGAGATGACGAACAGCACGCCGCCTGCGCGCACGACGTCCAGGCCGCCGCCGTACATGCCGGCCGCGGTGAGGGCGGAGCCGGCGGCGAGGGTCCACAAGACGGCGGCGACGCCGAGGCTTTGGCCGAGGGCGCCGATGGCGGCCATCGTGGTGATCAGGGTGAGGACGATGAACCAGAAGGCGAAGGCGGTGTTGGTGGCGTTCAGGGGGATCGGGGCCATCACATGGGTGGCGACGAGCAGTTGCAGGACGCCCCAGCCGAGCCAAAACGCACCCCAGGTGCCGTGGGCGGCGACGGCGACGCCGTCGCGGGCGCGCAGGGCGTAGAAGCCGGCGACAAGTTGGGCCAGGCCACCGAAGAAGATGGCGAACGGCCAGATGACGCTGGGGGTGGTGGCGTTGCCGTACCAGCCCGCCTGCCAGGCGCCAACCATGAGGGTGGCGCCCATGAAGCCGAACAAGCCAATGATCGATGGCGCGGCCATCGGGCTCAACACCACGCGCGTGCGCGCCCGCCATGCCGGCTCGTCTTCGGCCACCGCAAGCGCGTACCAGTCGCGCGTCGCGGTTCCGTCAGATCGCGGATATGTCTCATGGTTTGGGCCGTGGGCGGCACCACCGCCCATCCGGGGATCACGCGTTGACATTGTCGTCGCCTCACTATCTCGGTGATGTCACGCGCCGGGCGGTTGAACCAACCCTCTCGATCAGCCCCGTCCGGCGTTGCGCTACGGGCTTCTCACGGCCCGAGCGCCTGCCTCATTTCAACAATGTGTCGCTACCCGACATTGACGTGGCCAACCATCCGGCAGGGTCAAAAGGACCTTACTTCAGCAGGCCAACAGCTTCCCGACGACGGCGTCGCGTGACCGCTACCCGTGGCCCTTGCCCTTGTTGTCCGCGCTCGTCGTTGCCACATGTGCGTTGGCAGCCGACTTCTTCGCGGGCCCTGGCGTCTTCGTCGCTTTCGGGGTTGACGACTTACTTGGCGGGGTGGGCCTCCCTGGCCCGGCGGGCTTGCCCGGCGCGCTTGGCTTACCTCGCACCGTCTTCGTCGGAGCTGGTGGGTTCCGTGGTCCCTTGGCTGGCGTCGGCTCGGCCGTCGGCGAAACGGAGTGGGTCGTCGACGAGCTCGCGGACGGTGTTGCGGTCGCCTTCGGCGGCCTGGGCGGGCGTGCTTGTTTCGCTTGGTGCGTCGGGTGCGCATTGGGCGCAATCGTGGCGCTTGGGGACGTTGACGGGCTTGGCCCCGGTGAGCTCACCGGTGCGGCGACGGGCGCCGCCAGCCCGGTCACTCCGGCCACCGCGACCGACGTGACACCGACAGCCGCTTGAGCGGCCACGCCAGCTCCCGTCAAAGACGGCGCGGCCCCCAAGAACGGGGTTCCGACGAGCCAGGACGTCGGGCCCATCGCCAGTCGCAGTCTTGGTGCCGAAACGCGCAGGAACGCGCGGACGACGTCCGGGTCGAACTGCGCGCCGCTCACGCGAACGAGCTCCTCGAGCGCGGATTGCCTAGTCATCGCACGCTTGTAGGCCCGGGGCGCGGTCATTACCTCGAACGCGTCCGCCACCGCGACGATGCGACCGGCCAACGAAATGTCGCGGCCGGATAGCCCGGTGGGGTACCCGGCGCCGTCGAATCGCTCGTGGTGCTCGGCGATCGCGAGGCCCCACTCGCCTAGCCAGGGCAGCAACGCGCCGGCCAGGCGCGCGCCTTCCGCGGGGTGGCGGCGGATCGCCACCCACTCCGCTTGGGACAGTTTGGCGGGCTTGTTCAACGTCGTCGTCGGGATCGCGAGCTTGCCGACGTCGTGCAGCAAAGCGGCCCAACGCAGCCGGTCGACCGCGTCGGTCGGCAGCCGCATCTCGTCGGCGATCAAGTCCGCGTAGACGCGAACCCGCTCAGAATGGCCTCGGGTGTGCCGGTCATGCGCGCGCAACGCGCCGACCAACGCGAGAATTTGCTCGGCGGCGTCCGCGGGCGTCGACAGATGCGAGGCGGCTCCGCCGCTGTCCGGACCGTTGCCGCTGACCACCGACCGCAGTTGCCGGACGTCGCCGGCTCGTCGCGCGACCGCGAGTCGGGTCGGCGCACGGCCGGGGAAAAGCACTGCCATGTCGCACAGCGCAGCGAGTGGCGCAAGACGCTTTGTCAGCCGGTCGACGAGCCACATCGCGATGAGCGAGCCAGCCAAGATCGCGCCCCACCACGCCAGCCGAGTGAGGATCTTGCTGCCGTCGCCCGGTGTCGGTAGCACCCTGCTGAGCACCGCCATCGCGGTGACGGAGCCGCCGAGCGGCCCGACGATCATCGCCGCGCGTAAGGCCAGAGCGGCCGCCCGGCGCCGCTGCCAACGCTCCTCGGTGTTGGAATTCCGTTCACGGGCGCGGGAGACGCCGTTTCGTCGACGAGTCCCGCCCGCCATCGCCGCCCCTCAAGACACCGCACTCGTGGTCGTCGCATCGGCGGGTCGATTGGATTTCTTTAGCGGGCCGAGCGCACAACTATCGGACGGCGATGAGGCGTTGTCGGCCGACTAGGCCCCAAGGCCGGCGGCCGCCGAATCGAGCATTACCGCGCCGGCGCAGCCGCAGGCGAACTCGCCGCAGTCGACAATCATGTGGTGCAGCTCTGGCGGGGTGGTGCACTCAGCAGACATGCAATGGACGTCGCCGGAGGCGTGTGTCACGAGCGAATCGTGGCAGTGCTCGAGGTCGTCGTTGCACCAGCGACACCGGACCACGGATAGCTCGGCCGCGATCAAAGCGGCATTGCCAGCGGGTCGGCGTTCACGCGCGGGCCTCGCGAGAGTGGCGGAGCGGCGGTTCGTCATGCCTTGAAAGTAAGCCGCAGCGCAGACATTTCACCGTTGCGACGCGCGCGAACGCGCGAGTTTGGCCCGAACGGCGGAGGTCACCGTCGTCCGAGCAGCCGTTGCACGCTCGCACTATCGGCGAGGTGATCACGAAGCTCCCGCGGTGACTCGTAGATTTCCACGGCACCGGCGTCGTGTAGTTCGGCCGGCGCGAGTCCGCCGCTCGTCAACCCGATGCAGGGGATCTTGAGCTTGGCGGCAGCCTCGACATCCCACACCGAGTCCCCGACGAACACCACGTTGTCGGGCTTGAGGCCAGACTGGTCGAGCGCCGCCTGCAAGATGTCCGGCGCGGGCTTGCTGCTCTCGGCGTCGGC
>JAICLV010000065.1 GCA_025925185.1 Acidothermaceae bacterium
AAAGCCTCCAACGCGCAGCCTCGACCGACCCGCTCACGGGCATTGCCAACCGACGGTCCTTCGAGGAGGCACTCGATCGCGAGCTCACTCGCTCCTGCCGAACCGGTGAGCCCCTCACGCTCGTCATGCTCGACCTCGACCACTTCAAGCGATTCAACGACGAGTTCGGGCACCTCGCCGGCGACCACCTGCTGAAGTCGGCGGCCGCCGCTTGGTCGGGGCAATTGCGGGCCATCGACATGCTCGCCCGCGTCGGCGGGGAGGAGTTCGTGCTGGTGCTGCCCAACACGTGCGTGCGTGAGGTCGACGTCGTGCTCTCGCGACTGCAAAGCGTGACGCCGCTCGGACAAACGTTCTCCGCGGGTGTCGCCGCGTGGGACGGCGTCGCGTTACACGAGGAACTCATACGCGCGGCGGACGACGCGATGTATCGGGCCAAGCGGCACGGCCGTAACCGGATCGAGCGCGCGCGGTCAAGCGCGGCCTGACCCGGTGAGCTTGCGCGTCCAATCGATGAACGCGTCGCGCGAGCGCGGGAACAGCGTTCCCCGGTCGATCCCGTGCGCTGCCACCGACGAAGTGACGTCGAAGTACTGCTCGTAGGCGACGTGGTTTCTCGCGTTCGTCATGAACGCGAACATCCGGTCGACGTACTGCGGGTCGTCACCCCGACCACCGCCACCGCCGGCGACGCCCCACTCCGGTATCGCCACCGGCTTGTGGTGATCCGCCGCGAACCGGCTCCAAAACCGCAGGCCGTGGTCGCCTCCGAACAAGCGGTTCCAGGACGACGTGTCGTAGGCGTCGACACCAACAAAGTCGACGTACTTGTCACCGGGATACGCCAGCTCTGCAGGAAATTCAGCAGCGCCGACGGTCGGGTTCCAGTCGAACTGGAATCGCTGGTGCGGCTCGGCGCGCAGCACGGTGACGATGTGCCGGAAGCACGCGACGTACTGCTGGGTACGGCCCTTCGCGGCCCACGCATACCAATCGCCATTGAACTCCCAGCCGGGCCGCACAATCGTGTCGGCGAGGCCGGCCGCGACCAAATTGTGTGCGAGTTCGCCCCAGTGGCCGTCGTAGCGCCCGGTCGCGCAAGCCGCCAAGGAGTTCCCTTCGCCTTCAGGGAACATCGGCAGCGAATACTCCAGCCGAAGCCTTGCGGCCGCGTGCGGGTCGAGCAGCCACGGCGGTCCAGTGATGCCGTCCCAACTGTCGGCCGAGGCGAAGTCCAACTGTTGCGACAACGGCGCTCCCGTCGTCCGCTCGAAATTCTTCGCCGCGGCGACGCCGGTGGCTCCCGGACCGGTGTACACACCGAAGCGCGGCACCGACCGTCGACCTGGCGACGACGTCACCGACAACACAACTGAGGTGACCAGCACGGCGAGCGCTACGAGCGCGACAGCAGCTTTCGCGGATGACGAACGCGCGCCACCGCGTCGGCCGGTGGGGCCGTTGGCTCTGCCGGCACCAGCGGCGCGGTGAACACCCACTTCTTGAACGACAGGAACCTCCACACCATGCCGAGCGCCAGCCCGAAACCATTGGCGGCGACGTTGTCCGCGAGTGCCGAGGTGTACCCGAGCACGTCGTGTGAGATCCATAGGCAAGCCTCGGCAATCCCGAGTCCGACCGCAGAGAATGCCGCGAACAGCGGCAGCTCGCGGTGCACGCCGGAGCGCATCCGATCGCGCCACGTCCAGTGGCGGTTCATGTAGTAGGAGCTAACCGTGGCCGCGGTTGTCGAGATCGCCTTGGCGATCGCCGCGTCGTGGCGCAGTCCGAGCAGCAGGACGTTGAAGAGCCCGACATCGATCAGCAGGTTGAGTACGCCGACGGCGCCGAACGTCACCATCTCGCGCGCCCGCTTGGTCGCCCACCACAGGTGCCAGCGCAACGCGGCGAGCTGGACGACGAAACGAAACCCCTCGCGAATCGAGGCTTTCGAGTCTCCGCTGTGCCGCTGAGCGAACACGAACGGCACTTCGACGACACGCACCCGGTGCCGCACCAGGATTTCCAGCAGAATCTTGAAACCGCGTGGCCGCAGGGAGTCGAGGTCGATCGCCTCGCGGCGCACCGCGAAGAAGCCGGTCATGCTGTCGGTGCACCGCCGCAGCCGTAAGGGAAAGAGCAGCGCGGCGAGCCGGGTCGAACCGGTCGACACCAGCCTGCGCAAGCCGCCGTCGAGGCCGTGCGCGCCACCGCCTGCGCAGTAGCGCGACGCGACAACGGTGTCGACGTCCGAGCCATCAGCCGCCGCCATCAATCGGGGCACGTCCTCCGGCGGATGCTGCAGGTCGGCGTCCATCACCAGGACCCACGGCGATTGCGCCGCGGCGATTCCGGCGACCACCGCACCCGAGAGTCCCCCGGTGCGTTCCGCGCCGGCGCGATGAAGCAGCCGCACCGCAAGCGCGGCACTGTGCGACGTCCGCTCGATCACAGCGGGCGTCTCGTCGGTCGAGTCGTCGACGAAGATGACCTCGTCGATGTGCGCGTCGTCTCGAACTGCGTCAAGGCGACGCACCAACTCAGGGACGTTGTCCGACTCGTTGAACGTCGGAACGACGATCGTGACCGACGACATCAGCCGTCACCGCCCGGCGTCGGCGCGGCGAAGACCGACCAATGCCCGACGAGCTCCCCGTGCAGGTAGCGCGGCACTTTGGTCGAGAGGTGGTAATAGCCGGGGTGCGACTTCAGGTAGTCGAAGACGTACTGGCCGAACGGCGTCGTCTGGTCCAGGTAGATGACGCCGAAGTAGTGCTGGTCGATCGCCTCGGCGTACGCGGGCTTGTTCACCTTGCCGTCGTAGCTGAAGTAATAGGTGTCGTTCCACTGGTTGGGCGCAGTCTGCTTGCGCAGTTCGTAACGCTGCGGCGCGTAACGTTCGCCGAGGATCTTCTGATCGGGATGTTGCGCGATCGCCTTCGCGAGCACCGGCCGAAGCGGTGTGTCGTCGACCCACCCGGTCATGAACTGATGGGAGTACCGCAGGCCCGACGTGGCGAGTGCTGCCAGCACACCGATGAACGCAAGCCCAGTGACGACGCGCCCTCCCCCGGCTCGGCGAAATCCGCGCGCGAACAGGTCTCCTATCAGCGGCGCGGCAAAGACGATGCCGAACGCGACGTGCTTCGCAAGCGACGTGGCTTCGCCGATACGCACTTGGTCGAGCGGCCCGATGACGGCCCCGAGGATCAGCAGCGCCACCAGCAACGCCTGCCTGCGCAGCCTCAACAATCCGCCGATCAAGGCGAGCAGCAGCCAGGGGCCGACCCACGTCGCGACTTCTTTGAGGAGGAAGCCCGGCGTGGCGTGGCTTAGCACGGTACGACTCGACGTCGTCGACTGGATGCCGGGCACCATGCTGCGCCCCCACAGTTCGATCACCGAGTACGCGATCACCAGGGTGGCGATGGCCGTGAAGATCGCGCGCCGCAAGATCTTCCTGCCGTACATGGGATATCCGACGACGACGGCGAGCCCGATGACGATCGGCGCGTAGGCCGCGCCCGCGTACTTCGTGAGAAACGCCAGCGCCAGCAACAGGCCGACGAGCGGACCCCACGCCAGACCGTCGCGTTGCGCGCTCGCGATCGCGAGCCACGCCGCGAGCGCGACGAGCGCCATCATCATCGAGTCGTACGTCGCGAAATGCGAGATGTAGATGACCGAGCCACAAAGCACAAAACTGGCCGCACCGATGATCCCGGCCAACCTGCCGAAGAGCCGGTTGCCGATGCCGTACACGGCGAGCGTCGTGGCGACGGCGAAGAACAGGCTGACGTCGCGCGCCGCCTCGAGGCCGCCGACGCCGTCCGCCATCGCGGCGAGCACCGGGTAAAGCCCAGGCGCGCCTGAGAAGAACGCGCCCGGGTACTCGGACAAAAAGGCCCCGTGCAGGATGTGCTGGATCATCCGGTGGCCGGTGTAGACGTACAGGCCCTCGTCTTCGAAGGCGTTCGTGTTCAACCCGTGCCGGACGGCGAGTGCGACCTGCACGGAGCAGATCAGCGGCAGCCACAGCCAAGGGGAGCAGAAAAAGCGCCGAGTGCGGGAAGGAGCGCGATGGGTGCCCGGAGCACGATGCCGGATCGGTTGCCTGCCGTCGCGCAGGTCGATGACGGTCGTACTCACGCGGCCTCCAAAGCGAGGATCGAAGCGGAGCGAGGACCGGAGCGGCGGAGGCCGCGGAAGACAGCGCTCATGCCGGCACCACCGCCACCTTCGGACGACGCCACGGAAGCCGCGTCCAGCCCAAGGCGATCGGCAGCCCGATGTAGAGGTTCAGCAACGCCGTCGCGATGTACGGCCAGTACCGCTCCATGCCGTACTGCGGCGCATGCCACGCGATCGCGCCCCACAACAGGGCTTGGACGGCGACGAACCACACGGCCGCCACCCGTCGCACGCGCACCGCGGTCGGCGAGCCGCCGGCAGCGCCGGTCGCCACCCATGAGTCGGTCCGCCCCCGGATCACATCCCACAACGCGACCGCGTGCGAGAAGCTGTACGTTGTCTGGATTCTGGCCAAGCCGAGAAGCGACTCGCGCTCGAGCGTGATGAGCGGCACCACCGCCTGCCGGACGATCAACGCCATCGCCACGAACACGTAGTTCGACATGCGCACTTGACCCGCCGCGAAGTACCCCATGATGATCGGCGGGATCAGCATCACGAACACGTTGAGCGCCGTCGTGATGTAGTACAAAAAGCCCGACCAAAAGCACAGCCGCTGCATGACCGACAGATCGAGCCGGTGGAACCGCCTCGAGAACAGCAGGCTCATGCTGCCCGTGCACCAGCGATATTGCTGGGTGGCGAACTGGTCGAAGGAGTCGGGGCACATCCCCTTGCTGACCACGGTCGGCACGTAACGCAGTCGATAGCCGACGGCGAGCAGGTTGACGCCGGTGTGCACGTCTTCGCTGTGCCCGATCTGCGCGAACCCGCCGGACCGCTCCAGCGCCGAGCGTCGGTACAGCGCGCTGGTGCCGACGCAGATCGCCGCGCCGCTGTGGTCGCGCGACGGCTGCACCCAGCGGTAGAAGAGCACCTGCGTGGCGCCGGCGGCGCGCTGCAGCCAGTTCATCGACTTGTCAGCGTCGAAGAACTGCGGCGACTGCACGATCGCGACGTCCGGCTCGTCGAGATACGGAGCGAGCTCGAACAGGTAGTCGCGACGCGGGACGAAGTCGGCGTCGAAAACGGCGATCACGTCGCCGCGGGAGTGCTCGAAGCCGAACCGCAGGTTGCCGGCCTTCTTCATCCGGCCCTTGTCAGCACGGCTGAGATACCGAAAGCCGAACGACGCCGCCAGCCGCCGCACGCTCTCGCGACCCGAGTCGTCGAGCACGTACACGACGAGATCACCGGTCCACTCCAGCCGCGACACGTGCGTGTACGTGTTCGTCAACACCTCGAGGTCCTCGCCTGCCGACGGCAGGAAGACGTCGACACTCGGCAGCACGTCCGGCATCCACTCATCGACCCGGCGCCGATGCTGCTCGAGCGAGATCCGCCGCCTCCTGGACGACGTGAGCAGGGAGACCGTGGTGCCCGCCGTGCTGATCAGCAACGGGGCGAATAGAAACGCCGTCCAATATCGGCGCATCACGAATAGCGCGACGCTGATAACGATCAAGATGTAGCCGAGAAACGACAGCGGTGTCACCCAGCGGTGCTGCGGCCCGAGGTAAAGGTCTCGTTCACGGTCAGTCGGTGGCGACGGGAGATATCGGGTCGGGCGCGCGGACCTGGCAGAATCCAGCAGCGGCGCACGATCCAATGTCGTCTGATTCATTCTTCCTCTTCCTACGAGCTCTTCCTACGAGCCGAGGCGGTCGCAGCAGCCGTCAACGCGCGCGATTGATCACTCGCAGAATCGGTGAAATCGCATGCGAAAATGGCCGCGCGAAGGCTCAGCCGGGTTTGTGGTACGTCTACGCGGTCGATGATCAGCGGAACTCAGCGCGGGATCGCGCTGAACAGGCCGTTAAAGAGCGGCCGTCACATGCGAATGTGAATTCCACACGTGACACTCGCGCGGCCAGGACGGTCGCGCGGCGGTAGCCCCATCGCCGTTGTGCGGGCCATGGTGCACCTCCCAAAGAAAGCCGCGGCGCGGTAAGCGAACGGCAGCCAGCCTAGAACACTCAGACCGGCCCGGTGGTTTCGAGAAAGTGAAATCGACGCAGCCAACTCGTTAACCATCGAACCCGGCGGTACGACGATTTTATTCGGCGAATTCGACCTCGGCGTCCTTGCCGGCTTAGGCGGCTGCTCAGCGTGAGTTTTATCGGTCGAGAATCCCACCAGAGGCAGTCGTGTGCACGACAGTTCTGTTAAATATGCGAGTCGTCGGTTTCGCTCGCCGGCTGGTGGGCAGGTCAGCTTGAATTCGCCTCAGAACAACGCCCTGCTCAAGGCGGCGCGCGCGCGCGGCAACGCTGGATCATCGGGCCCGGCGGCCTCGAAGAGTCCGAGCAGATGCATCCGCGCCCGATCGCGGTCGGCGCCGCTCGTGCGCACCACGAGATCGACCAGCCGAGCGAACGCCTGGGCGGTGTTACCGGCGATCATGTCGACGTCGGCGGCGGCGAACTGCGCGTCGAGGTCGTCGGGCGCGGCCTCCGCGGCCGCGCGGGTGGCAGCGGGATCGAGCTTCTCGGCCCGGCGGAACAATCGCACGCCGGCCAAGGCGCTGATGGCGACCGCGTCGCCGGGGGCCTGCGCCAGGATTGCCTCATACACCCGCTCAGCGGAGTCGTAGTCGCCGCGGGCGAACGCGTCCTCCGCCTCGACGACCATGGGGTCTTCGACCTCGGCGGCGGCCGCCCCCGATGCCGGAGGCTGCGCCCCGGTGCCCTGCAGTAGCTGGTCGAGCCAGCCGCGCAGCTCCGGCTCGGGCACCGCGCCGGTGAACTCGCCGACGATGCCGCCCTGCCACACCGCCTTCACGGCCGGAATACCCTGCACCCCGGCCGCCGCAGCGAGCCGCTGGTTGGCGTCGCAGTCGACCTTCGCCAGCACCCACGCGCCGCCGTCCGCGGCCGCGAGCTTCTCCAAGATCGGCGACAGCTGCTTGCATGGCCCACACCACGCCGCCCAGAAATCGATCACGACGGGCACGGTCATCGATCGGTCGATCACGTCGCGCTGGAACGTCGCCTCGCTGACGTCGATCACGGTAACCGGCGGCCCGCCGTTCGTCGTCCCGTTTGAAGGTGCTTCGGACGACGAGGGCGCGGACGGCGGCGCCGCCTGCGAGCGGGCGGCGAGGGCGTCGAGCGGGACTGCTCCGGCGAATCTCGGCGAGTAGTTCATAGCTCCATCATCGGGCATCTCGCGGCGCGCCGCGACGCGAGTGTTACCACGGCGAGGCGGCAGCGCCGCGTGACGAGGCCGATCACCGCGCCGGCCAACAGGCGGTAGGTGATGACACGAGGACCTATCGCGTGGCTTCGACGCCGAGGCCGATGACGCGCGCGACCTGAATCACGTCGCGGTCGCACGCAAGCAAACTTGCCCCGGCGCGCCATGCGACGGCCGCGATCGTGCAGTCGATGAGTCCGCGCGGCGTGACGCCGACAGCACGGCAGCGGCGATAAATGCGGGCGGCGGCGTTAAAGTCGCTCGCGCCGTCGAACGGCAGCAGCCGGAATGCGAGCAACATCCGGCGCAGATCCGACTCGCGGCGGTCATCTTGCGCGCCAGCGAGGAGTTCCATGATGATTGGCTCGGTCACCGCGATCGATTCGCCCGCTGCAATGAGCTCGCGCAGCCGCGTGTCGGTGGCGCTACCGGTTGCTCGATCGAACTCGACCCACGCCGAGGTGTCGACGAGGATCACGCCACGCCACGGGGGGCTTTGTCTTCGGGAACCTCGCCTACCGCGTGCGCGCCGCGCATGGCGAGAGCCTGCTCTCGGGTCATCGGATCACCGGCGAGGTGGCGTAAGGCGAGGTTGACAGCCTCGGTCTTTGTGTGCACGCCGAATCGGTCCATGATCGCCTGGACGTAGGTTTCTTCCAGCTCGATGTTGGTGCGGACTTTGCTCATACATCGACGGTACACGTTACGTGTACGGAACGTGTACCGAGAATCAGACCTGCGGCGGCTCGGCGTAGGCGCCCCACTCGGCTACTAGCAGCTGGCACATCTCGCCCAAAGTCGCCTCGGCGCGGGCGGCGTCGAGCAGCGGCTCGATGATGTTGGCCTCCGAGCGGGCCGCGTCGCGGACGGCGGCGAGCGCGGCGGCGACGGCCGCGTCGTCCCGGGATTGCTTTCGGACGGCGAGCGCGGCGCGCTGGTCGCGCTCGACCTCGTGGGAGACGCGCAGGATCTCCAGCGGCGGCTCGACCGCGTCGGTGTGTGCGTTGACGCCGACGACGCGCTGCTCGCCGGTCTGCAGCAGTTCGTGCTCGCGGAAGGCGGCGTCGGCGATCCGGCCGGTGAACCATCCGTCGTCGATGCCGCGAAGGATGCCCGCGGTCATCGTGCCGTCCCCACCGAGGGACCGGATGCGCTCGAAGATCACCTCCGCCTCAGCCTCGATCTGATCGGTCAGCTCCTCGAGGTACCACGAGCCACCGAGCGGGTCGACGACGTTCGCGATGCCAGTCTCGTCGAGCAGCACCTGCTGGGTCCGCAGCGCGATCGCGGCGGCGCGCTCGCTCGGCAACGCGAGCACCTCGTCGAGAGCGTTGGTGTGCAGGGAGTTGGTGCCGCCGAGCACAGCCGCGAGCGCCTCGACCGCCGTGCGCACGATGTTGTTGTCGGGCTGCTGCGCGGTGAGCGAGACGCCGGCCGTTTGGGTGTGGAAGCGCAGCCACTGCGCCTTCTCCGTCTTGGCGCCGTAGACGTCGCGCATCCAGCGCGCCCAGATGCGGCGAGCGGCACGGAATTTCGCTATCTCCTCGAAGAAGTCGATGTGGGCGTCGAAGAAGAACGACAGTTGCGGTGCGAACGCCTCGATGTCGAGATGCCTCGACAGACCTAATTCGACATACGCGAATCCGTCGGCGAGGGTGAACGCGAGTTCTTGAGCGGCGGTTGATCCTGCCTCGCGAATGTGGTAGCCCGAGACCGAAAGTGGCTTGTACGCAGGCATTTCTGCCGTGCAGAACTCCATGAGGTCGCCGATCAGGCGCAGGTGCGGCTGCGGCGGGAACAGCCACTCCTTCTGCGCGATGTACTCCTTGAAGATGTCCGTTTGCAGCGTGCCGTTGAGGTCTCGTGCGGTGGCACCCTGACGTTCGGCCGCGACCACGTACATGCAAAACACCGGCACGGCAGGCCCGCTGATGGTCATGGACGTCGTGACGTCGGCCAACTTGATGCCGTCGAACAACACCTCCATGTCGGCGGCGGAATCGATGGCCACTCCGCAGTGACCGACCTCGCCAAGCGCGCGCGAGTCGTCGGAGTCGCGGCCCATCAGCGTCGGCATGTCGAACGCGACCGACAGCCCGCCCCCACCCGCCGCGAGCAGCATGCGGTAGCGCTCGTTGGTCTGCCGGGCGTTGCCGAAGCCGGCGAACTGCCGGATGGTCCAGGGTCGACCGCGATAGCCGTTCGCGTAGAGACCACGGGTGAACGGGAACTCCCCCGGCCAGCCGATGCGCTCGAAGCGCGGGTCGGCGACGCCGGTGGGCGGCCCGTAGACAGCCTCGACGGGGATACCCGAGCGGGTTGCGCGCACTGCCGAACCTTTGCGCGACGCGGCGTCGTAGCGTTGTTGCCAGCGCGCGCGGCCGGCTTCGATGGCTTCGGCGTCCACGGCGGCCTCCGGTCGTCCTAGCCTGTTCTCTCGATACTAGGACGTCCTACTAGTTGCCGCGAGCGTTCCGCTTCAGTCTTCCCAACCGACCTCACGCGCCCGCGCGACCGCCGCCAATTGAGACCGCACGCCGAGCTTCTGCAAGATCGCGCGGACGTGGGTGCGCACCGTTGCGGCGCTGACGAACATGCGGTGGCTGATCTCCTCGACCTGATGACCGTGCACCAACTCGGCGAGCACCTGCTGCTCGCGTTCGGTCAATGACTCGAACGGCGCGAGCCGCTGCTCGCGTTCGGCCCGCTCTTTCCTGCCTTCGAGCAGCAGGTCAAGCCGGCGCTGAGCCGTGAGCACCCGTTCGCCATGCGCCGCGCGCCGCACCTGCTCGACCAAGAAGTCGAGTGGCTCCGCCTTCGCGATGACAGCGATCGCGCCGAGCTCAAGGCAACCGCCCAACCGCGCGGCGTCGGTTGACCCGGTCAACATGACCACTTTGGTGCCGATCCGCACGAGTGGCGCGATGAGTTGATCGCCGTCGATGGCGCCCTCGCCGAGACTGAGGTCGAGCAGGACGACGTGCGGTCGGTGTCGAAGGCAGGGCTCGACGACAGCCGCCACGCCGCCGCGGCGGGGCACCTCGATGACCTCGACGTCGGCACCCTCGGAGCGAAGGGTCAGCAGCAAGCTTTGAGCCAGCAGCGTGTGGTCTTCAATAAGACCGACTCGCACGCCGATGAGCCGCCGCTGCAGCGGCAGATCGGCGACACCGGGTGACGCCGTCATCGCGGGTCTCCGACGAGGTGGCCAGCGGCGAGCCGCAGGGTCAGCTGGATGGTGGTGCCGGCGCTGACCGGACTCAACTCGAGCCGACCTCCCTGCTCCGCGGCCAGCCTTGCGCAGATCGCCAGCCCAAGACCGTGGCCGTCGGCGCTGGGCTGTCGCGGGATCGACGGTTGTCGGGCCGGGACAGGGCCACTCTCGAAAAGCGCGGCAACCCGTTCGCGCAAAGCGGGCGGCATCCCCGGCCCATCGTCGGAGACGACAAGCACGAGGTCGCCGGCGCCGGCGTGAGCCGTGATCGAGACGGTGGCGCCCGGCGCGTGTCGGCGGGTGTTGGTGACAAGATTTTGCACCAGGGCCGCGGTCGCGTCGGCGCGACCGAGAACCTCGACGTTGGGCAGGTCGGCGTTCACCTGCGCGCCTAGGGCCCGCTCGGCGGTGATCACCGGGCCGAGCGCGTCGCGCAACGCGAATCGCTCCTGCCGACCTGCCTCGGCGTTGATGGAGTGTTGCAGTCGGTCGATTTCGGAAAGGAGCGCGGCCTCCAAGTCACGTTGCTCGGCGGCGTCGAGAAAGGCGCGATAGCGCGCCAGCGTCGTCGACGCGCCCTGAATTCCCGAAACGAGCGAACGCAGGTCGTGTCGCCGCTCCTCGATGCGCCTCCGTTGCTCGGCGAGACCGTCGGCGATGGCGTCACGCGCGACCCGCAGGTCGCGTTGCCGGGCGTTGTAGGCGCGCCGCGCGCGAACGATGGAATGTGCCGCCGCGGCGAGGAGCAGCACCCAACCGACCAAGACGACCGACCGCGCGCCGCTGAACGCCCACGACGCCACATCGTCGTCGGGATGCAACCGGCCCGCCGTGCGCTCGAGAGCGGCGGCCCCGAAGGCACACAGCGCGAGCGCGAGGCTGCGCCGATCGGACACGCAAAGACCGTCCGCCCGGCGGAACACCTGCCCGGCGAGCAACCAGGCCGCGGCGCCCGCGACACCGCACACCGCGACCACGACGTTCGGTGTCTCGGGGACGCGCTCGCTCGCCAGCATCACGACACCGAACAGGCTCACGGTGCCAACCATGAGACCGCCGAGCAGGTGGAAGGGGCGAAGGGTGGTGTCGACGTCGGGAGACCGACGCGCGCGATGGGCCAGCGCTAGCGCCACAATCGGCGGCAGCAAGCCCGCGAGTGCGGCGGCGGACTCTCGACCGAGCGAGCCAAGCGGTGTTCCGGCGATCTCGGCCATCACCCAACCCGGCGCCAGCGCCAGGCCCACGTAGGCGGGCCACGCCCTTCCGGAGAACACCCACGCACCGAGCCAGCCGGCGATCGCGACAAGGCCGACAACTCCGGACGCCGCCGCGATCGGCCATCCGTCGCCCGGAAGACGACCCGGGATGAGGCTGGCGGCCAACGGCAGACATGCCATCGCCGTGGCTACCGCGGCCGACACAATCAGGAGCAGCCGAAAGCTGGACGCACCCCACAAATCGGTCGGACTGACCGCGCGCCGATCAGGTCCGCTGAACCCCGTGCTTACCGCTGTCCCCACGTTGCCAGACGGTAGCCCTGCGGTCGGACACTGTCATCCGCCCTTTGGACCTTCGTCGCATGACTACCTGGGCGCTCGGCCGCCCGTTCGGGCTAGCCAGGCGCCATGACGGTGACTAGGCAGGTCGTGTTGCGGAACAAGCTACGCGATTCGCGGCACGACACGTCTCCGCAATTTTGGTGATGCCGCGTTGCCGGGTTTTCGCCAGCCTTGGACGCGGACAACGCCGCCCTGGCGTGAATCTGATCGCCCTGACGGACAGGGAAGACGGAGGGACACGGATATGGCAATTGGCAAGGCATGGCGACTCGGCGGCTTCATCGCCGCGCTTGGCGCTTCAGGCGCCCTCATCGCGTCCGCGACCGGCGCCACCGGCGC
>JAICLV010000201.1 GCA_025925185.1 Acidothermaceae bacterium
GCGATCCGCCGGGTGGCCACGGACGCCGGCTTCACCCGCTTCCGCCGCGCCACCGAGACGCCGTTCAACCTCGTTTTCGAGGCGCGGCCCTAGCCGGGACTCAGGGTCAGGCCCGCGGGTCCACGTGGATCTTCGGGCCTGGCCCTGCGTTCTCTGGACGACGCCCCGCTAGCACGTCGGCCACGTCGTCCAACGTGACCGTCGCGGCGACGAGGGGGTCGGTCTGGATCGCGCCGGTCCCGAACGTCGCGATCGCGCCGTCCAGGCCCGCCGACGCGGCGAGGATGCCGACTATCGTGACGTCGTTGAACACAAGATCGCGGGTGTCGATCGCACTGGGCGTCGAGGCGAGCCCCACGAGCACGACGCGGCCCGAGGGCTCCACCTGCTTGATCGCGCGTGCCGACGCCTCGGACGACGTGCTCGCGTCGATCACCGCCTCATAGCGGGCGTCGTCACGCAGGTCGGGATGCAGGACCGTGCGCTGGGCGCCGAGCTGCTTCGCCAGTGTCAGCCGAGCGTCGTCGATGCCGACGACATCGACGAGCGCGCCGCGGGCGGTGGCGAACTGAAGGATCAGCAGGCCAAGCGTGCCAGGGCCCCACACGCAGACGTGGTCACCCGCGCTGATGTTCGCGGCGTCGACCGCGCGCAAAGCACATCCCGCTGGCTCGACGAGAGCTCCCGTCGTCCACGACATCGTGTCGGGCAACCGGTGCAGGGCAGTCACGGGCACGGGCAACTGCTCGGCCAGGGCACCCGGCCAACCACCGCGAATGCCTATCTCGTAACGGTTTTCGCAGACGTGATGGCGGCCGCGCAGGCAGCGGGCGCACACGCCACAACCGAGCATGGTGTCGCCGGTGACGCGCGCGCCGAGCCAGGACTCGTCGACACCCGGCCCGATCGAGCTGACCGTGCCGGCCCACTCGTGGCCGGGGCGCAGCGGATATTTCTCGTGGCCTTCGAGCAGGTACGGCATGCTGCCGGCGAAAAGTTCCATGTCGGTGCCGCACACGCCGACCCGCTCGACGTCGACGACCACCTGCCCGCGTTCGGCGACCGGTGCGTCGACCTCGACGACACCCGCTTGCTTTGGACCGTTGATGACGAATGCGCGCACGATGACATCATGGCGGGGCGAGCACCTCGAAGGGGCGATGATGTCGGCATCTGGCGAAACACGCGCGCGGCGCAGTCAAATCTGGTACGCGGGCGATGACCGCAACGCGTTCATCCACCGCGCGTGGATGCGCCGCGGCTTGCCGAGCGACGCGTTCGAGGGTCGTCCGCACATCGCGATCGCCAACACCGCGTCGGATCTCGCGCCGTGCAACATGCACTTGACGGACGTCGCAAAGAGCGTCGAGGCGGGCATCTGGGAGGCGGGCGGCGTGCCGCTCGACATGCCGGTGATGTCGATGGGCGAGACGCAGATGCGGCCGACCGCGATGCTGTTCCGCAATCTCGCGGCGATGTCGATCGAGGAGATGATCCGCGCCAACCCTGTTGACGGCGTGGTGCTTCTCGGAGGGTGCGACAAGACGATCCCAGCCTTGCTGATGGCCGCGTCGTCGGTGAACCTGCCCGCGCTGGTGGTGCCCGGTGGCCCGATGCTCACCGGGCACTTCCGCGGCGTGCCGCTAGGCTGCGGCACCGACGTGTGGCGGCTGAGCGAAGAGGTTCGGGCAGGAACCCTTAGCCGGCAGCGCTTTCTCGACGCCGAGTCGTCGATGATCCGCAGCCGTGGGCACTGCAACACGATGGGCACCGCGTCGACGATGGCCTGCATGGCCGAGGCGCTCGGCATGACTTTGCCTGGCACGGCTGGAATTCCAGCGCCAGATAGCCGCTTGTTGGAGCGCTCGCATGAGGCGGGCAAGCGGATCGTCGAGCTCGTCGACGCCGGGCGGCGACCGAGCGATGTCATGACGTTCGGCTCGTTCGCGAACGCGATTGTCACGTTGTCGGTGATCGGCGGCTCCACCAACGCGATCGTGCACTTGCTTGCGATCGCGGGTCGGCTCGGCGTTCCCCTTTCGCTGGACGACTTCGACCGCATCGGTTCGCACGTGCCGCTGCTGGTCGATTTGCTACCCGCGGGGCGGCACCTGATGGACGACCTGTTTTGCGCCGGCGGACTGCTCGCCGCGCTGCGCGAAGTGCGCGACCTGCTCGACGGCGACACCGTCACGATCACCGGGAAGCCGCTCGTCGACTACCTCGACGACGCCGAGATCTACGACGAGGACGTCATCAGGAGACGCTCGTCACCGCTGTTGCCCGAGGCTGGAATCGCCGTGCTGCGTGGAAATCTTTGCCCCGACGGCGCGGTGATCAAGCCGGCCGCAGCGACCGCGGAGTTGTTGAAGCACCGCGGCCGGGCCGTGGTCTTCGACACCATCGAGGACGCCCGGGCCCGGCTTGACGACCCATCACTGGACGTCGACGCCAATAGCGTGCTGGTGTTGCGCGGCTGCGGCCCCAAGGGTTATCCCGGCATGCCGGAGGTGGGCAACCTGCCGTTGCCCGAGAAACTGCTCGCCCAAGGTGTGCGCGACATGGTGCGTATCAGCGACGCGCGCATGAGCGGGACCGCCTACGGCACAGTGGTTTTGCACGTAGCACCAGAAGCGGCTGCGGGCGGGCCGCTGGCACTGGTGCGCACCGGCGACCCGATCGTGCTCGACGTCGACACGCGCCGGCTCGACATCGACATTCCCGACGCGGAGTTGCGCACCCGCACGCCTGCTTCTCATGCGGGCTATGCCGCGCCGCTGCGCGGATGGGAGAAGCTGTACGTCGACCACGTGGCGCAGGCCGACACCGGCGCCGACCTCGACTTCCTGGTCGGCTCCAGCGGTGACGAGGTCAGCCGCGAATCGCACTAGACCCGTTTCCCCTTCACTCGGCGGCGGGGCGGCGGTAGGGCGTCAACCCTGTTGACCTTCCCCCGCGGCAGGGCTCTACCGTTCGGTGCGTGGACGTCGACAGGTTGCTCACGGTTGGGGAGGTCGCGCGCCGCAGCGGATTGACCGCGAAGGCGTTGCGGCACTACGACCGGGTTGGTCTCCTAACGCCCGCCGAGGTCGACGCGACCACCGGGTATCGCCGTTACCGTTCCGACCAAGTCGGCATCGCGACGCTTGTGCGGGTGCTGCGCGACCTTGGTGTTCCGCTCGATCAGATCAAGTCGCTTGGCCCCGCGCCACAGGCCGCCGCGGTCGCCGACCTGCTGCGGGCGCACCGCGTGCAGCTTGAGGCTGAGCTCACCGACGTCCAACTCAAACTGCACGGCACCGATCAGGTGATCGCGAAAGGATGGCAGTCGATGGCAGCGCGTGCTTCCAGCGCCGACGTGCTCGACGAGGAAACCGAGCGCACGCTCGCGAAGGGCCTGTTCAACGACGTGTGGGCGCTGCTTGAAAAGCCAGGCCGCAGCCCGGACGACGACGCGCGGATGACGCACATGGCGCACGCGTCGTGCTTGCACTGGTCGCGGGTTGGGTCGGCGGCGAACTTCGTTCGCGGGGAATGGCAGTGCTCGCGGGTGTACGCGACGCTGCGGCGGTTCGAGCCTGCGCTGCATCACGCGAAACGGGCTCTTGAGATTTGCGAGGCGAGTCGACTCGCCGACTTCGATCTGGCTTTTTGCTACGAGGCCATGGCCCGCGCCTATGCCGTGGGCGGGGATGCGGAGGAAGCCAAACTTTGGGCGGATCGGGCCCGTGAAGTGCCGATCGCGGAAGACGACGACCGCGAGCTGCTGACCAGCGACGTTGACTCGATCGTCGAACTCAGGTGAAGATGCCGTCCGTGCTTGCGCTCTCGGCGCTGTCAGCGAACCCGTTCTGCCGCCAGGCCTCATAGACCGCAATCGACGCGGCGTTCGACAGGTTCAGTGAACGCAGTCCTGGCAGCATCGGGATGCGCACCAGTTCGGTTACCCGCGGGTCGTCCAAC